>JANORP010000243.1:0-32633 GCA_031415375.1 Bacteroidota bacterium | reverse complement strand
TGGAGTCCAACACCGAAAGGTCAAGACCACGATATCGATCGCGGCATGAATCTTCTCTTTCCCCATCATGGGTCTCCGATGGCCTACCCTAAGGTAAAATGGACCGGTGTCGAACCCAAATTAAGCGTCATGACCATCGGTGACAGCTATTTCTTCAAGGCATTCACCGATTTCTCAGGTACTTGCTTTGCGAAGTCTTCGTTGTGGTTTTACCACAACGAACTGCATACCTGGGGCAGCATGGTGCCGTTGCGCAATGACCAAGTCGATATCCTCAAACAGATCGAAGCCCAAGACTTGATCATTCTCTTCACTGCCGACGCGAATCTCAAGGAATTTAGTTGGGGTTTTGTGGAGGATGCCTTACGGCGCTACCGTGATCCAGCATGGCGCGAACCAGAGATCACGCGGCTCAGCAACGACATTCGCAATGATGCAAACTGGATGCAAATCATTGCCCAGAAAGCTACAGCTGATGGTGTGAGCAATGATTCGATGCTACGACGTGATGCCATACATGTCCTCGAACATACGCGCATCAAGTAAGGATAAGCCTTCGACGGTCACTACCGAATCAAGTTCGAAATCCACGAATGATGCGTATCATTCGTAAAGAGTTATACAACAAGGGCTGGTTGCCCATACAAAATAGCTGTATCATGGATCCCGATCCCCGAGTCATCGCCTGCTATTCGTCTTGAAACTCTAGGAAATAGAGCAAAAAAATGGCGCCACAAGGGCGCCATCTTATTTTTGGAAGCAAACCAGAATTACTCTGCTTCGCCTGAAGTTTCCTCTGTGCTGTCTTTCACAGCTGCTGGAGCCTCGACTTTGCCAAGATCTACCTTTGGTACTTCAACAGCAGGTTTTGCTGCAGCCGCACCGCCGACTGTCTTCTTACGACGACGGCTAGATTTCTTCTTGGGTTTTTCGGTGATGAATTCGTTGAAGTCCACCAATTCGATCAGTGCCATCTCCGCGTTGTCGCCTTGACGAGCACCAATTTTCAGGATGCGTGTGTAGCCACCGGGACGATCACCAACTTTGTCTGCAACCTGACCAAAAAGCTCCTTGACGGCTTCTTTGTTCTGGAGGTAAGAGAAAGCAGTACGACGTGAGTGCGTCGTGTTTTCTTTAGCCCTAGTAATCAGCGGCTCGACGTACTGGCGAAGCGCCTTAGCCTTTGCAACTGTTGTGAAAATCCGCTTCTTAGGGCTAATGAGAAGAGCAATCGACATGTTCTTCATCAGAGCCTTACGGTGGGCAGTTTTTCTACCCAAATGATTAATCTTTTTTCCGTGTCTCATTATACTTAAAATTTACGAACTGTGACCGTCGGCTTACCCTGAAATCAGGGGCTCTATCTGACCAAGTCAGAGAGCTGCCGGGTACCACAGCCCGGTGAATACGAATTAGTCCTCGTCAAGATCGTACTTCGATACGTCCATTCCGAAGCTGAGTCCTTTTTCAGCTACCAGTTCTTCCAACTCGCTCAGCGACTTCTTACCGAAGTTGCGAAACTTGAGAAGATCGGCAATGTTGTAGCTCACGAGATCACCAAGTGTTTTGACTTCAGCGGCCTTGAGGCAATTGAAGGCACGCACGGAGAGATCAAGGTCTGTAAGCGGTGTCTTGAGCACCTTGCGCATGGCAAGATAGTTCTCATCGACTGGATCTTCCTTAGGGGCATCTTCGGCCACAGGCATGATCTTGTCGTCGGTGAAAAGCCACAAGTGCTTCACGAGGATATTTGCTGCCTCTTTGAGGGCATCCTCAGGATCCACAGTACCATCAGTGTGCACCTCGATGAGCAGTTGCTCATAGTCAGTACGTTGCTCGACACGAAAGTCTTCAACTTTGAATTTCACGTTTTTGATCGGCGTGAAGATCGAGTCGATGGCCACTTCACCAATCAAGGCGTTAGGGTCTTTATTCTCATCTGCAGGGCGATAGCCGCGGCCCTTGCCTACAGTGAGCTCAATGTCGAACTGAGTATTTTTGTCGATGTGACAAATGACGTAGTCTGGGTTGGTGATTTCGTAAGCATTTGTGTGCTTGGCGATGTCACCGGCCGTAAAGACTTCTTTGCCACGTACAGAGACAAAGATTTTGTCGTCACCATCGATCACCTTCTTGAGTCTGACACCTTTGAGGTTAAGAACGATGTCGGTGACGTCTTCGACGACACCTTTGACTGTGGAAAACTCATGCTCAACACCAGGGATCTTGATCGCGGTGAAGGCATAACCTTCCAAAGAAGAAAGGAGAACCCTTCTCAGGGCATTTCCGACGGTGATGCCATAGCCTCTTTCGAGCGGACGGATAAGAAACTTCCCGTAGAAGTCGCTATCCTTTTCCATGACCACCTTTTCGGGGATTTGAAATTCAAGCAGTGCCATATATGATGTAACTCAGTCGAATTCAGGGTGAAGAACAAATATTACTTGGAGTACAACTCCACGATGAGGTTTTCCTTGATGTTCTCAGGAATCTGGTCGCGCTCAGGGTATTGAAGGAAAGATCCTTTCAAGGCCATGTTATCAACTTGCAACCAAGGAAAAGTGTTTCTGCTACCACCTTTGACCACTTCAAGCGCTTTGCTTTTGACACGCACTTCGACCACATCACCTGGGCGCAAGAGTGCCGATGCGATGTTCATCACCTCACCGTTGACGGTGATGTGTTTGTGAGTGACCAATTGCCTTGCAGCACGACGAGTGCCAGCAAACCCCATGCGGTAAACGGTATTGTCGAGACGTGACTCCAACAATTGGAGGAACACCTCGCCCGTCACACCTTTGCGTCGAGCGGCCTTCACAAACAAGTTGCGAAATTGCTTCTCAAGCAACCCATAGGTGTACTTGGTTTTTTGCTTTTCCGTGAGCTGCACAGCATAATTGCTCTGCTTGGAGCGGCGGTTGCGGCCATGTTGACCAGGACCGTACTTTTTGCGCTCAAAGGCCTTGCTTGGGCCGAAGATGGGCTCCTTGAACCTTCTGGCGATCTTCGCCTTAGGACCTCTGTATCTTGCCATTTTTCTACTTGATTAAACTTAATCGCATTCAGCACCATCACTTGCACAAGCAAGACTCGACGCCCAGCGAAATTGCAAATTAGACTCTTCTTTTCTTAGGGGGCCTGCAACCATTGTGAGGAAGCGGTGTAATGTCGCGAATCATGGTCACGTTGATACCCACGTTTGCAACAGCACGAATGGCTGCCTCACGGCCAGAACCAGTGCCCTTCACAAATACCTCTGCAGTTTGGAGGCCACGTTCGAAGCAATCACGCGATACTTCAGTCGCAGCAACTTGCGCGGCATAAGGCGTGTTTTTCTTCGAGCCGCGGAATCCCATCTTACCAGAGGAAGCCCATCCAATCACGTTACCCTTAAGGTCGGTGATCGTGACAATAATGTTGTTGAAAGAAGAGGTAATGTGGACGACACCTACGGCATCGACTTTCGTCTTCTTTACTCTTTTTGCTTTTGCCATTGCTGAATGCGAACGTTAATTCCTTAATTATTTCTTAGCTGCGGCTTTTTTCTTGCCTGCCACAGTTTTCTTCCTTCCCTTGCGGGTACGTGCATTGGTGCGAGTACGCTGTCCACGTACGGGCAATCCCTTGCGATGACGGAGTCCACGGAAACAACCAATGTCCATCAATCGCTTGATATTCATTTGGATCTCTGCGCGCAATGCGCCCTCGACTTTGAACAATTCACCGATCAATCGGCGAATTTCCAAGACGTCGTCGTCGTTCCAGTCCTTGACCCTCTTATCGTGATCAATCTTAGCCGTGTCCAAAATCTTGTGGGCGGAAGTTGTTCCGATCCCATAGATATAGGTTAAGCCAATTACGCCCCTTTTATTTTTGGGCAAATCTACGCCAGCTATACGTGCCATAATTATCCTTGCCTTTGCTTAAAACGTGGATTCTTTTTGTTGATCACGTAAAGGCGACCTTTCCGCCGGATGATCTTGCAGTCGACGGACCGCTTCTTTACTGATGCTCTAACCTTCATGGTAAAATCTTATTTATACCGATATGTAATTCTTCCTTTAGACAAATCATAGGGTGACATTTCAAGAGAGACACGGTCACCAGGGAGGATTTTGATGTAGTGCATCCGCATCTTCCCGCTAATGTGAGCTAAAAGCTCATGCCCGTTTTCCAACTCTACCCTGAAGGTAGCATTGGGAAGGGCCTCCAAAATTACCCCATCCACCTTTAATGATGACTGTTTCGCCATAATTCAATTATTGATTCAAAATAAAATCGTGGCTAGACAAAATCTCACACTTACCAGCTCGCACCACAATGGTGTGTTCAAAGTGCGCTGACGCCAATCCATCAGAAGTTGAAATGGTCCAACCATCAGCCAAAGTCTTAATCCGGCGCTTACCAAGATTCACCATTGGCTCAATCGCGAACACCATCCCAGACAACAGTCGCAATCCAGTCTTGCGACGGCCATAATTTGGAATCTCAGGCGGCGCGTGAAGTTCAGTGCCGATCCCATGACCAACCATTTCTCTGACCACAGAATATCCATGGGTCTCGACATGGCTCTGAATAGCTTGCGAAATATCTCCTAACCAGCCACCTTCCACCGCCATATTGAGGCCGAGATAAAGTGATTCCTTAGTTACCTTGAGCAACCTACTCTTTTTGGGGCTTACATCACCTACCTCAAAGGTATAGGCACAATCCCCAAAATAACCATTCTTCAACACTCCACAGTCGATTGCAACAATATCGCCTTCCTTCAGGAATTTGTTCTTGTTGGGCATTCCGTGAACCACTTCCTCATTGATCGAAATGCAAAGAGAAAATGGAAAAGGACCTGTTTCAGGACTGCCTCCGTAATCCTTAAAGGCTGGAATCCCTCCATTGTCACGGATAAACTCCTCAGCAATCGTGTCCAGTTTCAAGGTATTTGCACCAGGTGCCACAAGTTTTGAAACTTCACCAAGCGTCTTCCCTACTAACAAAGAACTTTCTCGAATGAGGTCAATCTCCTCTTCTGTGCGGATTATAACCTGTCCTGCTACCATATTAAGCAGATACGCCTGAGGCGCCTTGGGTCTTCCGTGTGCGGCTACCGGACTTCATCAAGCCATCGTAGTGACGCATCAGAAGGTAGCTCTCAATTTGCTGTAGTGTATCTAGCACCACACCAATCATAATCAGAAGGCTAGTGCCTCCGAAAAATTGTGAAAAAGACTGCGAAACACCCATTCCACTAGCAATAGAAGGAAAGATCGCAACGAATGCCAAGGCAATCGAGCCAGGCAAAGTGATCCTTGAAAGGATGTTATCGATGTATTCAGAAGTCTTCTTTCCAGGCTTCACGCCAGGAATAAATCCACCGGTCTTTTTGAGATTATCCGCAATGTCATTGGGGTTAATCACGATTGCCGTGTAGAAATAGGTGAAAACGATGATCAACAATGCAAAGGTGAAGTTGTAAACCATCCCGTTGGGATTGTTGAAGACTGCACCTGTTGAACTCCAAAAGGAGCTTTCTGGGAAAAATTGCGCAACTGTAGCAGGAATGAACATAATCGACTGAGCGAAAATGATCGGCATAACACCTGCAGAGTTAATCTTCAACGGTATGTACTGACGTGCGTTATTAGTCATTCCACCAGCCATCCGGTTGCCCATCACTCGACGAGCATAGTTGATCGGAATCTTCCTTGTAGCTTGGGTGATTGCAACAACAGCCATCGTGGCAAGTCCAAGGGCAATCATTTCCACAAAGAACAGCAATGGGACGTTAGCACGGGCTTCATTCAACAATGCAGGTGGCAATCCAGAGATAATACCGATTGCAATGATGAGTGAGGTTCCGTTTCCAAGACCGTTATCTGTAATCCTTTCACCGAGCCATACAAGGAACACCGTACCCGAAGTCAAAATCAGCAGTGCCGTTAACCATACAAATGGATTCGACAGGTTGACAGCAACTGGGTGCATGGCCTTCAAATTGGCCAAAAAAGCTCCTGCTTGCCCCAAAGTAATCAGCACCGTCAAATACCGTGTGAGCTGGTTGATCTTCTTCTGACCGCTATCACCTTCCTTTTGCAATTTTTGGATCGAAGGCAAAGCCGCACCCAATAATTGAACAATGATCGAGGCTGAAATGTAAGGCATGATACCGAGGGCAAAAATAGCACCCCTCGCAAATGCGCCTCCGACAAACAAGTTAATGAAGTCGAGGATTCCTCCTCCGCTTCCTTGCTTGACGTCCAACGCCAATTGCGCGGAATCAATACCTGGCAAGATCACGTAGCTGCCAAGCCGGAAAACGGCGAGCAGAAGCAAGGTATAAATGATCCGTTGCCTCAGCTCCTCGATCCGGAAAATGTTCCTTATCTTTTCGATGAAATCTTTCATGTCAAACTTCGATGGCGGTTCCACCCGCAGCTTCAATAGCAGCCTTAGCTTGTTTGCTAAACTTATTCAGCTTGATAATCACTGAGTTAGCCAACTCGCCACGACCCAAAACCTTAATACGCTCATTCCCCTTAGAGATAAAGCCATGCAAGGTAAGAAAAGCATGGTCAATTTCCTTAATATTCGGGTTGGCAAGCAACATTTCTGCAACGACATCCAAATTGAGTGGCGTGTAGGAGATGCGATTGTTGTTTTTGAAACCGAATTTAGGGATCCGGCGATACAACGGCATTTGACCGCCTTCAAACCAAGCTCTGTATTTGTAGCCAGAGCGTGACTGAGCACCCTTGTGACCCTTTGTAGCAGTGCCGCCACCGCCAGAACCTTGACCTCTACCAAGTCTTTTGTTGGCCCTTGTGGCTCCCGCGGCTGGTTTCAGTGTATGCAAATTCATGATTATGCCTCCTCAACTTTTACAAGGTGGCTCACCTGCTTCACCATCCCAACGATCTGGGGAGTAGCATTGTGAACTACGATACGATTGACCTTACCAAGCCCGAGGGCATCCATCGTTCTTTTCTGACGTTCTGGACGACCGATCGTGCTTCTTACTTGTGTTACCTTAATCTGGGTCATTTTCTCAACCATTAAAGACCTTATTCAAATCTACGCCACGCTGTTGTGCTACTCCGTAGGCATCACGAATGGCGCAAAGCGCTTCCACAGTGGCCTTTACGACGTTGTGAGGATTAGATGAACCCAAAGATTTGCCAATGACATCTTTGACACCTGCAGCAACCAACACCGCCCGCATCGCACCTCCTGCAAGCACACCAGTACCTGGTGCAGCTGGCTTGAGTAATACTTTCGCGGCGCCAAATTTAGTTAAAGTTTGGTGAGGAACAGTACCATTTTTTGTAATAGGCACTTTGACGAGATTTTTCTTTGCGTCATCGATTCCTTTTGCAATGGCATCAACGACTTCCTTGGCTTTTCCAAGACCGCAACCAACGGTACCGTTACCATCTCCAACGACCACAATTGCTGCAAAGCTAAAGCGGCGACCACCCTTGACCACTTTGGCCACACGACCAATCTTGACCACGGTTTCCGTGAGATCGACGTCGCTATTCTTGACTCTATTTTTATTTTGCATCGTGCTGAGATTAGAAAATTAAGCCGCCAGCCCTTGCACCTTCGGCAAGTGCTTTCAATCTGCCATGGTAGTTAAAACCATTGCGATCAAACACCACGGTATCGATACCCTTTTCCTTGGCCAATCTCGCAATTTCTAACCCCACGAGATGGGAGATCTCACTTTTGGAACCAGTCTGGCCAGAAATTGCTTTTGTACGGGAAGATGTTCCCACCAAAGTCTTAGCGTCGAGGTCATTGATAACCTGGGCGTAGATTTCCTTATTGCTACGAAATACTGAAAGACGAGGCCTCTCAGCTGTCCCGGAAATCTTCTTACGGATACCCTTCTTGATGCGGAATCTCCGCTCCAATTTATCGTTGGCTGTCATTTTTTCTTACTTTTTAGCTGCTGCTTTACCTGCTTTCCTGCGAACCTGCTCACCAATGTAGCGAATACCTTTGCCTTTATAAGGCTCAGGAGCTCTGAGTGAACGTATCTTGGCTGCAAAGTGACCGATCAATTGCTTGTCGATTCCTTGAAGCGTAATCTTTGGATTGGATCCCTTTTTGGTCTCAGTTACTACCGAAATCTCCCTTGGGAGCACCACCATCATCAAGTGAGAGTAGCCCAGATTGAGTTCCAATGCCTGGCCGATGGCCTCGGCTTTGTAACCGACACCGATCAACTCTAGTTCACGGGTGTAGCCTTGTGCCACACCGAAAACCATATTGGAGATCAGTGTTCGGTACAGGCCGTGGGCGGCCCTGTGCCTGATTTGATCCGTAGGGCGATTCACTTGAACCTGAACGTCTGTGATCTCGACAGTAATGTCAGGATCTAAGCGTTGTTGAAGCTGCCCTTTTGGACCTTTGACGGTCACCACGTTGTTGCTATCAACACTGATGCTTACACCAGCAGGAACATCGATTGGTTTTCTACCTATCCTTGACATGATACTTGATCAATAAACGTAACACAAAACCTCACCACCGATGTTCAAATCTCTAGCTTCCTTATCGGTCATTACACCTTTGGACGTTGAGATAATTGCAATACCCATCCCATTAATAACTTTGGGGATATTGTCCACACCAGCATATTTCCTAAGACCAGGCTTGCTGATCCGGGTGAGACCCGAGATCGCAGGAAGTTTGCTGATCGTATCGTATTTCAATGCGATCTTGATAAAGCCCTGAGGCCCTTCTTCGACAAACTTGTAGCGCGAGATATAGCCCTTCTCAAAAAGCACCTTTGTGATGGCTTTTTTGATGTTGGACGTAGGGATATCGACTACGCGGTGGCCGGCCCTGATTGCGTTCCTGACCCTAGTCAGGTAATCTGCGATCGAATCTGTTGACATACTTCTTACCAGCTAGCTTTAGTTACACCAGGGATCCGGCCTGCAAGTGCAAGTTCCCTAAATTTAATACGGGAGAGACCAAACTTCCGAATATAGGCTTTTGGACGACCTGTGAGCAGGCAGCGGTTTTTAAGCCTGACGGGAGAAGAGTCGCGTGGCAACAAAGCAAGCGCGGTCCAATCACCGGCCTCTTTGAGCGCCTTACGCTTGTCGGCGTACTTGGCGACCATTTTCTCTCTTTTTCGCTGACGAGCGATAATGGATTTCTTTGACATAATCTTATGCTTTTTTGACGCCTTGGAAAGGCATTCCAAATTCTTTCAACAAGGCGAAACCTTCTTCGTCATTGCGGGCACTGGTCACAATTGTGATGTCCATGCCTGCGATCTTGTCGATTTTGTCAACATCGATCTCCGGGAAGATGATCTGCTCTTTGATACCAAAGTTGTAGTTTCCGCGTCCATCAAATGATTTAACCGAAACCCCACGGAAGTCACGGATGCGCGGCATGGCCACGTTCACCAAACGATCGAGGAATTCATACATCCGCTCGCGGCGAAGGGTAACTCTACAACCGATTGACATGCCCTTGCGCAACTTGAAGTTGGATACGTCCTTCTTTGATTTGGTAATCACAGGCTTTTGGCCCGAAATCAACCCAAATTCATTGGCAGCATATTCCAAAACTTTCTTGTCGGAGATAGCATCACCCAAGCCTCGTGAAAGACAGATCTTTTCAATCTTTGGAACCTGCATGACTGATGAATAGCCAAACTGCGTCATCAATGCAGGAACGATTCGAGACTTATACTCTTGCGATAATCTTGCTTCGTAAGCCATTGTTACTTAATGATTTCTCCTGTTTTCTTGCTTACTCTAACCCAACCATTTTCGGTCTTTTGGCGTCCGACGCGTGTTACCTTTTTGGTAGCGGGATCAATCAACATCAGGTTGGAAATATGGATCCCAGCTTCGGTTTCCACAATAGAACCTTGTGGGCTCTTTTGGTCGGGCTTTTTGTGTTTGGTGACAATGTTCAGTCCTTCCACGATTGCGCGGCTCTGAACCTCACCAGTGCGCTTATCGCGCTTGTGCTCAATTTTGAGAACCTTACCAGACTTAGCTCTTTCGCGACCGGAGAGGACTCTCACCTCATCTCCCTTCTTGATATGCAGCTTGGGGCGCTCGTTGAATTTTCTCCTGGACATAATCAATCTCAGTTTACAGCACTTCCGGTGCGAGTGAAACGATTTTCATATAGTTTTTTTCACGGAGTTCTCTCGCAACTGGGCCAAAGATACGAGTTCCGCGCGGTTCTCCTTCACCGTTAATCAAAACAGCGGCGTTATCATCAAACCTGATATAAGACCCATCACGGCGACGCACCTCTTTACGAGTACGAACCACCACGGCGCGTACAACGTCGCCTTTCTTCACGTTGCCATTTGGGTCGGCAGATTTGACGGAGCAAATGATGCGATCACCTACTCTGGCATACCTGCGCTTGGTTCCACCCAGCACACGGATGACAAGGAGCCTTTTCGCTCCACTGTTGTCGGCGACATTCAGTCGGGATTCCTGCTGTAGCATTTTTTACTTCGCTTTTTCGATAATTTCAACCAGCCTCCAGCGCTTGTTCTTGCTGAGCGGCCTTGTTTCCATGATACGTACTGTATCTCCGATCCCAGCTTCGCCCTTTTCATCATGGGCCATCAGCTTGGTGGTTTTTTTCACAAACTTGCCGTAGATCGGGTGCTTCATTTTGCGCTCCACAACCACGGTGATGGACTTATCCATCTTGTTGCTGGAGACTTTGCCGATCCTTTCCTTACGCAGGTTCCGGCTCTCCTCAATGATATTCTCAGTGCTCATGTTGCTTACTGAATTTTGCTTTTGGATTCGCGTTCCGCCAAGATAGTATGCATCTTGGAAATGTCACGCTTGATAATCCGAATTTTGGCCGGACTCTCTATCTCGGAGATCGCGTGGTTGAAGTACATTTTTTGAAGCAACTCGCCGTCTTCATTGATACGAGCCCGAATCTCCGCGTCGGTCAGCTCCCTGATCTCTTTTGCCTTCATAGACTTATTCCTGATAATCGCGTCTCAAAACAAACTTGACTTTTGCGGGTAATTTCTGGGCACCAAGACGCATTGCATCTTTTGCTGTTTCCAGAGAAACCCCTTCAGCCTCAAACAAGATACGTCCGGGTTCGACTGGCGCTGCCCAAAATTCGGGAGAACCCTTTCCTTTACCCATCCTCACCTCAGCTGGCTTTTTCGTCATCGGCTTCTCTGGAAAAATACGAATCCAGAGCTTGCCTTCCCTTTTCATGCGACGTGTAATCGCTTGACGAGCGGCTTCCAATTGACGGCTGGTAATGAAAGCTGGCTCAATGACTTTGATCCCGAAGGAGCCAAAGGCGATTTCATGACCTCGTGTAGCATTTCCTTTGATCCTGCCCTTCTGGTGTCTCCGGAATTTAATTCTCTTCGGTAAAAGCATTGCTGTATCGCTTTATGAATGACCGTAATTCTAATTAACGACCTCCACGACGACGGCCACCGCCACCACCACGTTCGGTCTTTTCTCCACCGCGGTCACGACGATCAAAGCCGCCACCACGTTTTTCATTTCCTCCGCCACCACTAGGCGCATTGTTGCCACCGCGCTTCTCTGGTGCAGTTGCGTTTGGAGAGAGGTCAACTTTTCCATAAAGTTCACCCTTGAAAATCCAAACCTTTACTCCGATGATGCCATAGATCGTCTTGGCTTCAGTGAGTGCGTAATCGATATCGGCACGCAAGGTCTGTAGTGGAACACGACCGTCTTTGTACATTTCTGTACGTGCCATTTCAGCACCACCCAAACGGCCTGCACACATGATCTTGCAACCCTCAGCACCCATACGCATGGTTGAAGCAAGGGCAGTCTTCATCGCCCGGCGAAAAGAGATACGTGCAGCAAGCTGACCAGCGATCATCTCCCCTACCAGCTTGGAGTCAAGCTCTGGGCGCTTAATTTCAAAGATGTTGATTTGAACATCTTTTTTGGTAAGCTTCTTGATTTCTTCCTTGAGGCGATCGACCTCTTGACCACCACGGCCAATGACGATACCTGGGCGGGAAGTGTGGATCGTGATAGTGATACGCTTCAGCGTACGCTCAATCACGATTTTGGAAATGCCGCCGCGGTTGATACGCGCTTCCAAGTAGGCACGAATTCTTTCGTCCTCGATCAATTTATCGGCATAGAACTTGCCGCCGAACCAGTTGGATTCCCAACCTTTAGAGATTCCTAAACGGAGTCCAATCGGATGTGTTTTCTGTCCCATTCTTCTCAGTTCTCTTCTTTGGTGTCCAAAATCAAAGTAACGTGGCTGCTACGCTTCCGGATGCGGTGAGCACGACCCTGAGGTGCAGGTTGGAAACGCTTCAAAGTGCGACCTTCATTTACGTAGGCCTCCTTGATAAAGAGCTTTCCATCATCGACTCTTGCACCTTCATTTTTAGCTTCCCAGTTGGCGATCGCTGATACTAGCAGCTTGCGTACTGGTTCAGCACCCGCTTTGGCGGTAAACTTCAGAACATTGAGTGCTTTGTCCACGGCCATGCCACGTACTAAGTCAATGACCAAACGCATCTTGCGTGGCGCAATCGTGCTATTACGCAGGAGTGCTCTGGCGGTGTCTTGGCGCTCACTTTTGAAACGCTCGGCCATCGCCTTCTTACGCTTGGGGGCTTTTTCAAGACCCTGCGCAATCTTTTCCTTGCGCGTCGGATTTTTCAGTTGCTCAGCCATTACCTTTTGCCTTTATCTTTTTTCTTGTCGCCCGAGTGGCCTCTGAAAGTCCTGGTGGGAGCGAATTCGCCCAACTTGTGCCCAACCATATTTTCTGAGACAAAGACCGGGATGAACTTATTGCCGTTGTGCACAGCCAAGGTGTGCCCCACGAAGTCTGGGGAAATCATACACCTTCTTGCCCAGGTTTTGATGGTCCTCTTCTGACCCGCGCCATTCATCTTCGAAATCTTGCGATCAAGTTTCGGGTCGATGAAAGGTCCTTTCTTGAGAGATCTGGCCATATTAGATCAATTATTTCCTATTCTTCTTACTGATGATCAATCCGCTGGAGTACTTTTTCTTGTTGCGGGTGCGGTAACCCTTGGCAGGAAGGCCTTTGCGGCTTCGTGGATGGCCACCAGATGCACGGCCCTCACCACCACCCATCGGGTGATCGACAGGGTTCATCGCGACACCACGGGTGCGTGGCCTACGTCCCAACCAACGTGAACGACCAGCCTTGCCCAATTTAATATTCATGTGGTCACTATTGCCCACAGAACCAATTGTAGCCATACATTCCGACAACACCAAACGAGACTCACCAGATGGCAGACGCAGACTTACGTATTTGCCCTCTTTACCAAGCAACTGTGCGCTGCTACCTGCACTGCGGCAGATGGCACCACCCTTACCAGGATGCAATTCGATGTTGTGCACTATCGTACCAAGCGGAATTTCTTTCAACTTCTTGGTATTGCCAACCGTAGGCTCCGCTGTACTGCCAGACATCAATGTTTGGCCTACCTGCAGATTTTCTGGTGCAAGGATATATCGCTTTTCACCATCCGCATACAACAACAAGGCAATGCGAGAGGTACGATTTGGATCGTATTCGACAGAAGTCACTGTAGCAGCAATTCCTATTTTCTCACGCTTGAAGTCAATGATACGATAGAGCTTCTTGTGACCACCACCGATATAGCGCATGGTACGCTTACCAGTATTGTTGCGACCGCCTGAGCGTTTCGTGCCATGCACGAGGGACTTTTCGGGAGTGCTTTTGGTGATCTCCGCAAAGTCGGAAACCATCATGAAGCGCTGCGAAGGAGTCGTCGGCTTAAGTTTCTTGAATCCCATTTTTCAGCTGCAGCTTAGATGTTTTTGTAAAAATCAATCTCAGCACCCGTAGCCAGCGTGACAATCGCTTTCTTGTAGCGGGGAGACTTTCCAGAGACAAAGCCAGTGCGGGTATACCGCTGACGACTTTTGCCGGCATAGATCATAGTACGTACGCTCTTCACGTCCACACCATAAATCTCTTCGATCTCCTTCTTAATCTCGGGCTTCGAAGATGTGATTTCAACCTTGAATGCATACTGGTTGAACTTCAGTCCATGGCGCTCATTCAGAAGCGCCATTTTCTCAGATACGAGCGGTTTTTTCAGTACACTCATGGCCTTATCCTAATTGCTCATTGATCTTGGAAAAAGCATCCTTCATAATCACCAATTGGTCGGCATGAAGAATGTCATAGGTATTGAGGTCTTGTGCCCGAACGATTTGTGTCTTAGGTATATTACGACCTGAGAGATAAACGTTTTGGTTGTCGTCGCCGAGAACCATAAGCACTTTGACGCCAGTCAATTTAAGGTTGTTGAGAACGCTTACGACCTCTTTCGTCTTAGGAGTGTTGAGGTTGAAAGTATCCAAAACAAGGATCTTTGCTTCTTTGGCTTTGTAGCTCAGAGCGGAACGACGTGCAAGACGTTTCACCTTTTTGTTGAGCTTGAAGCCATAATTGCGAGGGCGTGGTCCGAAAACACGACCACCATGACGCCATAGCGGGGAACGCTTGTGGCCTTGGCGGGCATTACCCGTACCCTTTTGACGGTAAGGCTTCTTGGTAGAGCCGCTCACTTCGCCGCGCTCCTTAGCCTTGTGAGTGCCTTGACGCGCATTGGCCAATATTTGGCGTACGTCTTGGTAGATAGCGTGATCGTTGGGCTCAATTCCGAAAATGCTTTCGGAAAGGCTCACCTTCTCACCTGTATCGGCACCTTTAGTATTCTTGACTATAAGTTCCATGTTCTTACTTCTCAATAAAGATGTAGCCGCCACGATGTCCAGGGATTGCTCCTGAGATAACGATAAGGTTTTTCTCTGGAATCACGCGCAAGATTTGAAGGTTTGAAATCTTCACGCGATGGTTACCCATTTGGCCACCCATGCGCATTCCCTTGAAAACGTGAGCCGGTGTGGAACCTGGGCCAAGTGAGCCTGGTGCACGACCACGGTTGTGTTGACCGTGGGTTTGACCACCGACACCAGCGAAACCGTGACGCTTCACAACACCTTGAAAGCCCTTGCCCTTGCTCGTCCCAATTACGTCCACGAATTCACCTGGACGGAACATATTGACGTCAATGGCATCACCCAATTTGAATTCAACGCCAGCTACTTCTTCATAGCTGATCGCGCCTTCGCCACCATCTATTTTCTTGAAGACACTAGGAACGAAGTATTCAGTTTCCCAAACCACACGCTTAGGAGTAGTTCCAGCTTTCTTGAAGTGACCCATCATAGGGTTTGGAGTGTTTTTCTCCTTCTTCTCGGCATAACCCAATTGAACAGCGGTATAACCGTCATTCTCTTGTGTTTTGATTTGGGTGACCACACAGGGGCCCGCTTCTACCACCGTACAGGGAATTGATTTGCGATCAGCATCAAAAATGCTGGTCATTCCCACTTTTTTACCAATAATACCAGGCATGGCCTTTTTCCTTTAAGTGTGATCAAACTTTGATTTCCACATCGACGCCACTGGGAAGCTCAAGCTTCATCAGTACATCCACGGTTTTGGAGCTAGAGCTGAAGATGTCGATCAGGCGCTTGTAAGAGCAAACCTGAAACTGCTCGCGGCTCTTCTTGTTCACGTGGGGAGAACGGTTCACGGTGATCACGTTCTTGTCGGTCGGCAGAGGAATCGGACCGCTTACGACAGCGCCAGTCGTCTTCACAGTCCTCACGATTTTCTCGGCGGACTTGTCCACTAGATTGTGGTCGTAAGACTTCAGCTTAATTCTGATCTTCTGATTCATGCTCTTTCTTCTAGAGTATTATGCTTTCGCGGCTTCTCCACGAACTTTTGATACGACTTCTTCTTGGATGTTGCGCGGTGCCTGAGCATAGTGCGAAAACTGCATTGTAGAAGCTGCACGACCTGAGCTGATGGTGCGGAGC
The DNA here is from genome assembly GCA_031415375.1 of Bacteroidota bacterium. Taxonomy (GTDB): domain Bacteria; phylum Bacteroidota; class Bacteroidia; order J057; family JADKCL01; genus JADKCL01. The sequence goes on along the minus strand of JANORP010000243.1, from coordinate 16,707 downwards.
TGAGTCACGTAACCAAACATTTCAGAAAGTGGCACTTTGGCTTTTACTACACGATCTTTACCACGGGAATCCATCCCTTCCATTTGGCCACGACGTTTGTTGAGGTCACCTACCACGGCACCCATGTACTCTTCAGGAGTTACAACTTCGATGGCCATGATTGGCTCCAACAGGATCGGGTTTGCTTGGCGGCAAGCTGCCTTGAACGCCATGCGACCAGCAATCTCAAAAGACAGTTGATCGGAGTCAACGTCGTGGTAGCTACCAAAGTGTAGGCGGCAACGAATGCCACTCACTGGAAAGCCAGCCAAAACGCCTTCGTGCATTGCAGACTCGAGTCCTTTTTTGATGGCAGGGATAAATTCTTTTGGAATTACACCGCCTTTGATCTCGTCAACAAACTCAAAGTGTTCGCCTTCTTTTTCTGCAGGTCCGACTTCTACATAGATGTCGGCAAATTTACCTCGGCCACCTGTTTGCTTTTTGTAAAGCTCACGGTGATCGATTTTTTTGGTGATGGCTTCGCGGTAAGCAACCTGAGGCGCGCCTTGGTTCACTTCCACTTTGAATTCGCGTCTCAGACGATCTACAAGGATCTCCAAGTGCAATTCTCCCATACCTGATATAATCGTTTGGCCAGATTCCTCGTCTGTGCGGACACGGAAGGTAGGATCTTCTTCTGCCAATTTGAGCAAGCCAATTGTGAGCTTGTCGTTGTCAGCGGAGGTTTTGGGCTCCACTGCCAATGAAATCACTGGCTCAGGAAATGTCATCTGCTCAAGGATGATCGGGTGATTCAAGTCGCAAAGCGTATCACCCGTCTTGATTTCCTTGAATCCAACTGCTGCAGCAATATCGCCAGCTTCAACCTTTGGAATCGGGTTTTGCTTGTTGGCGTGCATCTGTAGGATGCGGCTGATACGCTCTTTGTTGCCCGAGCGTGTATTGAGTACATAGGAGCCACCTTCCAATGTACCTGAGTACACCCGGAAGAATGCGAGGCGACCTACATAAGGATCGGTCATGATTTTGAAAGCCAATGCTGCAAACGGTTCTTTTGCATCTGGCCTGCGAAGGACGGTCTCACCTGTGTCAGGATTGATACCTTCCACAGCGTCAACATCGAGTGGTGATGGCAAAAACTGGCAAACTGCATTGAGCGCATTTTGCACGCCTTTGTTTTTGAAAGCTGAACCACACATCATCGGAGTGATGGTCTGATTCACAGTAGCTTTACGCACTGCCTCGATCAATTCCTCAGGTGTGATGCTGTCTTGATCTTCGAAGTATTTCTCCATCAAGGTATCATCATACTCTGCGACAGATTCGATGAGTTTACCTCTCCAGTGGATTACTTCTTCCTTGAGTTCATCTGGAATTGGAATTTCAGTCCAAGTCATGCCTTGGTCAGCTTCATTCCAGACGATTGCCTTGTTGGATATCAAATCGACGACACCCCTGAACTTCTCCTCAGCCCCGATAGGAACCTGAAGTGGAACTGGATTGCCATTGAGGCGATCTGCAACTTGCTTTACGACTTCAAAGAAATCGGCCCCTGGGCGGTCCATCTTATTGACAAAACCAATCCTTGGAACCTTATACTTAGTGGCTTGACGCCATACAGTTTCTGATTGCGGTTCTACGCCACCAACCGAACAGAAGAGTGCAATCGCACCATCGAGTACCCTAAGTGAGCGCTCCACTTCAACAGTGAAGTCCACGTGACCAGGAGTATCAATGATATTGATGCGGTAGTCCTTTTCTTCAAACTTCCAATAAGTAGTGGTAGCTGCAGAGGTGATCGTAATGCCACGCTCTTGCTCCTGCTCCATCCAGTCCATGGTAGCAGCACCCTCGTGGACTTCACCGATTTTGTGCACAATACCTGTGTAGTACAGGATACGCTCGGTCGTGGTAGTCTTGCCCGCATCGATGTGGGCCATGATACCAATGTTGCGCGTGTGCTTAAGATCAACTTTTGCCATTACTATATTCTTAGAATGCTGAGATCAAGAAACGATTAGAACCTAAAGTGGGAGAAAGCTTTGTTGGCTTCGGCCATACGGTGGGTATCTTCCTTTTTCTTGACTGCGGCACCCTCACCACGTGAAGCGGCGATGAGTTCAGCTGCCAATTTTTCTTTCATGGATTTTTCATGGCGACCACGTGTGTACTGGATCAGCCATTTGATGCCTACAGCTACACGCCTTGCTGGGCGCACTTCGGTAGGAACTTGAAAAGTGGCACCACCTACACGACGGCTACGTACTTCGACGTAGGGCATCACGTTTTCGAGGGCTTTTTCAAAGATTTCGACACCGTTTTCATTCGTCTTTTTCTCGACGATTTCAAGGGCATCATAAACGATGTGGTAGGCAGTGGTTTTTTTACCGCCGAGCATCATATTGTTCACAAAGCGAGATATCAGCTCATTTCCAAATTTTGGATCTGGCAATACGTACCTCTTTTTTGCTCTCGTCTTTCTCATCGTGTATTCTTCAAGATGACAATTGTCAAATTATTTTTTCTTCTTAACTGGTGCGCCTTTGCCGGCTGCGCCTTTAGCGACTTGTCCTGGCTTAGGACGTTTTGCACCATACTTTGAACGACGCTGACGACGATCATTGACACCTGCAGTGTCGAGCGAACCACGAACAATGTGGTAACGCACACCTGGAAGGTCCTTCACACGACCACCGCGGATCAAAACAATCGAGTGCTCCTGGAGATTGTGACCTTCACCTGGGATATAGGCGATCACCTCAAAGGAATTCGTCAACTTCACCTTGGCAACTTTCCTCAAAGCCGAGTTAGGCTTCTTAGGGGTGGTTGTGTACACTCTAGTGCACACTCCACGCTTCTGAGGGCAAGACTCCAATGCAGGAGATTTGCTCTTTTTGATGAGGCTTTGCCGGCCTTTACGTACTAACTGCTGAATTGTAGGCATAAATCACCTTAATTTTAAAGCGAGCTGCAAAATTAGGGATTGTTTTAATCCCGAACAAGCTTACTGCTATTTTTTTCAACAAAAATATCAACAGACCTACTTCGAGAACATGTTGGTATTTCTTTCGGGCTTTCACGTTCTTTGGGCCCTATGGAAACCGAGACAATTCAAGAAGCCCCTAAAATTTTAGGGACTGCAAAGCTACTTGGCAGAGAATTAATTACCAAATACGATCACAGAGAATGTGAGGCAATGGTAAGAATTTTGGTCGAGTTCGTCATTCAGAAACCATATAAGTGGCTTCTAATGAACCCTGACGCCGTTTTCACCTCTGAAGATTTTTTTGTCTGGGAGGCATCTGCGGCACGTTTATTGGCTGGTGAGCCTATACAATACATCACGGGGTCCGCATGGTTTTTCGGGCTCGAATTCCGGGTAAACCACCATGTTTTGATCCCTCGTCCAGAGACGGAGGAACTGGTACAATTGATATTAGAATGTACTGATCAACAATCATTTATGAACATCATTGACGTGGGTACAGGGAGTGGCTGCATCGCGCTCGCACTGGCTCACGCGCTCCCCCATGCAGCGGTCGCGGCACTTGATGTAAGTGAGGAGGCCCTGGAGATGGCAAGAGCCAACGCCGAGCGCCTCAACATACCCTGCGTTTTCCACAATTGCGATGTCTTGGCTGCAAAATATTTTGATTTTTTTTCGGTCGATATCCTTGTCAGCAATCCTCCATACATCCCTAGACAGGAATATTTGCAACTCGCGCCCCATGTTTTATTGCATGAGCCGGCGCTAGCGCTTGAGGTGCCTGACGATGATCCTCTCGCATACTATAAAAAGGTTTCGGAGATGGGTAGGTCTTGGTTGAAGCCAGGAGGCTGGTTATTTTTTGAGATCCATGAAGACTTTGGTCAGGAAATGCTCGCGCTCATGGGCCAGCAAGGCTACGAACTGGTGACCTTAAAACAGGACATGTCGGGGAGAGACCGTATGATTTCAGGTAAAAATCCAGCCTAAATTCCCCGATTATCCCCGTGGATGGAAGGTGCGGTGCACCTCTTTGAGGTAATCGCGATCTAGGTGCAGGTAGATTTCTGTCGTGGTGATCGACTCGTGGCCAAGCATTTCCTGGACCGCACGCAGGTCTGCACCTCCCTCGATGAGATGTGTTGCAAAACTATGCCTGAAAGTATGCGGACTCACATTCTTATGTATCCCTGCAGCCTCTGCCAATTGTTTCACGATAACAAAAACCATGTTGCGTGTGAGCCTTTGCCCGCGACGATTGAGAAAAAGGATGTCTTCATGGCCTTTTTGGGCGGTCAAACCATTGTTAAACTTATCCGCGAGGTATAGATTGATGTACTTCTTTGCGGAACCACCCAGTGGCACCAAACGCTCTTTGCTCCCTTTGCCAAAGACGCGCACAAACCCCTCGTCCATATAAATTTTTGATTGCTCTAGATTCACCAATTCACTCACACGCAGTCCGCAGGCGTAGAGAAGTTCAAGGATCGCACGGTTGCGCAAGCCAAGGCTATCATTCATATCGGCGGCTTCAAAGATCGAAATAACCTCGGGTATCGTAAGAAAAACGGGAAGCTTCTGGGCAAATTTAGGGAGGTCTATGAGCTCTGTAGGGTCTTGGTCACAGTAGTCTTCTTGTAGGAGAAACTTGTGGAAGGATCGAATCGCGGCAATGTTACGGGCAAGCGAACGCTCATTGAGAAATTGATTTTCGACAAGGTCCAAGAGAAACGCGCGGACGTCGGCGAGTCGGATGCGCTCTAGTGCAACGATGCCTTTGCCGATCTCCATGAATTGATGGTAGCGTTCTACATCATGCAAATATCCCTCAGAGGTATTGCTTGCGGCTCCCTTCTCGATGCGTAGGTAATCTTTGTATTCCCGTAAATAGACTTTCCAGCTCATGCAGCACCCAAGAATTTTGTAATTTTACGGAAGGTGCAGCTGCCGTTTTCCACGTGTTGCGCCCCACTGTCTCATTTTGCACCAGTTCTACCGCAACGCACATGAAAATATTGATCATCAACGGCCCCAACCTCAACATGTTGGGACGCCGTGAAGAAATCTTCTACGGCACCGAGTCGTTCGACAAAATCCTCGCTCAGCTCCGTGAGCGATTTCCCGAAGCAGAGATCGACTATTTCCAATCCAATGTGGAGGGAGACATCATTACACGCATCCAGCAAGCAGCCGACGAGAAATTGCAGGGCATCGTCATCAATGCCGGAGCCTATACACATTATAGTATAGCGATCCACGATGCCTTGCTCATTCCTCAGACGATCAAAATCGAAGTACACCTGAGCAATATCTATTTGCGAGAGGAATTTAGGCGCAAGTCGGTCTTGTCAGCCGCTTGCGACGGTGTGATTGCGGGTTTTGGGAAGGATAGTTACCGATTGGCGATCGATTTCATCAGCCAGCACCAGCGCAACCGTATCGGGTTCAAGTGATTGCAGTGATCCTTGCAAGGGATGCAACAAGGATCATTGCAATTGCTTATTTTTGACACCATGCGCAATTTTTCTTGGGTCAAGTGGGTGTTATGTCTGAGTTTGGCGGCTTGCCAGACCAATGAGTCGATATCCCCTCCCCCACTCGAAAACCAAGTCTGCGGCGAATTGGACAGTCTTTTCCAGACGCTGACCGAGATGGATTCAGTATTGGCGAATGAGGCCCCTTGGGAGGTGTGCAAACCCTACTTACTGGCTAGTTTGGCCCCACTGAGCCACAACCAACGCAAAGACAACAAAGACTGCAACTATTTGGATCAAAAATACCGTGCCGATGAGCCACGCTTGCTTTGGGTGGAGACGCTGCGTAACCGCATCGAGCAAGACACGATTCCAGAGGGTATATATTACCTGTTGCGCTGGCGAGGCGTGTTCAAAGGCGATCCCGAGATCAGCGAGTTTTTCTCGGAGGAACTATCGTATGTGGCCATGGGCAACCCCGCCTGCTATTGGGGCTACCTGAAACAAAATCCAGACCAAGAAGTCATGCTGCTTTACAGCACCAAGTGGAATGCGCTTGACCTTGATACCTTGGTGGGGCGCTTTGGGCGATTGCCCGATGCCGAGCCTGTGGTGAATTTCCTAAGGAATCTCAAAGACCAAAAATCAGATGGCATCTAAATCAAATTGGTTGAAGTGGCCCAAGCGGTTGGGCATAGTGGCAGTGACCCTCTATTTGGTGATCTGTGTCTTGATGTACTTCTTCCAAGACAAGCTGGTCTTCAGGCCCACGGTTGTATTGGCAAATGCCGACTGGAACTTGGATTTGGAGAATGAAACCGGTTTGGAGAAGTCGGTTGAGGAAGTCACGTTTCCGTCGGCCGAAGGCGGCAGTGTGAATGCGCTCCATTTCCAGCTCGATAGCAATGCCCATGGCGTCGTACTCTATCTGCACGGCAATGGCGGCAATCTCCAAAGCTACCTGAAGCGGCGCAACGCTTTCTTGGAGCGCGGTTGGGAATTTTTCATCTTCGATTACCGTGGCTATGGCAAGAGCACGGGCCCTCTCAGCGAAAAAGGTGTGGATGCGGATGCCGAAGCGGCCTGGAACTACCTCCACGAGCGCTACGGCGCCCATGAAATCGTCATCTATGGCCAATCTCTCGGCAGCGGATTTGCCGTGCGCTTGGCAGCCAAGCATACGCCACGCCAACTGTATCTTGAAACACCCTATACCAGCCTTGCCGACGTGGGCGCGCACGATTATCCATGGCTGCCGGTTCGGTGGCTGATCAACTATCCCAGCGAATCGCTTGCACATGTGGGCAAAGTCAAGTGCCCGGTGATCGTGATGCATGGGACTGAAGACAAGACCATTCCCTACGAACAAGGCCAGAAAATGGCGGCAGCAGCGGTGAAAAGCCAGCTTTTTACTTGCCCTGGCGCAGGTCACAACGGCTGCTCCAAGACGCCCATCTATCAGGAAATGCTCGATCATACCCTCCACTGAGTCATGACAGTCCTCATGCCGACTTTGTATTTGATTCCAGGGATGGGGGCAGATGCACGGCTTTTCGAAGGCCTGCAACGAGAAGGACTCGCATTTCAAGCCCTAGATTTCATTCCAGCCATTCCAGGCGAGAGCCTCAAGGAATATGCATTGCGATTGGGGGAAGGAATCGATCGGTCGCGGCCTTGGATTGTCGGTGGCGTGAGCCTGGGTGGGATCATGGCTGGAGAGATTGCCTTGGCGGCTGGCGCCGAATCCTTGGTGCTGATTTCAAGCGTCAAGAATTCCACAGAACTGCCGTTCTATTTCAAACTGGCAAAGTGGGTTCCCGTTTATAAACTATTTTCTGGCGGATTCTTGAAGCGGCATGGCCCCAAGGCGAGCCATCGAGGACTCCAAGCTTGGCAAATCAAGATCCTTCGCGACCTGCGTACCGATGCCGACGATGCATTCATCAGCTGGGCCATCGATGCAATCGTGCGCTGGCGCAGGCGCGGGCAGCCTGCACAGACGCTCCATATACATGGCACGCAGGATTTCATGTTTCCGAGCTTGTTCCTAGGCGAACGCGTGGTCGTGCCCGGAGGCAGACATGTGATGGTGGTCACCCATGCAAGAGAAATTGCAGCTGAGGTCAAGCGTTTTTTGGATGTCGCAAAAAGTATGGACCCTCAAGGGGGATTTGCCTTGATGTAAGCCAAACTCAGCACCTATTCGTTGGCCTTCCTTTTGCAAGCGGGCAAGGCAACAGTACAAAACTGCCGTGTCCCGATGCCCTGAGGGCGGCCGATGAACATCTATTTTCAAGACTTCAATATTTAGCTTCGCTGAACACGTCATTCGTAAACCCAATTCCTTGAAGCGGCATACCTCCAAAATCTAAGGGTCGCACCAAAAGCAACGACCAAAAAAAATGCACTGAAATCCGGCCAGATTTCGCCTCTCCAAAGCAATCCCAAACAGCAAAAAATCCGCATTGGCATCCCTCTCCCCTATTCCCAATCGATTCAGGTAGCCTGAAAGTAGCTCATCGCGCCACCAAAGCGTGTAATGCAAGGTCATTTTTCTGCTTTCATCCAAGAGGGCCAGTTTGCACCTTTGATTCATCGCTTGACCAAGGCAGGTAGGGCGAAACAAACGCTCAATGCTTTTCTAAGTCGTTTTGTGCTTTACAGACTGCTGTCTGAACCAAACGCATGGTTGCCCTTCAGGCAACTTGGCCTTCATATTTATCCTCATCAGACCCATGAAAAAGATGAAACAGAAATCAAAAATCCTGCGAGTGCTGAGCACGCTTATGCTGCTCGCACTGCAGGTAAGTGCCGCCGAAAATGTGGGTCAAAAGTCTGACCGTCAAGCGCACCTCCGCACCACGCAAGGCTGTGCCCCGTCGAGCGCATCAGCCCAATTGGACATCAACAACGTGCGCTGCCTGCTACACAATGGCGGCGATATGTGGTGGGACCTCACCAACAATCCCCGCTATGAAGTGCCCAAGGTCTCTGATCCAGCACTTGCGCGCCACAGCGCCTTTGCGGCCTCCCTATGGATCGGCGGTCTGGATCTCGACCAAAATCTCAAGGTTGCGGCACAGACCTACCGTCAGCGCGGCAACGACTTCTTCCCTGGTCCCCTCTCGTCCTCCGGCCAAATCACCCCTGAGAGTTGTACGGAATGGAACAAAATGTTCAAAATCAACAAAACGGAGATTGACGCCTTTCGTGCAGCGTGGGCTACAAGTGTGCAGACGGGCGAAGCGGTCAATATGAACGACTACCCCGCTGTGCGCGACTGGCCTGCTTTTGGCAATAGCTCAGCTGGTCGCATGGCATTGGCTCCATTTGTCGATATCGATGGCATCGAAGAAGGCTACGATCCACTCGGCGGCGACTTTCCAGACATTCGCCCGATGGAAGGTGGGGGACAGCCAGACCAAGCGATTTGGTGGGTCATCAACGACAAAGGTGATAATATCCATGGCGAAACTGGAAGCGATGTCATCGGATTGGAAATCCAAATGATGGCCTTCGCATTTGCCACCGCCAATGCAGTGAACGACATGACCTTTTACAAGTACAAAGTGATCAACAAATCGGGATCAGCGCTCAACCAGACCTTCATGGGGCAATGGGCCGATGTCGATCTGGGAAAAGCCGCCGATGACTATGTGGGCTGCGACACCACTCGTGGGTTTGGATATGCCTACAATGGCGATTCAGACGACGATGGCGCGAGCGGCTATGGCGAGCACCCGCCGGTCTTTGGCATCGATTTTTTCCAGGGTCCACTCGATGCGCAAGGTCACCGCTTAAAGATGTCCAAATTTGTCTATTATGACAACTCAGAAGGCCTTACTGGCAATCCCGAAGTTGCTGCCCACTATTACAGTTACCTGCGTGGCTTTTGGAAGGATGGCTCAGAGATGACCTTCGGTGGCAATGGATTTCATGGTGCCGTACCGACTAGTTTCATGTTTCCTGGGGATCCAGGAGCTTGTGGAGCAGCATCTGGCTGGAACGAACTCATTGAACAAAACGCTCCTGCTGACCGCCGTTTTTTGATGTCGGCAGGCCCATTTACCCTGCAAAACGGTGCAAAAAACGAGATTATCACAGGTGCGGTCTGGGCGCGCAACGAACAAAATGCCCAGCTAGGTTCACTTTGCGCTGCCTTGAGTGCCGACGATCTCGCGCAAGCTTTGTTTGATGCCAAGTTTCAACTGCTCGATGGCCCAGATGCACCTGTGGTGGCGATCGAGGAATTTGACGAGCAATTGGTCTTGAGCTGGGACTACCCCAATGCCACCCGCTACAACAACTTCAATGAACGCTATGCCCAGATCGACCCCGTGTTGGCATCGCAGCATGTGAGCGATCCAGAGTTTCAATTCCAAGGCTACATGGTATTTCAACTCCGCGATTCCAAAGTGAAAGGGCCGGAAGTATTTGATACCGACAAAGCCCGATTGGTAGGGCAATGCGACATTCGTGACACGGTCGGTACCATCGTGAACCGCAACTTCACTTTCATCTCAGGCATCACCAATCCGATCATCACCGATCAGGTCATGGTAGAGGGCGAAAACAAGGGCCTTTTTCACAGCGTCGTCGTGAACGAGGACCTGTTTGCATCAGGTGCAGATCGACGATTGCGCAACTATTCCGAATATTACTATGGCGTGTTGGCGTATGCTTGGAACGGCATCCCTTCAGATGGCAAACTATTTGTGCCTGGCAACAAAGAATTTGGCAACACGGCCGCCATGCCTCACAAAATCGGTTTTGAGGCCAATGGAACGATCGTGAGCAGTGAATATGGCGAGGGCATCCCCTGCAAACAAATCGCCGCAATCGGCAATGGTGGCAACGATGTGATGTTGGACGCAGAGACAGAGACGACGATTTTGCAGCAAGGGAATGCCAGCATATTGGGTTACCAAGGAGGCGCTAGCCCGATCAATCTACGTGTCGTGAATTCCAAGGAAGTCCAAAAAGGCAATTATCGCTTGGAAGTCGTGCGCGATCAGCCGGCAGGACCCATCGTAGTCTTGAACGGCTTGCCATCAGGTAGAGCTACCGAGCAGGAATTGGCCGAGTGGATACTCTACCACGAAGGCCAAGAAGTTTTCAAGAGCACCTATATCCAACGTATCGACAGCCTTGGGATCATCACCCACAGGCCCGAGCCGCTCACTGGCGTCGAGCGTGTGGTCGCAGGCCATGGCCTTGCCATCGCAGTGACCAATCCAGAATCAGGCGCTTTGACGACGCGCGATTACGACCCTGTGATTGCTGCGCGGATCGACTACGAAAATCCCTTGGCTCAGTGGCTGGGTGGATTGCCCGATGTCGATGGCGACGACATCGCCGACTGGATCATCGCAGGCAGAGACTCCTTTGACAGGGGGGGAGCCTATTCCTCCCAATTGCAAAACTCATTTATCTATGACAAATGGGAAAACTATGAGGGTCTGTTTGGAGGCACATTCGCGCCCTTCTGTCTGGCACTGCGCTTCAAAGTCGATGGGAGCATGAATCCCATAGCCCCTGGCGTGGACGTCGGTATCGGCGCACCCGCCTTTACGATCAAGGGCGACAGCATGATCAATCTCAACGAACTGCCCGATATAGATATCGTGATCACCCGTGATCCCAGCAAATGGTCCCGTTGCGTGGTCGTGGAAACGTGCCCCAGTAAGATTGCAAGTTCTGGCGCGCACCCGATGGCGGCCAAGTGGAGGCCCGGCCTTGCTATAAACCTGCAACAGATCGACGTCACCCCGACGCTTTCCAACCAAGGCTGGTCCATGTTTCCTGGCTACGCGATCGATGTCAACACCGGCCAACGGCTCAATATTTTCTTTGGGGAGAATAGCTGGGATCGTGTGAACCATGGAGATGACTTGCTCTTCAACCCCACGGCCAATTTTGGCAATGGTGGAGAGGCTGCTGGCGGACGTCATTATCTATATGTGTCCAAGACCCCTTATGACGAGTGCCAGTTCATCCACGAGATCCTCGCACAGGGTACGCAACAGGCATCTGGGGCGCAACTCACCCTCGTTCCTAGCCTCACGCCCAATGTCTGGACCAACCCGACCAATCTGGGCCGCGTGTACAGAGATATCGCTTGGGTCGGCGTCCCGATGACGCAACCCGGGTTTTCATGGAATTCATATTCAGAGATTCCGAGTGACCTGAGACTCTCCTTGCGCGTCAATCATCCCTTCCATTCACGCCCCTTGACCAGCGATTTCCCCGTTTTTGAGTTCAATACCGACGCCATCGCTGCCCAACTGGGCGTGACTGCCGTCGCCAAGAAGTCGCTCATGGACTCGGTGCGGGTCGTCCCCAACCCCTACTATGCCTTCAGCGAATATGAGCGCTCGCAATTGCAGACGATTGTGAAGCTCACAAATATGCCGCAGCGTGCCAAAATCAAGATCTTCAACCTGAGTGGCACGCTGGTGCGCAGCTATGACAAGGATTCCAATTCGCCAGAGCACCAGTGGGACCTCAAAAACCAAAGCGGTGTGCCCATCGCCAGTGGTGTTTATATGATCCATATCGATGGTTTTGAACTGGGCGAAACGATCGTGAAGGCCATGATTGTCATGCCACAGATCGACCTGAGTACCTTTTGATTTCGCTTTTCTAATTATTCGAGTTTGATGTTTGGGCTGCAATTGCAGCCCAAACGTTTTTTTGGGGTGTACCAAGTGCGCAGAGTGCAGTTTGGGAACCTGAGAATGCCATCCGATCCACGGTTGCCCGCAATATGCTTCGACAGACGAGAGGAGTATTTTTTCACAATTGTACAACCATTTGCCAGCACAGTTGTTAATTTTCAAATATGCCGCAACCTCTGGCAATGTCTTATTATTTCAACCCCACGTTATGAGCGCAAAGACACAAGATTTCAAAACCCATCGCCGCATCGTGCCTGGCTTTCACTTGGGCACCTTCCTATTGGCATTATCGGTATTCGTCGGCGGGATCATTTACTGCTTCTGCGAATGTCCTCTCAACTTGTATCCAGGTCTGCTTTTTGCAGGCTCGGGCCTCACTATGCTACTCTTGGCTTGGTACGCCAGGCAGTTTGCCATCAAGGCACAAGACCGTGCCATTCGTGCAGAAGAAAATTTCAGACACTTCATCCTCACAGGCAAGCCGCATGACAGTCGCCTGAGATTGGGCCAAATCATCGCTTTGCGCTTCGCATCTGATGAAGAATTTGTAGCCTTGTCTGTCAAAGCTGTAGCAGAGGGCACTAAGCCCGAAGACATCAAAAAAGCCATCAAGAATTGGAGGGGCGACTTTCACCGCGTCTGAATCTTATGAAAGTACAAGCAATCTGGAATGGCCATGTGTTGGCTGAAAGCGATGCCACAGTCATGGTCGAAGGCAACCATTATTTTCCCGTCGATAGTTTGCACAGAGACTGCTTCAGCGACAGCGCCACGACTTCGGTCTGCGCTTGGAAGGGCCGCGCCAGCTATTACAATGTCTCGGTCGATGGCCAAACCAATGCCGATGCAGCATGGTATTATCCTGATCCCAAGCCCGATGCACTGTTGGTGAAGAATCTCGTCGCCTTTTGGCGGGGTGTGAAGGTCGAGCAGGTCGCTGGGTAAACGTACAGCTCCCAAACACAGCGGTTCAGCTCCTGATAGGGGGCTGAACCGCTGTTGTTTTAATACAGGACCAATTTCTCGCTGAGGAACCGATTTCCTGATTTTACCCGTAGCAGATACATCCCTGCTGGCAAGCTGGGCAAGTCCACCCGCTGCGTGCCTGCTCCTGGCTGCAAGCTTTGCGCAAAAATTTGATTTCCAGCTAAGTCATAGAGATGTAGCTGCTCGAATCGGCGACCACGGAGATTCACAAAACTCTGCGCTGGGTTGGGAAACACCTGCATGCTAGCTTCCAATTCTGGTGCATCGGCAGCAACAAACACACTGGCGGGCCCGGTGATGAGCCAGCGCTCAGGATCGACTTGAATGCTGTTGAAGGGAAATCTCACGCGGATCTTGAAAATCTGACCGTTGAACGTATTGTCTAGGACGACCGTCGTGTCTTGCACCCCATCGGTGATCCTGATGGGGACAGGCAAATGGAAGAAGGGAACAGATGACGGGAAGGAGGCCGTTTGGCTAATTTCAAATGTAGCAGTGTCGGCAATCTGGCTCCAATTGACGGTGTAGGTCGGGAAACCTTGCCCATAGAACCAATCGTCGAAATAGCTCGTGAGACTGCGGCCGCTGCTGGCTTCCATTTCTGCGACGAAGTCGTCGGTCGTCGCAAAGCCGTAGGCAAGGGACGGCGACGCCATGTAGTTGCGGGTAGCGGCAAAAAACGCGGAGTCGCCGATGAGCCAGCGCAGTTGGTGCAAGACCATCGCGCCTTTGCTATAAGACAGCCGCCCATTGAAAATGCGGTTTACACTAGTGGTGTCATCGACCCATACACTCCCGTCAGGTGCGCTGATGACCTGACCGATGCGTTGGCTCTTGAAATCCATCCAAGACAAGGAGCCTAGTCCATGCTCGTATGTGAGCCCCGAGCAATAGGTCGCCCATCCCTCATTGAGCCAGATGTCATGCCAGCTACCGCAGGTTACTTTGTCCCCAAACCATTGATGCGCAAGTTCATGGGCGATCAGCTCAAAGTCTGGACTCACCACAAAACTCATCGTCTGGTGCTCCATCCCGCCGCCCCACCCAAACTGGGCGTGGCCATATTTCTCATCTTGGTAAGGGTAGATGCCCAAAAGTGTGTCGTAGAGTTGGATCACGCTCACAATATTGGGCGTAAGAAAGGCAAAACTGCCGCTGTCTTCGGGGAAGACGTAGTTGAGCACTTCGAGCGTGTCACCATTGTAGGGCACCCAATTGGAATATGCGACATAGTTGGTGACGGCGAAGGCGATGAGGTAGGTCGCGATCGGGTGACGATGGCGCCAATGATGGGTATTCACACCCGCACCGGGTGTGACCGACACCAGCACGCCATTGCCAGCGACGCGGTTGCCCACGGGTGCAGTCACGTAGGCGTCCATGCTGTCGATTTTGTCGGTGATGCCACTTTTGCAAGGCCACCAGTCCTTGGCGCCAAAGGGTTCACTGAGGGTCCAGATGATCGGTGTACTGTTGTGTACATCTTGGATGAATGAGCCAAAGCCAGTGCCAAAAGGTCGGCCCTGGTACCAAACGGTAATGGAATCGATGGCACCCATGGCGATGACGCTGGGCAGGGTAATGCGCAGCAATTCACCTGTGAGATGTGCAAATGTGGCAGATTGGCCATGGTAATGCACGGAATCGACATGGAGCGAGTCGCTCAGATCAAAATAGAGGGTATCGAATCCGGCCACGACCGGCCGAAAGTAAGATGTGATCGCGCCATGAATATATTTGATGGCGGGATCGACCTGCCATTCGAGGCGATGGTACTTGAGGTCGTAATCGTTGGTGAGCGGTGATGATGTCACCGACAATAACCGCGCAGCAGCGTGCTGCTCGGCGGCGACGATATCTGGACGCAAATGGTCGATTTGACCCTGCTGTCCCATGATCAAAGTCGGTATTGCAAAGCAAAGGCAAGCCAATAAACCCTTGTACAAATCGTGCATTTCAATTCTGGATTAGAAAGCTAAAGCTAATCAAAACTGGATAAATTGGGATGGATCGTCACCAAATCTGTCCAATAGGCGACAAGTATCCTCCCCGCATCCGATAGCAAGATCGAACGTCGATGGGTGTAGTGGCGGCATAAGATCATCAAGTGGGTCAGCACAAATATTCATCCTTTGCAATAATTCCCATACAATGCCGTACTTCGGAGAGTTCAATGAAAAGAAAATGAAAATCAAAAATGTATTTCTCATCACGCTCATTTGCCTACTGGGCTTTTCGGCGCAAGCCCAAACTGAAAAAGGCCATTGGCTGGTCGGTGCCACGACCAGCGATCTGACACTTGGTGTCACGAGGGACTTCACCCAGATGTCCTTTGGATTGAGTCCGTCGGTAGGCTATTTTGTAGCTGACAACCTCGCTGTCGGGGCGAGGCTAGGCTTCGGGCATTCCTTTGCCAAATCTCCAGGTTTGTACAGCAGTAGAAACTCGGCCGTTGCGGTCAGCGGATTTGGCCGCTACTACATTCCGCTCACTGAGCGGCTCAAGATTCCAATCGATTTGAGCGTCGGCTACCAGTATGGAAGCAGCAATGTAAACGGAAACTTCTCAGACGGTGGAAGCCTGCTGGGAACCGCCACCACAGGTCTTTCGTTTTTCTTGAATGACAAAGTGAGCATTGACCTGATGGCCGGTTACCGAGGCATCAAATATGCCAACGCCAACAATAGCCTCTACAATGGCAGCTTCACGGGGCAGATTGGTTTTAGCCTCTATCTAGAGGGCAAGAACAACGCCAACTGATCCTCGATTTTTGGGTTCAACGTTTTGAAGGCGCTCTGGGATTGCAAGGTCGATCCCAGAGCGCTTTTTTTATGAACTCCGGAGAAGCTGGTAAACGACTAAAATCTACCTCTGGAGTAGGATTTTCTCGGAAAGCTGAAGTTTTCTTGCTATTATTCGCAATCAACAAGCGGTCGGCTGTCTTCGGAGTTATTTGCCCTCTATTCAAGTGCAGCAGGTCCGCCTTCTCAAAATTCTAAATACTATGATCAAGAAATTTTACACACTCGTTTTCATCCTTTTAGGAGGACTAGCGGTGCCTGAGCTCGCAGCGCAATGCCCTGCGATCAGCTGCCCACCGAGCACGACGGTCAATGCCTCGACGGGCATCTGCGCTGCCAACGTGAATTACAACACCCCTGTCGGTACCAACCCATGCGGCGGTGCAACGACGACGACGCTTAACTATACTGGAGCGATGCAGACCTTTACAGTCCCCGCCAACGTGACCTCAATCACCGTCGATGCCCAAGGCGCGCAAGGCGGCGGGACGCTCGGCGGCAATGGGGGGCGCGCAATCGCCACCATCCCTGTGACTCCAGGCGAGATCCTGCAAATCTGGGTCGGCGGCCGGCCTACCATCCAAGTGGGGCCTGGCGGCTTCAATGGGGGAGGCGCCATTACCATTGACCCATGCGGCGGCCCCAATGCGACCAATTCATTTCCTGGCGGTGGTGCCTCCGACATTCGCCGGGGAGCAGGCTACGCCAATCGCCTTATCGTGGGCGGCGGCGGCGGAGGCCAAGGCTGGAGCAATGGTGCTGGCGGCGGCGGCGGCGGT
>JANORP010000242.1:0-26780 GCA_031415375.1 Bacteroidota bacterium | reverse complement strand
TCTTGCGAGCCGCCCACGATGTCCTCGGCATCCATGACTGAGCAGCCGATGCGGTAAAATTCTTTCACGCCCGTGCCTTGATTGATTTTGGTCCAAGTCTGCCCATTGTCGCTGCTATAGCCAAGGAAGCCGTCGGTGCCTGTGAAAATGCGATTGCCCCAAGTCCTGAAAACGCGCATATCGGCATGGACATAGTTACTGCCGAAATAATTGACCCAGTCGGCAAACACCGTCCAGTTGGCGCCACCGTCGGTGGTTTTGTATTGGTTGAGGCTGCCCGCGTAGATCTCATTGGGTTGGGTGGCCGAGACACCGAGTGTCATGATGCCCGAGTTGGTGGGATCGACGCTGATATTTGCCCAGGTGCTGCCTTGATTGGTGCTTTTGAAAATGCCAGAGCTGGAGCCGACATAGATCCAATCGGGCGCCGCTGCCGACACGGCCATGAAGGGGTAACCGGAATTGCCAGTGATCGCGTGGTTGGTCCATGTCTGTCCACCATTGGTGCTGCGACGCAGTTGGCCCAAGTTGTTGTTGTCGAGGCCATATAAAATTTGTGAATTGGCTGGGTGGCCGACGATGGTGATCATATTGCCACTGTAGCAGCTGGCCCACGTGGCGCCACCATCGGTGCTGCGCTGGATGCCAGCGTTGGTGGAGACAAAGAAGGAATCGGCGCTGGCCATTACAAACTCGCCAAGGTAGGCTTGCTGCGGCCCAAAGCTCAGGGAGGTCGCATTCCAAGTCTCTCCAAAGTCTGTGCTTTTGAGGAGGCCGTAGCTGTAACCAGCGGCATGACGGGTCACGATCCAGACCTCATTGTGGCGATCGGGATGCACCTCGATGTCCACGACGCCCATAGCCGGCAGGTCTTGGGTGGTGGAATGCCAGCTGGATCCGCCATCGTTGGTTTTCCAGAAGCCACCACTGCGGGAGCCGAGATAGACGGTATCTGCGGTGGCGGCACCGCCCCAGACTGCGGCGATCTGCCCTAAGCCTGCGGCCCAGCTGGGCGGGAGGATGTTGGTGGCATTGTCAGGGCCTCTGAATGTCCAGTGGCCCGGCATCCCAGCGGCTTTGGCAGTCGGTTGGTGGGTTTTGAATTGGGCATATTCCTTGGTGGCGATCTGCGGGTCAAATAGGCTGCGGTCGCCACTTGGGTAGAAGCGCCGCTCGTATTCATAACGCCAGCGTTGATAGGTCTTCCAGCCTTTGCCCGGACCTATGCCATTTTCCTTGAACCATGCATCTGCCTCTAGTACCAAGGCATTCACATTCACATTGGGATCGAAATATTTATGTTTGAAGGGCTGGCTCAGGGCTATAAGCGGCAGCAACGTGAGCAGGAAAATGGCGGCGTAGCGCAAACAAGACTTCATACCTTACATGTATTGAGCCTGCAAGGTAGGGCGAATGTAGGAGATCGGGAAATGCAGATGGCGTATCGGAGACGGAGGTGTTGATTTTTTGCAGCGCCTGCCTATCGTGACTCCACATGCAGGTGGTCGTCGTGCCGCACAGCATGACAGCCGTGGTAGCGAATCTTGGGGGAAGGGAGATTCATGCGTGCCTTCAGGTGCGGCTCGATGAAAAGTTTGGCGATCACATGCTGCGCGGCAAACAGCTCCACCATCGCCTTGGTGCGCTTTTGATCAAATACATAGGCATCCTTGAACCACTGTGGCACAACAGCACTTATGAAGCTGTATTGCCAGTGGCCGGCTGATCGGCAGGTGGCGGGTTGGTCAGGTTCCCCCGCTTTGGGGGCGGCATAGACCCCGTAACCCAACCATGAAGGGCTGCCATGTTTGATTTCGGTGGCGGTCGCGTCGGTGTAGCAAAAAGCGAGGTCGAGTTTCTTGCCATCGTCGTGGCTCAAGTGCGGCAGCAGTGGAAAACCATCCCCAAAAGGGAAGCCCGCGTCGAGGTAATACAATGTCGTGCCAGGAAACCGCTCTGCCATTTGGCCAGCGACTTCCACCGCGGCTGCTCGCACGTAGTGGCGATTGAGCAGGCATGTGAATGCGCGCAAGGGGCTTAGGTGCTCGTTGCCCCAGACAGGCAATGGCACCCGGCCCAAGGGCGGTGCCAGCAATGGCACGATAAGCAGGGTCGTCAATAGGTACAACCCCATGAAATAGCCCAGTTTGGCGAACCTGAGCTTCGCCGTTTGGTGAATGTAGTTTTTGAGCCAGCCCTGCGAAGCGATGGCGATCAGATACACCAATCCGCCGACTTGGGTGAGGATTGTAAGTGCTGCTACAACGAGTGTGATCGCGACAACCTTGAAGAATTTGGTGAGCTGTGGTGGCATGGTGACACTGTACGAAAGAAAGATGGCAACGGAAGGCGACCGTGGATTTTTTTCGTTGCCGCATATCTGAAGTCATGGTCTATTCGCCAGACATGCGGGGAGGCTGTCTTTGAAATTTGTAGATAAAAAAGTGTTACAAAAAATGATTATGTTTGTAACAAAAATGTAATTTAAAATATTGATATTCAAATATATATAAATAATGTATGTGTTAATTGTAGTGCGAAATTTATTTCTTAGCTGGGCCATAAGAACGAAGTGTGTAAAATCTAGGAAATTGTTACAAAAAAGAAGTATATTTGTAACAGAATGTAGCGGTAAAAATCATGAACTCAATTCACAATCAGGTAGAAAGGCAGGTCAAAACAAAAAGGAAAGGATCTATATTCTTTGCAGAAGACTTCAAGGCACTTGGTAACCCCGATGCCGTGAAGATGGCGCTGTCCAGATTGGCGAAGGAGGGCAGCATTGTGCGGGTGGCGCAAGGGATTTATCTTTATCCCAAGATTGATCCCGAAATGGGAAGCTTGATCGCATCTACAGAGGTGATCGCAAAGGCGATTGCCAAGCGAGATCGGGCACGCATCATGCCGACAGGGGTGGATGCTATGAATCGTCTTGGATTTTCCACGCAGGTGCCGATGAATATCGTCTATCTGACCGATGGCTCTCCACGAAAAATTCAAGTGGGACGCAGAGCGATCAAATTCAAGCGTTCAAGCCCCAAAAACTTGGCATTGGGGGGGCAATACAGCTCGCTGGTCGTGCTTGGTCTCGGGGCAATGGGCACAGGAGACGTGACGCCTGAAATCAAAATGATCGTGGCCAATGCCTTGAGCCACGAGGACCCCAAGATTTTGGCAAAAGACATCTTGCTGGCCCCGGCGCGGGTTGCAAAAATCATGCGAGAGGCAATGAATCTCATCCAAAAATGAGTTATGGAGTGGTATAAGCTTTCCACAGCTAGGCAACAAGCGATCCTTGATGGGCTGGCTAGCCAAACTGGCTTGCCTGCGCAAGCGATTGAAAAGGACTGGTGGGTAACTCAATGCCTGCGTGCAATTTTCAGGCTTTCTTTGGCTGAGCATTTGATATTCAAGGGCGGGACATCCTTGAGCAAGGGATGGGGGCTCATCGATCGATTTTCTGAAGACATCGATCTCTCTGTGAGCCGCGACTATCTGGGCTTTGGCGGCGAAATCTCCAATTCTCAGATCAAGAAACTTCGCAAAGCCTCCTGCGCCTTTGTTACAGATCGTTTGGCGGAAGTATTGCAAGCTAGTTTGATTGAGATCGGCATTCCACAGGATGCCTTCCAGTTGACGGTGCCGATACCTGCGGACTCCGATATCGATCCACAGGTGATCTATGTCGGCTTTCCCTCGGTGCTTGCTCCGCTCGCCTATCTGCCGACGCGGGTAAAAATCGAAGTGGGCTGCCGTGCCCTCATGGAGCCTACGGAGGCGCGACCGTTGCAATCGATGATCGGTGCCGGCTTCCCGAATAGCAAATTTGGCGATCCTGTTTTCATGGCCACGACGGTGCTCCCCAAGCGTACCTTTCTGGAGAAGATTTTTCTCCTTCACGAAACCTTGCAGCTCAATCCCGAGCGCATTGGCAGTCGGCTCACGCGGCATCTCTATGACATCGAGCGGTTGATGGACACGGAGCATGGCCTTGGGGCTGTGCAAGACCTTGCTTTGTTCGATGCATTGGCCACCTTCAGAGCACGTTTCAATACCATCAAGCATGTAGATTACAGCAAGCATAATTTTGCAGAAATCACCTTCGTGCCCCACCTCTCCCACCGTAAGGGTTGGGAAAACGACTATTTGCAACTGCAAGAAAGCATGCTCTATGGCGATCATTTGAGCTTTCATGCGCTCATGGCGCGCTTGGAAGAGCTGCAGTGCCGATTTCGCAAATCCAATGAAAAGCCAGATATGTCTGAACCACGCCAGAACTGAGCACGTCGTTTTCAAGCAACCGATTAACTTTGCCGCATGCTTGAAAAACTAAGAGCCCTCGAGGCAATCGCACGGCAACTCGATCCCGATGCTTGTGACCGCGAAGCGTATCGCAATGCCGCAGTGTTGCATGGTGAGCAATTCCTCGAAAAAATGGACAGCTTGCCAGCATACCTGCTGACCGCCGACAAAGGCTCGGCGCTGCTGGAATCTCCCATCACCGAGCAAGGGATCACCATGGACGAGGCACTCCAACTCGTGCAGCACAATGTGGATCGGCCAGGTCTCAATCCAGCAAGCGGCGGGCACCTCGGCTATATCCCGGGTGGTGGCCTTTATCTGAGCGCGCTTGGCGACATGATCGCCGACATTACCAACCGCTATGCTGGCGTATTTTTTGGCAATCCTGGCGCTGTACGCATGGAGAATATGCTCGTGCGCTGGATGGCAGACGCGATCGGGTACCCGGCAGGTGCATCGGGGACGCTGCTCAGCGGCGGCTCCATCGCTACGCTGGCTTGTATCGTGACAGCGCGTGACGCCATGGGCATCACGAGCAGCCAAGTAGAGCGCAGCGTGATCTACCTCACCAAGCAAGTGCATCACTGTGTGACCAAAGCCTTCCGCATTGCGGGCTTGGGCGAGGCACAACTGCGCTACGTGCCGCTCGACCGCAACTACCGTATGGATGTGAGCGCACTGCGGGCGCTCGTGCAGGCAGATCTGGGCGCGGGCCTGCGCCCTTTCCTCGTGGTGGCAAGCACGGGCACGACCGACACGGGTGCCGTCGATCCCGCCGACGAGATCGCCAATGTGACTGAGCAGTACAAAATGTGGCTTCATGTCGATGCCGCATACGGAGGCTTTTTCATGCTCTGTGAAGAAGGCCGCCGCGTGATCAAGGGCTTGGACCGCAGCGATAGCATCGTCATGGATCCACACAAGGGCCTCTTTTTGCCTTATGGCACCGGGGCCGCCTTGGTCAAGGACGGCAAGCGCCTTGCCGCCTCTCATTATTACACCGCCAACTATCTCCAAGACGCCCTCAATTACAACGACGAGAGCAGCCCGGCCGACCTGAGTCCCGAGCTCACGCGCCACTTCAGGGGACTGCGGATGTGGTTGCCGCTTAAGGTACATGGTGTGGCGGCCTTCAGGGCTTGTATCGCCGAGAAGCTCTGGCTCGCGCGCTACTTTTGGGATCAATTGGAGACCATCCCCTATATGGAGCGTGGCCCCTATCCTGACCTGAGTGTGGTGCTCTACCGCTACGTGCCCGAGGATGGCGATGCCAATGCCTTCAACGAGCTGCTTGTGAAGCGGCTCCATGAAGACGGGCGCGTATTTCTCACATCTACCACCATCGACGACCTGTTTTACCTGCGCTTGGCGTGTTTGTCATTCCGCTCCCACCTACATACCATTGACCTGGCACTCACCATGCTGCGGGAAACCATCGCATTGGTGAGGGGCGAATTGGGCATGGATTGATTTGAGTGGCTAACCATCTGAAGGAGCCTGCGGCAGGATGCCGCACTGCGTCCTCCCCGTTTCACGAGGGGGCGGCGCAAAGCGGGAGGGCTATCGACCATTTGTATCTGGCGCAAATGGCTCAATATCAACGACTATGAGCCGCAATCGCTAAAAGAAAACGGTCGATAGCCCAACGGCCTGAGGCCGTGGCTCCCCTGAAATGTTACACTCGATTGAATTGGAAAATACGAAGATGGATTGTATGTTTGATGTCAACAATGACACATCATCATGAGCTATCTAGACCCTTATCGGCTGCTTGTTTGTAATGCAAGGGTAACCGTGCAGTGATGTTGCGATGAGCGAAGGTCGTCACCATCGTGACCTCCGTCGGTGGTATCCTCCTTGGATTTTGGATGCTATTTGAGACTGAAAGGCCGAATGTAACTTGACATCTTGCAATCCCAGACACACATTTGCGTAAGCGAAAGATTCGCCAGAAATTGGATCAAATCATTGCATCATGAACGTCGCACAAGAACTGTTATTCATCATCAATCAAGTCTTTGAAATCGAGCGCAAGGCGGGCAGGCTCACGGAGAAAAACTCGATCGGGCGCAATACGCAGCGGCTTGTCGAGAAGTTTGCCGAGCTGGGGTTTGAGGTACACGATCCAATGGGAGAGGCCTACAACGAAACCCGTACCGACTGCGAAGCGAGCATTGCTGG
Organism: Bacteroidota bacterium; assembly: GCA_031415375.1. Classification (GTDB taxonomy): domain Bacteria; phylum Bacteroidota; class Bacteroidia; order J057; family JADKCL01; genus JADKCL01. The sequence continues at coordinate 20,297 of JANORP010000242.1, read as the reverse complement.
CGACACCATGCACAACCTGCGCATCACCGACGTGATCAAGCCCATCATCCGCCAGCGGAATGGTGGGGCCAATATGATCGTGCAAAAGGCGGTCGTCGTCGTTGAGGGCAGCTGACGGCTTCGTTGGCTCCAGACCTCTGAATTCGATTTGAGCCTGAACGGGCAAAATCATTATTTTTGAAAGTCAATAACAAGGTTGCGCAGGTCGCAACCGTGCACCAGTAGATTCACCCATGTCCCAGACGATCGACTTTGGCATAGACCTCGGCACCACCAACTCGGTGATCGCTCGCGCCCACAATGGCAGCGTGGAGATCTTGCGCAACCCATTGAGCTTGAAAGAAACATTGCCTTCTGTGGTAGCTTATCGCAAAGGCCGCATTTTCGTCGGCGAAAAGGCCCGTGAGTTTCTGGAGCGAGACCCTGAAAACGTGGTGGGTGGCTTCAAGCGCAAGATGGGCACGGCCGATCGTTATTTCATCCGTTCGCTAGAGCAGGAGGTATCGCCGATCGACTTGAGCGCTCAGGTGCTGCGTGAGCTGAAATCGTTTGTGCAAGATGGCACTGTTCCCGAGGCAGTCGTGATCACGATTCCAGCGTCCTTTGACACGATGCAAAGCAATGCGACCCACGAGGCTGGTAAATCAGCAGGCTTTGAGGAAGTTGTATTGCTACAAGAACCCATCGCTGCAAGCCTGGCATTTGCCAATCGACAAGCCGAGGCTGGCCGCACAGTGAACGCTGGGCAATGGCTGGTTTATGACTTGGGTGGTGGCACTTTTGACGTCGCACTCGTGCGCATCAAGGATGGCGAGATGCGGGTGATCGACCACGAAGGCGACAACTTCCTTGGTGGATGTGATTTTGATGATCTAATTGTAATGCAATTGATCGCGCCACATCTCACTGGAACGGGCCAGTTTCATGACTTGGAGCGACAGCTCAAGAGCGCGACTGGCAAGCACAATGGGCTCTATTACAAGCTGCTGCTGCTTGCAGAGGAAGCTAAGATCAGGATGTCGAGCCAAGACTTTGCCGAAATCGAGTTTGAGGCCCGCGACGATGCTGGCGAGGAGCGTGAGTTTTTTTTCCGCATTCAGCGCTCGGCTTTTGAGGCGCTCATCGACCGATCGATCGATCAGACGATTTCGATGATCGAGCGCATCTTGCTGCGCAACAGCATGGAGGTCGGCGAACTCGATTTTGTCTTGATGGTAGGTGGCTCGACTTACATTCCCCGTGTGCGGGAGCGTGTGGGCAAGGGCTTGCATGTAGCGGTCAATTACGACATCGACCCGACTACGGCGGTCGGTGAAGGGGCGGCCTACTATGCCGCAACCAAACCGCGCCGCAAAAAAGGCATCCGTCTGGAAAAAACCTATGAACCACAAGACGAGCGTGCGGCTAGCCTACAGATACGCATGGCATACGCCCGCACGACGCAAGACCGCTTGGAGTATTTCACCGCCAAGGTCGAGGGCGATATGCGCAACTTGCTGTACCGTATCGTGCGCACCGATGGCGGCTACGATTCGGGCCTGAAATATTTGGAGCCGCGCATCGAGGAGGAATTGCCCTTGATACCCGACAACCACAATGTCTTTCGCATCACGCTCATCGACCACATCGGGAACCTCGTGCGTGAGGACCTGCCCGACATCGAGATCACGCAGGGCAAATATTCAGTGAATGGGCAGCCGCTGCCGCAAGACATTTGCATCGAGATCGATGACCTAGAAAATCGCCGCACCAAGCTGGAAGCCATTTTCAAGAAAAATGAAATCTTGCCGTTGCGGCGCACCCTCACCAAGCAGGTCATGAAGACCATTCACCGTGGCCAAGACGAGCAAATCGTAATCAATGTCTTGGAGGGGCCAGAAAATTTGCTGCCGTCTGTGAATATCCCCATTGGATTCATCAAGGTCAATGGCAAGGATTTGGAGCGCGATCTGATCAAAGGTTCGGATGTGGAAGTAACGGTTGAAATTTCCGAATCCCGTGACCTCAAAATATCCGCAGTGCTGCTCATGAGCGACCAGGAATTCAGCAATGTATTCAGTGCCACCGAGCGGCAAGTCAATACCGATCGCCTAGCTGCTGAGATCGCGATGTTGCTAGAGCAACTCGACCGCGAGGCGGCGGCAGCGGCTGGTAAAGGCGATACATCCTTGGAGCAAAAATTGGCGGGCATCAAGGAGGAATTGGAGGAGCTGTTGCGCCTTGTGAGGGCGATGGCAGGTGACGACGTGACCGATGCCCGGTACCAACTCGACGACCGCAAACGGCGGCTCGCCCGCCTATTGAGTGAAACGACGCAGGAGCAGGCAGTGGAACAAGCCAAGCTATCCTATTTTGAGGCCAAGCGCTATTGTAACTCCTACTTGGAAAAAGCGGGCACCGAAGCGGAGAAACTCAACTTTGAGAAGATCGTCGAGCAGGAAAAGGAAGTGCTGCGCACGGGCAATGTGGCGCGGATCGAGGCCATGTCTGAGCGCATGTGGCAGCTCTCTTATACCGTGAGATGGCGCACACTGGAGTATCTCAACTGGCTATTTGCGAGCCACTACGCCACGCGTCTGTCTGAGTATCTGGATCAAACCAGAGCTCAGGAGCTGATCGCCCAAGGGAATGCAGCTTTGAAGGCCGGGGAAATTCATGGCCTGCAAAACGTGATCACCCGTCTCTATGAGTTGCTCCCGACCAATCGCAAACCATCGTTTCAGTTTGGGACTGGCATTGGCTGACATGCCAACGGAATGCCTACATTGAGGGAGGTAAAGATCAATCGTCGGTGTTGGAAGAAGATGTTTTAGAAAATGTTGGGAGCGGGATGTGATCACCTTGTCTGTGAGGCACACTTATTGCTAAGCTAGCCCCTTTGAGGGGCCATTTGCGGCGCAATGAGAGAAATCGTTAAATTTGAGGCATTAAGTACTATCGTCCATGAAAAGAATTACCCTGTTTACCGTCTTGACCCTATTGTCGATTTTGTCTTTGTCTGCGCAGTGCGGCGGCAAAGGCATGAAGGCGATCGAAGCCAAAGAATATCCAGTTGCTTGGGCGTCATTTGAGGAATGCCTGAAGGCCGATGCCCATGACATCTCCGCCAACTTTGGCATGTCGCGGCTCTATGGCATGGACCCCTCTAAAAAAGACATGCAAAAGGCCCTCCAGCATCTCCAAGAGGCCGAGGCGGGTTGGGCAAAACTCGATGAAAAGGGCCAAGCCAAATATGAGAAACTTGGCGTCACAACCGCTGAGATCGCGTCGCGTCGCAGCCGAGTCGAGGCCAGTTTCCTAGAGGCCGCAAAAACCAAAAATACGGTCGCGGCCTACGATGATTTCCTCATCGCATTCCCCACATCCACAGCTGCGACCACCTGCCGCAACTACCGCAATGACCTGGCCTATAAGTTGGCCGAAGCGACGGGCACCGTCGAGGCGCTCGACGACTACCTGACCACCTACCCTGATGCAGAAAATGTCGATGTCGTCACCAAAGCCCGCGACCTGCGTGCAACGAGCGAAGCCCTCAAGGCCAATACTGAAGATGCCCTCGCCAATTTCCTGAGGCGCTACCCAAATGCGCTACAATTCCCGCAAATACAGCAGCGCCTCAACGCACTTGCTTTTGAAAATGCCAAATCCGCCAATACCATCGAGGCCTACAAAAACTACATTGCGCGCTTTCCCGATGCGGTTTTCATCATGCAGGCCAAGGAAAAGTTGGACTTTCTGGAAGCTCAGGAGTAAAAATAAGACAAGGATCATTTTGTTATTCCCTCGATTCTGAGGAAATTAGAGAACTACATTACTTAAGATAGGTACACATTATGAGAAAGATTCTACACGTTGTATTGTTTGCATTGCTAGTTACTGGCGCCGTCCAGGCGCAAGTCTGTATCCCCAATCCATTGTATGTATCGCTGGGCATCCCTGGTGTCTATCCCAATCCTGCGATCCAAAATAGCTTGGCTTCGGGCAATCAGGGTGCGCCCTATGTGGAGACATTTACCATTGTCGTTCCGCAAGATACTACCATCGACCTCTCAGCACTCATCGGCCTTCCCTTCCCACCTGTGAGCGTGTCTGTGAATTACCAGGAAGTCACCGCCATTTCTGGTCTGCCCAACGGTCTCAACTATGTCTGCGCCCCTGCCAACTGCCAGTTTCCTGGTGGCACCGATGGCTGTATCAAGCTTTCGGGTACCCCGACCCAAGGTGGCACATTCAACGTGAGCATGGCGACAGCCTACAACGTAACTGTGCCTGGCGCCGTGCCAGTGATCGGCGGCACTGCTGTGTCAATTCCTTTTCCTGGTGGCTTGAACTGGAGCTTGGACATCAACGGTGTCGGTGTGAAAGACCAGCAAACCAATGCTTTTTGGATTGCGCACAATGCACCCAACCCTTTCAATGGCACGACTGTGATCAGCTACAATGCCCCCAAGCCAGCAACGATCTCCTTTGAGGTCACAGACCTCGCCGGCAAGCGCTTGCATACAGAAACTGTGCGTGCCATCGCTGGCATCAATGAACTGAGCTATGACGCCACCGGCTTGGCAGCTGGCATTTATCTCTACAAGCTTTCCAACGGCGATCAATCGGTGACCAGCAAAATGGTGGTTCACTGATGCAGGCCCCTCTTTGGAATCTCTCTAACATTTGGAAAATGAAGAAACTATTCACAGTCACGTTATTGCTTTTGCTTCTGACATGCGGCGTAGTATCTGCGCAGTGCACGCCTGATCCAGGTCATACAACCGAGTTTTTGTACCCGAGCCCTACGGCACCGCTTCCTAGTGGCACTGTCGGGTCGGCCTACGCCCAGGTGATCACGATCAATGTACCGATGGACACCGTCATCGATTTGACCCCGTTGATCGGGTTTCCATTTCCTGCTGTGTCGGTGACCATCAATAGCCTGGAATTGGGCATCACCAATGGCTTGCCCATTGGGGTTTTTGGCACCAACAACCCTGGCTCCGGCATCATCCTCGGCGGTGCCTCGGGCTGCATCGACATTGTGGGGACACCCATCAATGCTGGTCAGTATGTGATCAACATCCCGACGACGCTCAGCGTCCTAGTGCCAGCCAATGTGCCGGTACTTGGAGGAACTTCCCAAAATATCCCTGGACAGGTTCCTTACAACTTGGAAATCTTGAGCAATGTTGCCGTGAGGCCAGGCAGTGTGCTTGGATTCACGGTCGGCCAAAGCTTGCCCAATCCTACTGCTGGCACCACGGTGATCAGGTATGCGGTGACCGCGATCTCAGACATGCGTTTGGAAATCCTGAACGTCGCTGGTGCGCGTGTGTATGCAGCCCAGCAACCCGCAGCGGTGGGTGATCAAGCGTTTCGCTTCGATGCCAGCGACTTTGCGCCGGGTATGTACCTCTACCGCCTCACCGATGGCAAGTCGAGCATCGCTCGCAAGATGGTGGTGCAGTAAGGCAGCCGTTGCGTTTGTCAGTCAGAGATTAGGGATGGGTTACACCATTTCTAATCTCTGTTTTTTTTTCCCCCCGTTCATTCATTCTTTCCGACTTTCCAGACATTTCCCCTGCGGTTCCAATCTAGCGTCGTGGGGTTTCCTTTTTCATCGCGGTGAAATGTGAGTACGCGACCAAAAGCGATGTGGTAGAAGACACTGTCGCTTTGTGGCTTTGCGATCCAATCTTTTTGAAATTTTGTCTTGATCTTGAGTCCCTTGCGCTTGGCGACCATGACGGCTTTCTTGCCCATCAGGGTGGTGTCGCCAAAGTTGCTGAGGCCAAAGGTGTAGGTGCCTGCAAAGGGTTTGAGGTCGGCTTTCTTGAAGGGAATAGGTTTGGGTTTGGTGCGCAATCCTGCCAAGATCTTGAAGCTGTCATACCACGGCACCTTGAAATCAAGGGAATTGCCTACACGCACGATCACAGTTCGGGTCTTGGGGCATACATAGGTAAATTGCCCTAGCAGGCCCTCTGCCCAAAAATCGTCTTGTTCGGGAGTGAGATACCAATTGAGATGGTAGCGATTGGTACCACCCTCGGTGGTGTCATATTGAGGGATGCTTCTCACCCATTCCCTAGGGATGAGCTGCTGCCCCCGCCAATTGCCCTCGTTCAAGATGAGCAATCCAAAACGTGCAAAATCCCGGGCACGCGCATTCAAGCAACAGAATGCTTTTTCTTCATCGGATCCCTCTGCAAGGCTCCATCCAGCATCAGCCTCCATGCCGATGGGTTGCCAGAGCTTCTCACTCAGGTATTGGGAGACAGATCGGCCGGTGGCGCGCCGCAGGATCATGGCCAGCAGCTGCGTGTTGATGTTTTGGTACAAAAAGCGCTGGCCTGGCGGGCGTTTCATTTTCAGATGGTGCACGATGTCCTCGGTCTGGTCACCGTAATAGAGTTTGCTGCTAGTCGCCCAAGGATTGAGGTAGCCCTCGCTCGACGCAATGCCGCTGGTCATCTGAAGGAGGTGCTTGATCTTGACCTTGCAAATGAGGGAGTCGGTACACCAAGGCAAAAAGTCACCAATGCTCTGGTCAACACTTTTGATATAGCCCTCGTGCAAGGCGATGCCTGTGAGCGTGGAGACATAGGCTTTTGTGACAGAAAAGATGTTGAAGCGAGATGTGTCTGCAAAACCGTCACCGTAGTATTCATATAGCAGGGTGTCGCCACGCAGCACAAGCAGCGAGACGGTGCCAGTCTTCTTGAAATAGTCTTCATAACTCATCCCGGGTTCATACCAGCCTTCCAGTCCCCATGCATCGATGGGCAATATACCCTTGGTGCGGCCGTCGTGAAAGCCATAGACCTCGCCAGCGCGGGGCACACGCCGCTCCTCCCAGAGCTTATGGTCGGTGACATTGGGTACGTTGTAGCGGATGGAACGCATGACCATCTTGCAACTGCCCAGGGCTAGCAAGAGGATGAGGCATCCAAGAAAGACTTTGAATTGTGGGCGACTGGCAGACATAGGGGCGAAGATAATGGGATTTTTAGCGGTGCCATTGATGAATTTAGGGTTTGCAGGCGCGAGCCCCCGCTCCCTGAGCGCCGCGTCCCGCTCAACGAGCGGGGGGACAGGCACGGCTCACAGTTGTGCAGCGTTGGGAGCCGGAGGCTCCTGCCTCTTCTATTTGAGGCTCCCGCCTCTTCTATTCGGAGGCTCCCGCCTCTTCTATTCGGGGGCTCGCGCTTCATGGAATGCGTGCAAACCTTCACCCAAAAATTTCGTTTATTTGAATTCTATGAAAATCACTTTCAATGCTCCCGTGGTTTTGGGCTTTACCGTGGCGTCTTGTGTCGTCATGTTGCTGAGCTTGACCATTCTACCAGAATTCAACACGCACTATTTTGCGGCGACGGGCTATTTTGATTGGGGCCGTGTGGCCGACTATTTCAGGCTGTTTTCCCATGTCATGGGGCATGCCAATTGGGAACACTTGGTCGGCAACTTCTCCATCATTTTGCTGATCGGGCCTATTCTTGAGGAAAAGTATGGCTCCAAAAAGCTGTTGCTCATGATTCTCGTGACGGCATTGGCGACTGCCGCCATCAACAATATCTTTTGGGATACGGGCATGATGGGTGCCAGCGGGATCGTTTTCATGATGATTTTATTGGGGTCATTGGTCAATTTTAGTTCGGGCACCATACCGATTACCTTCATCTTGATTGTGGTGCTTTACATCGGCCAAGAAGTCTATACGGCCGTTTCAAAAGACGACAACATCTCCCAATTTGCACATATCATGGGCGGTTTCTGTGGCATGTTGTTTGGCTTCGCCCTCGGCAAGGGCGGTATTGGTTCCAAAATTCCCGGCTTGAAATAAAGTATCGCACAACTATGGAAAATAAGCAACGTTCACTTGGCATCACACTCTTGCTCGCCCTGACTTTGTTTGGCGGACTTATTTATTACACATCCTTTGACCGTACCGTGGAGCAGTCTGGCTACCACGCACAGGTCGGCTATGGTATGGATGTGGAGTTGAAATGGATTGCCGAGGCCGATCAAGCCGACTATGTCGTCGTGCAAGAGACCCTGAGCCACTACGCCAATCTGGTGGGGATGAACAGTGGCGCGCTAGCGTCGCGTTTCAAACTCGACCACTGTTGTGACGATGGAGACCTGCAAGCGGCAATGGGTGGCCATGCCGATTTCTATCATCTCACAGCTTCACTCGATTTTGAAGCACCCGATGCCAGCCGACATTTGCTCAGGGCCCTTATCGACCAGGGCTATTTGGAACTTGGCGGTTTCACCAATTTCTATGGCATATTTCATGGCGAGGCTGCCATGCACCTACCCATCGTGGGTAGCATCGCGGAGGTGCTGCATATCCGCAGTTCGGCATTTGATGTGCAACTCGTGCCGCGCATCAGCGGTGTCACGCAAACGGAGCCTGAGGCCTGATGCCCAACGATCCCAAAGAAGTACAGCGGTGGCTGCGCATCGCAGGCTTTGTTGCAGTGCTGGGAGCCTGCGTAGGCATGGTCGGCGATTATTGCCTGCTCTATACACCGGGTGGCGGATATATGGATGGGGACTATGCATTCATGCGAGACATCCCCAATGCACGCTTGATCTGGGGGCACTACCTTGGGATCTTGGCGATCCCGCTGGAGGCTGCCGGCTTATTTATCGTATGGGTAAGCTTGCAACCCATGGGTAAAAAGGCCGCCCTAGTGAGTGTATTGGCGGGGTTGTACATCCTTTTTTGTGGCGTCGCCTATCACGGGGGCGTCTATCCACTGGCAGACGCCGTGCGCATGGGTGGGGGACAGATGGAGGCGTTTCGACCGTTCAACGAACCCTTGGGGCTGGCCTTTGCGGCAGCCTTTTTTATCTTGGTAACGATTTATACAGTTGTGATCGTGCGTGGCAAGACAGCCCTTCCCAGGGGAATGGCCGCTTTGTCGCCGATTGTGAGCTATACCTTGGTCATGGCAATGTACAAAGGCTGGCCCATGGTGGGAAATTTCTTGGCACCCATGGGGTTTAACCTGTCGATGGCCATCTTTTTTGGGGCGGCAGCCTTCCATGGAAAATGGGCCAATGCCATGGGAAGCAAAGGCCAATAACCCAATCGGCAGCGGGAATGCATTTCGAGGGCTGCGATGAATGGCTGATCGCTACGTGCATTGCTTGCACGGTAAGCCATCCACACAAAAGCGGCTGCCCCGATGGAGGGCAGCCGCTTTTGTTGGTGCTGCAATCAGCAATTTATCGGGTGATCACGACCTTTTCGGTGAGCGTGCCAGACTTGGCAGCATACCTGAGGAGGTAGATGCCCGGCTCGATGTCGCGCACGTCGATGCTGCTCGCGCTCACGTTGCCTATGGCTTGGGTAAGCAAGAGCGCACCCTTGAGGTCATACAGGCGTGCAATCCCTTTTTCCAATTGGCCGCTGAGTGCTTGCAGGTGGATCGCGTCGCTAGCTGGGATGGGCGAGATGCTCATTTTGGATTTGAGCGACGCGGGTGATGCGGCAGTGGTGCCTGCATTTACGATATAGGTCACATCCATGCTGTTGCTAGGATCGATCGAGTCCCAGACATGCACGACCACGAGGAGTGAACCGGGGGTACCGCTCGGGTCGGTGAGGAGCTTTAAAAATGTCGTGTCGCCAGGGCCAATGTTGGAGGAGTAGGAGGCGCCAGCGAAGGGTAGGTTGCGGCACACAGGATCGCCGCAGAGTTGCGCAAACCATTGCGAGGGAAAAGTCTGGGTGGTCACCTGCCATCCCAAGGAGATCGTCTGGTTCGTGGTATTCACAAAATGCATATAGTCCTGCGCCACACGTGACGGCAGGATATTGGTGGTCACCGAGTCATTGGGCGTTGCGATGAAGCTTTGTGCAACAGCCATCGTGATGAGACTGGTGTATAAACACAGGAGGAGGCAAACTTTTTTCATAGGGATTGCATAAAATTCATATTCAATACAAAGCTGGAAGGCACATCCCCCAAAGCTGGTTTCGGAAGGCTACAAATGTAAAGCGGCTGACCCATGAGCCAACCGCTTTCTATGGAGGTGGCAAAAAATCAGTGGGCGACGACCACCTTCTGATTCATGGTGCCTGATTTGCTTTCATAACGAAGCATATAGATGCCTGGAGCCAAGTGAGCAACGCTGAGATCGGTGTTTTGAACCGCGCTGACATCTTGGGTCAGCACACGCTGGCCACTGAGGTCAAAAAGTGCGACAGTGCCTTTGTCGAGCAAGCCACCACCTGCGCTCAGGTGGAGCACCTCGGCCGCTGGGCTAGGTGACACAGCAAAGCGGCTGGCCAATTGGTCGGCCGATATGGCTGTGGTAGAGGTCGCATTGAAGTTAAAGGTCACATTGGTGCTCGAGGTTGGGCTGTTCATGTCATAGACGCGAAAACTGACCACACCCGTGCCGACAGTGCCGTTGGGAATGCAGCTGACTTTGAGATAACCTGAATCATTGACGGCGACTGCTGCCATCGAATCCACGGCGTGGGGCAGGTTGTAGCAGGAGGCATTGTCGCAGACTGTCATAAACCATTGTGAGGGATAGGCGTCGGCAGTCTGTTCCCAGATCAGGAAGATCGGCATCTGCATGCGATTGTCGAAGTGGATGTACACGTCTGCCGCATGGTTGATGTCCACGTCGGTATTCACGACAAGTGATGGGCTTACTGTAAATGTCTGCGCTTGGCCTATGGCCAAAATGCCCATCAACATTGCTAGCAGGTATATTTTTTTCATGATATTTTATTTAGAGATTATGCTGAGTCAAAACTTGGAAACAATACACTAAGGTATGGACTATCCCCCAAGATATCAACAAAAATTGATACGCAACATGCGGGTTTGTCGCCGCAAAACATTGCCTAGAAATGGATTAGTCTGTGGGCATGAGCATTTCCAGGAGTCGGCCTTCGAGTTGCTTGACCTTGCCAGCATGGGAGTCTAGCACGACAAAGGTAATGTCGGCGTCGGCAGCGACAGTGTCTGTACCGTTGAGAAAGCAGGTTTGGTGCATGGTCATGCTACGGCTCCCATGGGTTTTGTATTCCGTGCGAATCTGCATCACGTCGCCTGGCACAGCAGGTTTGCGATAGTTGATATTGATGCTCACGATCACAAAAGCCCAACCGTTGCTCTTGAATTCCGAATAGTTGATGAGGTCCTCAAAATGATTCCATCGGGCTTCCTCTAGCAGCTCCAAATAGCGGGCATTGTTGACGTGGCCATAGAGGTCGGCATGGTAACCTCTCACCTTGATCTCAGTAACGCTGTGTTTCATGGCTCAAAGTTAGGAATTTCTGATTGTAGATAATTGTAGTCATTGTATCGGGGTGGGGTTGGGAAGCTGCTTGGATGCAGTGCGGCTGATGCGCTAGCTTTGTGGATTGAGGGCGCAGACGATTGATGCAGCCTTAGGAAGATTTCTAGAACCCAAGAATTGTATGCGCCCACCCATCTGTGAGATTTGCGATGAAAAATTTGGTGATGATGACCTCAACCAGCCTGGTCAGGGTGGCTTGGTGGAGTTTAAGCCTTCGCTCGACGACAAGGCGGTCATCGCTCGGATGCAGGTCAAGGGCTGGACGGGGCACCCACCCAATGTGGGATGGTTTTGCAGCAAGCACATCGATGAGGCGCTCGCCATTCGTCATATTAGTCTGCGGGAGGCATTGGGGATCCTACGCAAAAAATTTAGGGATGCAGAGGCAGATTGATGCAACCCTTGCGATGGTTGTCGGTCATTTGAATAAGCAGTAACGCTTTCGTATCCCATGTTGAGCGGGGTTGGTGGGTGTTTTCCATTCTTTTATTTCCGACAAAAATCATCTCTTGTCGGGACAGGTGTTGCCAAATCATCGCGCGCGGTTTATTTTCGTTAAAATTCAAAGTCATGAAAAAAGTCCTCTTCACCCTTACTTTGTTGGCTGCATTTGGCATGATCGCCAAAGCCGACATCCAGTTCAACCATGGCCCTTGGCAGGAAATCCTCGCCCAAGCAAGCAAGGAAAACAAGCTTGTCTTCGTAGATGCCTATACCAGTTGGTGCGGCCCCTGCAAATGGATGGCTGCCAATACATTTACCAACCCCGAGGTCGCTGAATTCTACAACGCCAATTTTATCAATGCCAAAATTGATATGGAAAAAGGCGAAGGGCCAGGACTGCAAGAGAAATACAATGTGCAGGCTTATCCTACGCTTTTGTTTGTCGCAGCCTCTGGTGAACTGTTTCACGTAGCAGTAGGAGCATTGGACGCAGCACAATTCATAGCCTTGGGCAAACAGGTATTGGATCCCAAATTTGTTTCGATCACCACATCCAAATTGGCGTTTGAGACACACAAAGACGATCGGGTCGCGCAAGCGGATTATATCGTGAGGATGACCGAGATCGGCCAAAACTCTGATGAGGTCCTGGCGATGTTCAGGCCAGTGATGGCAGGCGCAGGCCTGTTGGAGGCCGATAGCTGGGCAGTCTTCAAGGCCCGTTTCAAGCTTCTCGATACCGATGAGGCCAAGTACTTCTTTGCCCACAAAGCCGATTTCGTGTCGCGCTATGGAGAAGGCGAAGTGAACGCCAAGCTGCTGGACATGTATGTGGCCGCGATGGGACGTGCCACCTTTGAGCACAAAGAAGATGCCTATATGGCTGCACGTGCTGCATGGATGAAGTCGGGGCATCCAGAGGCTGAGAAAATGGCCCTTTTCCAAGACCTCGGCTGGTATCAAGGCGCAGATGATTGGGGCAAATACATCTCGACCGCGCATCGCGCAGTCGCCATAAGCCCCGAGTTGCAGCCGCAAGCCCTCAATAGCTTGGCTTGGACGTTTTACCAAGGCGCGACCAAGAAAAAAGACTTGGAAGCAGCTTTGGAATGGGCCAACAAGGCTTGTACGGCCGAGCCGATCTATGCCTATCTCGATACCAAGGCCATGCTGCTCAAGAAGCTAGGTCGCCAAGACGAGGCCATCGCAGTCGCCAAGGAAGCCATCGAGGTCGCCAAACGCGACAAGGAGCCCTATGGCGATACTGAGAAAGAACTCAACGAAATGCAGGCCAAAAAATCCAGCAAGATCTGAGATATCGGCAGCAGCTCAGGCCATATCATTCCTTAAAAGAAGGAATTACCGTTTCCCCATCTTCCTAGCTTTTGGGGAGGGTGGGGAAATGCCTTTGGGGCTTCACCTACGCACCAAAAGTGCTCACATCATCCAGCAATCGACTTGGTCCAGCGCCATATGGATCACCAGTCCCAAGCCAATGAGCCGCGTGCGCGGATGTAGCGTGAGCGCCACGTAAATGACGATGGCAGGCCACGTATGCAGCGGGTGAAACCCGATGCTACAGCGGCAGGGATCAAAGATGGGGCGGGCCAGCAAGTGGTCCAAATCCACGAGCATGGTCGCCACCATGATCCCAAATGCTCGCCAGGGACGCAAGCGATCGATCCCAGACCTGCGCCAAAATAGCAGCGCGACGGCCAAGGGCACCAGGAAATGCAAGCTCATGTGGATGATCTCTCTCATGGCAAGGGACGCGCATCGAGCAGGTTCAGAAATTCCACCCGCCACGCGGCACCCGCGATATGAAGACGGGCCACAGAGATCGGCAATGAAAATCGTTTTTTCCCCGCTGCACCTGAGTTCAGGTAATGGATGCCCGCTTGCATATACAAGGCAGGTATGTGTGAATGGCCATGTACAACCAATGTCGGCAGGGGCAGCAGCATAGCTGTCGTGAGATGGCTCAAGTCGTGGATCATCAAGATTTGAACGCCTTCAAAGGAAATTTGCACGGTGTGTGGCCAGGCATTGCTCGGGTCGATATTGCCATGCACGGCTTGCACGGGGGCAATCGCTTCCAGGCGTGTGAGTACCTCGGGTGCACCCACGTCGCCTGCATGCAAGATCGCATCCACGCCCGCGAGGGCGCTCAACGCCTCTGGGCGCAGCAGTCCATGGGTATCTGAAATCAAGCCAATGATCATCGTGCAAAAATAATGTCGCAAGATAGGGCGAGCGTTATGAATTTTGCACATTTGCAGCACCTTGCCTGCAAATGTCGCTCGTCGCAGCTATGAAAACATCTTTTCAAATGTCATTGCTTGGTCTTCTGCTGATCGCCCTGAACAGTACCTCCATCTATGCCCAAGATTCGCTGAAGGCAGTCGGCCACTACAAATGGTGGTTTTCTGAATCTTACGAGGGCCGACCTTCCAAATGCGATTGCGACTACCAAGAGGAGCGGATCGACCTCACGGCCGACGGTACATTTCTCTACCTCAGGCAGCGAGGACGTATGGATACCGACCAACAATGGGAAAAAGGAACTTGGAGCATGCGCGAGGACAGCTTGGTCGATCTCATTACGACCCACCAAAAGGGACGCATATATCCTCTGATTGTCAAGGAGACCGATCTGAATACTTGGAAAGCCGCAAACGATCATCGCACGCTTATCTTTGATCGAGGACGTCTCTACAGTTGGTGGCGGGACAAAGTTTACGACTGAGGCGTGACACGGATGCAAAAAGCGGGCATATACATTTCTATTGTAGGCGGCGGTCTGTTGATCGTCGGCACCTTGTTGCCATTGTGGGCGGCCAATGGGGTCGCGGTCACCGGTTGGGACGGCGACTACCTGAGCGTCGGGCGATGGATTTTGCTCGTGGCTGGGCTGGTTGCGGTTTGCGCTGCACTGGTTGCCGTGCTGCGCAAACCGCGGTGGCTGGCGCTGTCGGGAATGTTGGGTTTCGTACAAGCAAGCCTGATCTTGTGGCGGGGCTACAAACTGCATGCGATCGGCGTCGGTGCATGGGTGCTCTTGTTAGGTGCAGCCATGCTTTTGCTCGCTGCTGTGCTCATGCGCACCAAGGTCGCGGCCAAGGATTGAGGGATCAGAAACATGGTTTCTAGCGTGTGCATACGCCATAGTGAACTGCCGCAGGAAAATTTCATGTGATGATCGATGAGCAAAGTTGCTCGTCGTGCAAGCGGGTTGCCCGTAGCTGCCTTGCATGCATCGCGGCGTCTCCGAGAGATGCTTTTTCTCGAAAGACTCTGAATTCTCCGAAAATTCAGGTATCTTATCCCCTCGAACTTCAATGGTGCTTGAAATCAAGTGATATGAAAAAACTTTTTACCCTCCTGACTGTCATCCTTGCCTTGATGTTTTCAGGTAGCCTTTTTGGCGCGAGTGGCGGGCCTGATGCCTACGGCTATATCTGGCGCGACTCCAACGATCCCTTGGGACCCGTTCCATCATGGATCGACACGAATACATTTACGCCGACCGTGCGTGTCTTCAACCTTGCCGACGACAACTCCGTAGGGCCATTCAACATGAATTGGGCGTTCCACTATTATTGGGGGGACTACAGCACATTCAAAATCGGCTCCAATGGCTGGATCAGTTTTGACAACGTGAGCAATATCGCGAGCTGCTTTCCAGGGATTCCGACCCTGGGCGGTGCAGGCGACAACTATGTCGCACCGCTGATGAGTGACTTGAACTTCATCTCGTCATTTCCTGCATTTCCCAACCCCGCCAAATGCTATTATTGGAGCAATCTCAAGGACACGCTGGTCGTGAGCTTTTACAATGTGCCTTGGTGGCAGACAGGCACGCCCGACTGGTTTGGCTCCAATACCTTTCAGGTTTTGTTTGATGGCACAGACAGCTCCATCACCTTCACCTATAGGACCATGAACGGTACCTTCACGCAAAATGCGGGCTGCCTGACCGACGTCATCATCGGGATTGAAAACAGTACCGGGGCGATCGGCTTGGAATCCTTTCGTGAAGTGACGCCGCCAGGCACGTATGCCATCAAGTACAAATACCCGCCCGTACCACTCATCAGCGTGCGCGACCTCACGCCGGTCTGGAACCAAAATAACAAGAATGCAGGCGAATTTTATCCTGTGGGCCTGATTCCCAATCTGCAAAGTCGGGTCAAAAATGTCGGAAATACCAATTTCACCAATTCCAGCACCTTTGCAGGAACATTGCGCAATTTGAGCTTTGCTTCGGTGTACACCGCAAATCGCACACTGCCGACCGTGGCTGCTGGACAAGATTCGCTCCTGATTTACAGCCCCCAAGCCGTCGTGAATACCGCAGGACAATATTATTGGCAGGTGACCTGCAACAACGTCAACGATATCAATCCCGGCAACAATACCAATAGTTCCGAAATCGAATTGGTGAACCTGAGTGGCCCTACGGCGCAGCTCACATATACCACGGGCGGCGGCAATACCTTCTCTTGGGGATGGAATGGCGGTGGCACTGATGATGGCGTGGGTGTGTACATGTACCCACCTGTACATCCGATGTCGATCAACTAAGTGCAAGTGTTTATTGCGTCGGCAAGCTTCTCTGGATATATCATCTCGATCTTTGCCGACAACGGTCTCAACGGCGCTCCTGGCACCCTGTTGCGCACCGACACCATCCCTTTTTCGCAAGTCACCGTTGGTGGTTGGAATACGGTAAACTATGCCGTGCCAATCGGGGTGAGCACTGGCGGCTACTATGTGGCTTGGATGATGGGTGGCGCAGACATGTTTATAGGGACAGAGGATGTAGGCCCGATTTCGAGGCGCAGCTATGAGGTCTTGGGCGGTGCGTGGTCTGGATTTCGTGACAACAACCTGCGTGAGCTCATGATCCGTGTGAATATCGGCGGATATCCCTGCGCGCTGAATGCGGCCTACAATACAACTGGTAACTTGAACACAGTGACCTTCACCAATCAGAGCACGGGTGGCACAAGTTACCTCTGGACATTTGGCGATGGTGGCACGAGTACCGCCTTGAGTCCCAGCCATACCTATGCAGTCTTTGGCACCTACAACGTCTGCCTTATCGCCACCAATGGTTGTGGGAGCGACACCATCTGTATGCCTGTCGCAGTCACCTGCCCCACACCCAATGCAGCCTTCAATAACGTGCGTACAGGTTTCAACGTGCAGTTCAGTGACATCTCCAGTTCCAGCCCATCCGCTTGGGCGTGGACCTTTGGGGATGGTGGTACGAGCACACTTCAAAACCCCAGCCACTTGTATGCTGCGCCTGGCACCTACAATGTCTGCCTGATTACCACCAATACCTGCGGCTCAGACACCACATGCCAAAGCGTGACGGTTTGCGCGCAGCCCGTGTCGATCTTCACCTTTACCACCAATCAGTCCTCGGCGACCTTTACCAACACGTCCACCAATGGCACAACGTCCTTTTGGAGTTTTGGGGATGGCGTAAACAGTACCCAGGCTAGTCCCACCCACGTGTACCCAAGCCCGGGAACCTACACAGCTTGCCTGGTCACCTACAATGCCTGCTACACCGATACGCTGTGCCTCACGGTGACGATTTGCCCGCTTCCGCTGCCCAGCTTCAATGTTGCGCCCAATAACTTCATCTATGCATTTACCGACATCACTCCTGGCGTCAACACTGCATGGGCTTGGACATTTGGGGATGGCGGCACCAGCACTGTGCAAAACCCGACCCATACTTACGCTGCCAATGGCACCTACAATGTCTGCCTCGAAGTCACCAATAGTTGCGGCAACGACTCCAGTTGCCAGACCTTGGTAGTGAATGTGGTGGGCGTCGCCGACGGCTTGGATGGCAGCTTGCAGCTATGGCCCAATCCGGCACGCAACCAACTCAAGGTGTCATTGCTGCTGCCCGGCAGCTCAGCGCTCGACATCTTGGTGCGTGACATGGCGGGCCGCCTCGTACACCAGCACCATGTGCAGGTGGCGGCAGGCACTTGGTCCACGCAGATGGACATTTCCAGCCTCGCGGCAGGCATGTATATGCTGGAAATCCAAGGCCAGGACTTACATGCCATGCGTAAGTTTGTGAAGGAATAATCAAGATCTAAAGTCTTGCGTTGCGCGGCGCTTTAACGATTTAGTTAAAGCGCCGCTGCTTTTTCGTAAGTCAGTTTCGCAACATTGGTCGATGCAATTGCTACATTGATCTAAATGCAGTATCCATCGGAATGGCAGGGCCGTATAATTGCATAAGAATATGGCTCAGATGGAAGATTTTGTTGCGATGGTTTTGAGAAGGATGGATGGTGATCCTGACCGCATCGGTGAAGTATTTGGTGCGAGGTTGTCGCACAAGGATGAGTTGATGCTCACCAAGATCGATGAGGACATGGGTGCTTGCGTGGAAGGTATTTTGGACCTCGTCTTGGCAGGGGCCAATTTTGCGGGCGAAATCACGATGGTGCAGCAGCAACGCGACCGCGTGATGGAGTTGACTGCGATACGTCGCGCCATCCACAGCCTCGTGCAAGAGCGGGGCAGCCTGCAACAATGGCGCGACGGCCTAAACTGAGGTATTTTCCCTTTGCTTTACAGTGTATTCTAGGCCGCTCGCGACGCAGGTACTGCGATGCCACAATCTGGCCCATGCGCTTGTCAGTCACCCGCATGCTGTCGGCGATCCCCTAGGCGCAAGGATATTGCCGCTGCCCATTGCCGATTCCTATAAAACTTCAAAATCCACCCAATAGCCGCTGAATCTGCGAATATTGAGGACCTCGCCACTCGCAAAGATGAGGTATTGGCCACGAATGCCCTCCAATTGGCCAGCGATCTCTGGCGTCTTGTCAAAGTTGAGGCTCGTGACCTTTTTGGGATATTGGGCGATGGGGTAATTGAATTCCAGCACCTCGTCGTTTTCAGAATAGTATTGGCCAAGCTCCTCGGGAAGCTCGTTGAGGAGCGATTCCTTCTCGGCAAGGAGGTCTGCCGTCGTGTCCATCTCGTTTTTGAGCATGCGTTGCCAGTTGGTCTTGTCGGTCACGAAGTCTTTGAGAAAGACCTCGATCTCGCCGGCTAGCTGACGGTAGGGTGTCTCGGCCAGCCGGATGACCTTCCAAGCACCTTGGTCGATCCATCGACTGGGGATATTGTCCACCCGGGTCACGCCGACCTTCACGCCACTCGTGAGCGCGAGATAGACGACGTGGGGCTGCACATGTTTTTCCATTTCCCATTGGGGATCACGGCCTTTGCCCAGGTGCCCTTCACACAATTCTGGACGGATCACACACTCTGCATTGGAAGGGGCCGAGATGAAACAAGGATAACAATACCCTTCACCAAAAGCCTTTTTGGTGATTTTACCGCAGTTCACGCAATTGATGCGGCCCGCATAACTGATGCGGATCTGTTTGCCGATCACATCGTTGATGCGCACAATCTGCTCACCAAATTCAAGGTCATAGGTGACGGGGTCCGTGTGGTGGACATGCATCTTGCCGAGGTTGCCGCTGTATTTCATGGGGGCAATTTACGGGGTTTTCAGAGGCGGTAAGGAATTGCGTGTATATTTTTGGCGTGCCTTTTCGGATGCTGCGAAGCACCTTGCCGCTACGTGCAAAAGCCATACGAAGTAGGAAAGCCAATCTTCATGCGCTGTGTGACCGAGAAAGGTGCTATGGTTTTGGATATGGCAACCCTCTGATCGATGGTGGGGTGGCCAAGGAACTCGCCCGAACGCACCTGCAGCCCAATCCATCTGGATTCGATCGTTGTGGTGCGATTCAGCGCCCTACCTCTAGGATCTGTCCACCCGAAATGCGCTTGATCAAGCCGAGGATCAGGTCTTGCACTGCTGCAAATTGCGGTGTGCTTACAACCTCCCCCCCCCAACAATCTACCTTGGTGGCTTTCCCATCGACCATGATGGTGATTGTCGGCACTGCTTCGCCATCGCCGGGTAGTGGACGACCATGTCTCACGTTCCAAATTTTGTGATCTACCATGGCTTGGGCGATGCTGACGATTTCATTTGCAGCAACTTGTCCATCAAAATGTGCCAGTTGCCGTTCGGTCGTGACGCTGCTCTCGAGATGGTAGTTTCCATTTCCAAAACATTCCAAAGCGGTTGCGCCTGAAAAATCGTCTCCGACTTGGTAGGAAAGCTGGAAAGCTTCAGGCGCAATTTCGCCTTCTAAAAATGCATTGAGTTGCTGCTCCATCGTCATTGCGGGGTTTTGGGCTGGTGTCACATCGCGACATCCCTCCATGGCTAGTAACAAGGTGATCACGAGGCACAAGATACGTTTTTCCCTCGTCACGCTCATTGCACGAGCGTAATGGTTCTGTCAGGGTACATGGCTTGTACCTGCCGAATCAAAAAGGAAAAATGCCGAGCTTTGATCTCGGCTTGTGCGACGCCCTGCGTGTAAAAATTGCCCATGAGGCTATGGTCGTTGGTGATCGTGCGACCAGGTACACTGGGGTTGGCATATTCATCTGATGCACCTAGC
>JANORP010000241.1:0-6875 GCA_031415375.1 Bacteroidota bacterium | reverse complement strand
ATAGGTGTAAATGTAGTTGCTGGGATCATTCTTTTTTTTAGAGTAGGCAATTAGCTCCTCCTCTGTACCCTCCTTTCTCCACTTACGTTCCATTTTCTTTGTCAACTGGCCAGTATAGCCAGAACTCCAATAGTCATAGATCTTTCCTTCAAGGCCTTCTGGGCAGTTTTTTAGGTTGCAAAAAAAGAAAAAGACGAGGTAGATGATTCGTTTGTCGTGAAATTCGTTGCCCGTTGTCACGGCAATGCCCAAATCGTCCCAAATGAGCTGCGACGATACCCACTCTTTCTTGTTTACGACCCGTGAAGGGGGACCCAAAACGGCGATCCACCGCGTGGTGTCTTGCCCGGGGTGCAAGGTGTCGCCCTTGTAGTGCAAGCCATAGTCGTCGATGCGCAGCACCGACGGATGAGCTTTTTGAGCATGCCCACAGAAAATGGTGAGCATCAAGCACAATAGCACCAATGCAAAGCGATGGCGGGCTGCTAGCCTTTTGGGGGGAGTTTGATTTTCCATTGGGGACCAAATTGTAGTGGAATTTTTTGAGGTATCTCCAGGTTCTTGATGATCTCAAGGATTTCCTTGGCGTCCATCGATTTTTGCACTTCCGCGATGAGGTCCTCAAGGGAAATGACCTTTTTGACCCCATCAACGATCACATCGATCACATTTCCTTCCGTGATGACCTCTTTCACCTCCCTTGGACTTGGAAAGTAGGGGTCTAGGATTTTGATGAGCAAGTCGGCCCATGACCTCCGCTCGGCGGCTTTCACGGCATCGGCGTTCTTTTTCATCCACTCAAGCACAATTTCATCCATCCATTGAGTCTTGCAAGGATGTACAAAATAGGTCGCCGCGACGTCATCTGCAATTTCTTTTCCGGTAGGGCCCTCCCCATTCCAAGCTGCCTTGATGCGTGTGCCGACATCTTTGACAGCTGCCACGGCAAGCTGCCCCGCCAAGGGATTGAGTGGATGGTCTGCAGGGTCTTTTGCAAGCTGGGTATGGGAGGGGTTGGTGCCATGGTCCCAATCGTAGTCGCTTTGCGCCTCCTTGATCGCATCGTCTGCCAGCGGCACAAACAAATTGATCAGGAGATTCCTGTAAAATTTCATTATTTGACCGATCCAATGCAGGGCGCGGTCAGGGAGATACCTTATAACTTCCAAAATCGGCAATGATCTGACGTATCTCCATCCGTCCACCACCGACAAATAATATTCGTAACCCTCCAACAAACCACTGGCTGTCACGCCAAAAATGGATGGCCTGTCTTCCTCTGGCAGCGCGCCATGGGTGGCAGAGAGATCCTTGAGCACCATCAGTATCAGCAAATCACCAAAAGATCTTTCGCCCTCCTTCATTTCATAATAGCCCTCAATATCCAATGGAAACACCTGGGCAATCTTGGGAACGATGCTGGCTATGGTGTCGTCCATCAAAAATCGCCCAGTCACGATCGGAATATGGGTTGCCAATAGGGACATGTCTTCATACTTGCATGTGTATGGAGGGTTCACGACGCGGTAAGCTGGATTTTGAAGCTCCTCTGCCGTTTTGGGCGTGTTGACATTGTTGTTGGTTTCCTCCACAGTGTCCACCCAAGCATAGACAGCTGTCTTACCGAGTTTGATCATCGTGATTTCGGCAAAGTTCGTATGGGCAAAGTAATCTTCTAGCACATGCAAGGCTGCGCCCAGGTGCCTGAATCCCTTCTTGTTGCGACCCGAGGCTATTGCAAGCTCGAGTTGCTGTTTCATATAGGTGGTGGCGGCGGGCCGGTCATACATGATTTCCGACGGGATCGCTCCCGGACTTGAGGGCTGCTGTGGACTGATATCCTGAAAAATATAATACTTCAGGCCAGTAGGATCACATGCTGGCGAGATCATATTGCTTCCCCCGTCGATTTTCAAGGACTCCTTGTCTTCACCTTTGTAGAGAAAAGTCCTCGTGGAAACACCCAAGGGGTATTCGTAGTCAAAGTAGGCATAACTTGAATTGATCGCGCTGTCGTCTTCCAGCCCTTTGGGGTTGTCGATATGCTCCTCGGGTCGGTAGATGCCCAGGATGTCCCGTGTAAGCGTGCCATATTCCATCATGAAATTTCGCACATACTGGAACCTATTTTCGTAGGTCACCTTGCTGGATTCGCTGGGTTTGATGTTGTGAAAAAACTCCTTGGACGCCAATAGTTCGATAATCGTGACCATGGCGTCTTGGGTGAGTTTCGTCCCAACCTCGTCCAAGATTTTTTGTTCCGCAAGACTGCGATTTGTTTTCGCGGCCAATTCCTTGATGATATCAGGTGGAGGGGCAATGAGCATGCCAATGTTTACTTGACTGAAGTCACGCAACCAATTGCCGTAATAGGTCTGAAATATTTCCGGACGGTCAAATACATCCTCTAGCGCTTCAAATTCAATGTTTCCATGTGAGGTTGAATTCATGGATATTCCAGCATTGAAAGGCCCCTCTTCAAGACTTTCAAATTTCTGTGGACGGGTCCTTACATGCAAGTCTTTGGACTCTACGAGTGACAGCAATGACCAGATCGACAGACCTGCGCTTTTGAGCCTTTTGAGCTTGGAGGGATCGATGCTGATTGGGTAATCAGCCAATCGTTTCCCTTTTTTCAAAGGGATCTTCTTTTCAAGCGTGGGATGAACCTTGAGCTTCAACGACAAGTCTCCATTTGACTTTTTGAGAAAAAAAGCACAAATCTCAAAAGGCTGCAAGCTCGTTTTGGCATACTTATCCTTCAG
This sequence comes from Bacteroidota bacterium, assembly GCA_031415375.1. GTDB lineage: Bacteria > Bacteroidota > Bacteroidia > J057 > JADKCL01 > JADKCL01. Next base: position 4,110 of record JANORP010000241.1, on the reverse strand, counting down.
GTCAACCTCATCCTGAAATGTAAAGACAAATAGCCTGGCATCCTTTCCATCGAGCTTCAGCGGGGCGTCCACCAGTTTGAAGTCCTCAAAAACCGCAGTCGGATCATACAGGTAGCACCTACCCCTCTCACGCTTGGCTCCGTAAGTGAAAAACGTATTTCCCAAGTCAGCGGGCGAGTAGCTTCCCCAGTCCTTCTTCCAAGGGTTGGAATGATTCAGTACCTCCATGTTGTATTCATTTTGCGCACTAGATTCTTAGGATGCGTTAAATACAAGTTGCAGATATGATTGCAATCTCTCCAACAACGATGGCCTTGAAGTCGGCGTAGGGTTGCATCGGGCAATTTGAGCGCAGGGCAACGGTCATCAATTGGCCCAAGGTGACTAGAATCGCTTGCATATCGCTGATGACGACATGACAATCGGCATTGCCGGCGTTGTAATTTGCGCGCAGGGAAGTATATTGGGAGGTAAGCGCCTTGAGCTGCAAACTAGGCTCTATGCAAGCAGCTGGCAATTCGGCATTCGGTGCAGCTGCGACACCACCTTGCAAAATACTATTCCCTGCCGCGATCGGGGTGCCATCCTCGCAAAAACAGGGAAGTCCGTTTGCATCCAGCGCCGCAGCATTCGTTTGGATAATCGTGAGCGCAGTGGGTAGGCGCGTGGTCCAGGTGGCCTCGACTTCTCCCTCGTGTAGCTCCAGGTCTTCCATCACCGATAGATAGAGCAAATTATCGTCCTCGACGGCAAAGCCAGTGCCATTCCAAAGCGTGCCTGTATCCAAATAGAACATGACCGACTGCTCAAATCCAGGCCGGACAGGAAGGGTCGCTTGCGCCATACCTGCCTGAAGGAAGGACTGAAAGACAAAATCTGAACTGCTTGTCGTTTTGATCAGGTCAATCCAATCTATTTGATTCGCCCAAAAGTATGGGAAAAATGTATAGGACATGATTTCCCAGTCAAATGCTTGCTCAAAAAAACGAATCATGTTGCTGTGCCAAGCCAATTGACCCGTTTGTTGAACTCGGAAATGTCCATTCGAATAGGGATAATAGTTGTCAATCCCGATATCATATCCAAAGGGTTGGGTCATCAATTCGATTGCAATCCGTTTCAATTCGCGCATCTCAATGGTGCGGTTGAAGCTGGGATTAAATTTGATGTCCTTGCCCGAATTATTGGTTGCGACAGGAGTTTGTGCGGCAAGGGCCTTGTTGTATTCTGCCAACCGTTTTTGATAGGCATCGATGATCGCAGCATAAGTCTCCTGTTGCCAAACCTCAAAGATGCTTTGCTTGCGGACGCAAATGGCCACAAAGTTCATATTGAAGGCAACCGTGTCATAGGTGCGGATCGAAATTGGCACCACGCCTTCAATTGGGCTTGCAAATGCATAGAAATCGGGAAATCCAATGTTGGAGCCATTTGTGATCACAGCATTGAAGCCACCGATGAAAAGTACCGATGCAGCATCAAGATTAGCTCCATGTTGCGTGAGTCCGACTTTTGCAATGACGGTGGTACAGGCATAATTGGCAGGTACTTTCAATTCGATGGTGTGCGCATCCTTTCTCATGTTTCCTTGCACGGTATCAACAAAGGCGGTGTCGGCTATGTTTTTTGCCACCGACAACCCAACGTTGATGCTTGGATCAATGGGCGCAGTGATTGTGGCACCATATTCCGCTGCAAATATTCCATAATTAGCCTCGGCAACGTCGGCAGGTGAATTGAGCCCAAGAGAAGAAGGAGCGGTAGGAGCCGTCAGCACAAGGATGTTTGATTGTATAGGAGCAGCTTCCAAAGCCTTCTTAAACAATTTGGATGGCTCGGGCAGCATGAAGTCATACATGAGCCGCTTTCCATAATTTACCAAGTTATTTTCATAGATTTTGTCCACCCATCTGTAGATTCCGACCACATGCTCAGTGCCCTTGGTATTGTCGTATCCATGCCTGTTGGTATCCTCATGCTCTTGCAGTATCCTTGAAGTACGCTTTCGACTTACTTTTTGAACGATACGCTCCATTGCACGTGCCGTGACTTCTTTTGCAAAAGACTCAGACTCACTGAATGAGGTCGATACCGAGGAAGAAGTTGATGAATTAAAATATCCACTTGAAAATATGCTAAGCCCAAATTTTTCGCCTTGGACGCTAGCCGACGCACCCCAGTCTTGTGCCTTTTGTTCATCCAATACTTTGGAAACCTCCGATTGCATTTCATAGCGGTCGGTGGTGGTATAATCAGTGAGTTTCTCTATCTCTCGTTCTTCACTTTCCTCAAAAGTTGATTCACTTTGAACCAATGTCCTCGATGTTCTTTCCTTAAACTCACGAGCCATGATATTTTCAATGTGGCTCACGTCTCCGGCAACATAGCAGCATACCTTTTGTTCCACCCGCTTATATGCGCCGACACCTACTTTCTTTACCCCCGGCATTGCAGTGAACGGAGTTCCTGGCTCACCATCAAGCGATTGATAGTTGGCGTCGATTTCCTTGGAAACTCCCGTGATGAGATCTCCAAGTCTATAGGTCTCTGAGGTGGTGCCATTTCCTCCTTGGATTGAAATCGTAAACTCTGAATCTGCAGTCCGTGATTCGACTCCATCTGCAAAAAAATGAGTCAGCGAAAATCCATTGCTCAGAATTTTGGGGTGCTTTGTATCAAGGATATCGGCAAGAGGATTGGTCATTTTTAGGCTAGCTTCAGACAGCTTCATCTTACTGTTTCCAGCATACTGCACCAGCATGATCGTGTACCTTGTTGCATCCTTTCCGATTGCAAATGCCTTGATGAAATATTGATTGGATGGTCTTTCTTCCTTAATTTCGATTGGATATCCATTGAATCGAATAGTTTTTTTGTTTTCGCGCCCATATTTTACCATTTTAGTCCATTCCTCAGCGATCATGGCTTGCAATGTCGGGATGAGGTCTGAGAGCAACTGATCGTTTTTCCGAGCCACTTGTTCAAAGAGCATTATCCCGCAGGTGCTTAATTTGGGGGCTAAGTAGTTTCGATCGAATAATTCTTTCCGAACAAAGGAAAATTTTGGTAGCACCAACTGGGGATAGGACCCCTCCCCAGTGGCGGGGTCCACTTCCGCAACTGCACTGGCCTTGAGGCGCGCAATGTTTTGTTCAAAGGCTTCCCACGCTGCTTCATAGGAAGCCTGTTGTTCGCGCAGGAAGGCGATCTCAACAGATTTGAATTCTGCGATAATACCTTGCCAAAGGGCAATGAAGTATTTCGATGCCTCGAAATTTGCTTTGTTTTCCAGAGCTTGATGATTTGCAACTTGATTTTCTCTATCGCCTGGGAGAAAATCTATTTTCTTGTACTTGGAAATTACATTAGGAAGAAGGATTGATGCATCGGCTAGCTTTGCGAATCGCTCAATTCGTTGGTCTGCATCCAAATTGGGGATTTCGCTATGACTTGTCCATGCCCGCAAAAAGTTGTCTGCCCTGATCAAGGCAATGATGGTATCTCTAATTCTATCAGAAGAATTTTTCAAAGACTGATAAAACAAATTGTCCCACAAGTGCATGAGGTTTTCAGGAGAAGTTGGATTTTTTCCTTCAACTGCAACTGCTATGGAAGCGAGGCTAAAGTGGCGCTTGTTCTTGTTGAGCCAAACTGCAAGCTCAAAGAGTTGCGGATGCAGCACAATTAACGCAGCGTGCGTTGATATTGGCGTGAACGTGTTTGCAGCATCTTGTAATATACCTTGTCTTTTATTTGAATCCTGCTCAAGAATTGCTGGCCCCACAATTTGGCTGTTGGATAACTGTGGGCAACCAACAAAAGAAAGTGATTTTCTTGCTAAATCAGGAAAATGTGTTGGATCAGTGATATACAGGAAGCGAAAAAGTGATTCAACGGCGGCATCTTGTCGCGGAACTAGTGTCGCGTCAAGCCTAAAATCATAGATTCAATTTTTATGGACAGTTCCTTTGGAAATCCCCATTGGGATTGGGGATTGTGTGCTATGTGATCTTGAGAAAAGTCTTGATCCTTGCAGATGTGTCAAATAAAATATCGTGTGATGCTCTCGGCAGATGAGCGCACTGAGCTCAAAAGAATTGTTGTTGGCAG
>JANORP010000240.1:0-3740 GCA_031415375.1 Bacteroidota bacterium | reverse complement strand
AATGGGGCCGCTTCACTTTTTTGCACATAGCTCGGTGGGAGACGATGTAAGAAGCTAGGGCGAATGCTGCTAAATGCACAGCATAGTTTGGAAACAAGCTCCAAAGTCATTGCAACAATGGCCCCAAAAGAGCTATCTTGGGGATGTCTTAGTATCTCCAATCAATTAGAAAACGCTTATGAAAAGGTTCCTATTTTTTCTTTCCTTTACCTTGCTCATTGCCACGACGGTAGTTGCCCAATGTAACAATGGGAACGGCAATGGCGGCTATGGCAATTCTCCTAGCGGCGGCCAGGCTAATGGAAACGGAAACAATGGTGGAGGAAACAGCAACGGCTACCAAGCTCCAGGCGGCATTACGTGGCAGGTTGCGGGTAAATGCCTTTTGGAGGCCTCTCCCTATTTTCAGCAGCAGATGAGTCTCAGCATGGGGCAGCTAGTCGTGAGGTATTTTCAAGGGGTTTGCACGATCACGCTTGTAGCGACCAACCCGCCGACCACCAATACTTACCGTGTGGCGATTGGGGGGATTGGTACAGTAGTGATTATAGATTTACCTTGAATTAGGTCTCGTCGAGGATCTTCGTATCCGGAAATCTGCTGCCGTTGAGTTGGCAGCCTACCCACATTTCAATTGGAAAACGAACGGTATAATAGCGATTGAGCGGATCTACAAGTATGGGCATCACTTCGGTGCCAAACAGAGAGAAATCGCGCCGTAGCTTTTCAGGGTCATTCTTTGTTGAGAGCCTCTTTAGGAATTGTAGTATCGCCATGCCGGCTTCATCTCTGATCTTGTGCTTATTCATGTACTTTGTGGCGTTAGAGGCCCAAATTTCCATGATGTCCCTTTGTCCTAGCTCGTACTGAACAATCAAGTAGTACACCCAAAGCATGATCGTCGGTCGTGGGTTATCTTCCACGGGTGCCTCGTTTAAGAAAGGCGCCAAAAGTTTTGCTGCCAAATTTGGCCGAGCCGTGAAGAGATATATTTCCACGATCGCCAAGATGAAGTCGAAACGCCGCTTGCGATTTACCCTCTCCCCAAAGGAATCAAGGGCTTTCAAAACGCGTTGAATGGTTTCATCCGCATTCTCGAATGCCATTGAGTTTCTTAGGGCAATGATTTTCAGCTCCTCGACCCGTTCAAATACCAAGACATCTGTGGCTTTTCTGTATTGCTCGAATCCTTCCAATTTCTCAATTGCCAAATCTGCGATTGCTGCTTGATGATTTTCAATTGCCAAGATCCCGTAGCTTGAAACGACATTAAGATAGCGATCCACAATCAAGGTATCCTCAAACAACTGCGGATGATGCTCGATGAGCCTTGCTATCTCGATCAATTTCGGTATCCGCCCAACTTGATTCGGATTTGGGTTATCAAGAGGTCGTTCATTAGGGAGGAGTCTTCTGACTTCAGCTTTGATAGAAAGACAAGGCCCGTTATTGATCATCAGTGGGTGGTTGGCGATAGCTTGCAAAAGTGCTGCGCGTTTTTCTTTTGTCGCTCCCCGCGTCGCAACAAGCTGGTCATACAACCGCTCCCAATCCCGTAGATTCACCATTTTATCCCAAACCTCAACCTCAAGGGTTTCGAGAGACTGAAACGCCTCAGAAGTTTGGCCTTCATTCTGGCTATATTTCAAGGACACTTTCCAAAGCCTCATTAGCTTTATCATGTCCTCAAAATCTTCCGTCTCGCTGGCAAACGCCATCCCTTGCTCGTAGATGGCAGGTATATGCTGGTGCAAACCCTTATAGACTAGGATTTTGATTTGAGTGGTAACATCAGCAATCTCTGAAATAGTATCCTCATTTGCCTCTTGTACTGCCCTCAACACCGCATGGTAGAGGTAGCTGCATGATTCGGTAAAATCATCCAACGTGGTGGTGGCTGTGAGTTTTTTCTTGATTTGGGCCTTGTCAAAGACTTTTTGACTGGCCATAACATTGAAAAAATTCACGTAGCGAATCTCATTCTCATCGTCTGGAACCTTGCCGCCTTTAAGTCTTGCCATCTCCTTGAACCGTTGTTTTTCCCGCTTCCCCAATGATTGGATTAGCTCCCATAAAAGGAAAATTCCCGGATATATGCGACAATTCTTCTTCACAACCTACTGGATAACGGGCAATAGCAACCTGAGATTGATTACAAGCTCCAATATGATGATCTATCACGGTATTTGCAAGTCATTCTCCTTGTAAGCAAAAATAAACCCTGCCATGTTTGTGTCAGTAGAAGATAGCAACAACATCGATATGGTCAGAGGGGCTTGTTTGCAAGTAAATTTGGCTCATGGCGTTGCTAAAGTTCTTAAACATGAGATGAGAAAAAGGCCTCGGGAAACGGGTTGGTGGGAACTAAGACAATTCATCTAAATCGCGACCCGATGCCCTACGAAAAGATAACCCGGAGTGCGTGAGCACACCGGGCCTTTTCAAGTTTTTACTTTCAATGTGGTTTCTGTTTGGCGACTTGACCACAGAGAAAGCGCGATCTTTGACGTAAAACTAATATTTCTTTTGCAGGAAATCAAAGCGTATCCATAGGGCTAGGCGGTCTAGCCATGCCCCAAGATAGCAACCACTGTTTTAGTTTCTTGGTTCAGTAGATCGACATTGGTGAGGTGTCGATCGGTGGCTCCCCCGTGCGCGGGCGGGTCACCTCCAACACCTTTGCTTACTGTTTTCCCTACTACCGTTTTTATTGTACTGAAGGTGCAATCCTGTGGCTCCATGGGGTGATTTTTGGTTAGTTGGTTTTCGCGGCGGCATGGCAGACCGCGAGGTCTGCCTGCCGCTGACTAACAGCTTGGTTGCAAGCGCGAAGATAGTGGATTGCCGACGAAAGAAAGGCCCGATCACAGGGTAGGGCGGCGCATGGCTGGCAGCGGGGCGTTTTTCAAGATCACTCGCCTTTTGAGAAAGCGGCAACGCGCTTGTTGCTGCCGGCGCTGCCCGATTTTCTGCTGGATTTCCTTTTTCCAAAGTGTTCAATTGCCCACCGCCCGGTGGGCGCGTTTCTGTTGATCGATTGCAATAGGGGCCACTTACGCTGCGCGCAAGTGCTGCGTCAAGTGGCCCCGTTGCAGGGCAACGGGAGTGTGTATTGAACACTTCATCCACATTGTTCCTAAACGCCCGCGCCGATTGCGACGGGTGAGCATGACCGTTCTTTGTTTTGGCTCGGCCCTAAACCGCCGACCACCGAGTTATTACGTTCGATAGAATGGTATAGGGGGTGTCTGCCTACCAAGCCCGACGGGCATGGTGGCGGATGCCCCGGTACCTAGATGCGCATAGCGGCCACCCAAGACCACCACTGTCGGCCCTGCCGACCACTGTTCACGCACACGCGCAATTTGCACCACGTTTTAATTTAGGTAACGCTATGAAGCACGACGATTTTCCCGACCACGGCCCCGATGTGCGGCCACCATGCCCCTGTTTGCAGCCAAGTGCGCCGACAGCCGTCACCGACAGTGGCGCTATGCCGCGCCCACGGGCTGCGACATGCTCCCGATCAGCAATCGGGATCACAACCATGCCGTGCAGCGCCACGTCGCACCGCAATTGTTGCCTAGATGCGCGATGATCTCACAAAAATCACTACCTTCACGCTGCCAAATCGTATGCTGGCAACTATAGTATGGGTAGTATGGGAGAGCAACCGTCGGCGCACGCCGATGAACCACGCGTGCATGTTCCTCAATTTATCTGGATACAAATAGTCTGCC
>JANORP010000239.1:0-2913 GCA_031415375.1 Bacteroidota bacterium | reverse complement strand
AATGGGGCCGCTTCACTTTTTTGCACATAGCTCGGTGGGAGACGATGTAAGAAGCTAGGGCGAATGCTGCTAAATGCACAGCATAGTTTGGAAACAAGCTCCAAAGTCATTGCAACAATGGCCCCAAAAGAGCTATCTTGGTGATGTCTTTATCTTCATCAACCAACGGTATAGCGCGTATGAAAAGGTTACTCTCGATTCTTGCTTTCAGTCTATTCATGATCACATCGATAGCCGCCCAAGGGAATGGGAATGGCAACGGCAATGGTGGCTATGGCAACAATGGAAACGGTAACGGCGGGTACAACAATCCTCCTGGCGGTGGACAGGCGAATGGCTATGTGCAGGGAAATAACCCTTGGGTAAACGTAAATTGGCCTCAATGGCTGATCTCGTGGCTCCAAAATGGTGGGCAGATTCCACCACTTCTGGCTGCGGATGTCATCTGGGACGCGAGGGCATGGGGAATGCAAAACTTTGGATTGAGCTATGGGCAGATGTTGCAGAAGTATGGTCAAGGGCAGCTTACCCTCCAATACGTTTCAACTTCGCCGCCGACCTTGCTGTTCAGGGTTAGATTTGGAGGTCTCAATATCGATGTGATTGTTGATGCTTGATTATCAGTTATGAATTCTTGTCTCAGCCCACTTTATCATGGGATAAAGGTAAGGACTAAAGTTTGCATCCTTGGAGTTTAGGAGTTCATTGAGCCGAACGAGAAGGAGGGCTAACGACTTCCGAAATTTTGGTTTTCCTTCAAGGTTACTAGCTTTGCACAAAATCATCATTAATTCCAAGGCCGACTTTGCAACGTTTGATTTTGGATCTTTCTTGAGGTAGGCGGCAACATGTCGTTTGTAATTTTTCCCGAACGATTGCAAACCTCTCTCGTCGTCCTCCTCAAGGAGCAACATAAGATGAAGAATCTTTAAAACAGCTAGATGCGTGAAGTATGGAATGGAATTGGAAATTTCGTCTGCAAAGTTAAATGCCTCCCTAGCTTTCTCGCGAATACGCATTGAAAGGTACTGAGCGAAAACCCGAAGCAATGTCTCGAACTGCATCACATCCTTTGGATTTCCCTCAAGAATTGTTTTGTTCTCGCTCCAAATCTGTAAACCTTCACTCGCTAGGTCTTGCATCCCAAATTGAAAGGCTGTTCCCAACAGGGTGAAGGCTAATCGGCGCAAGTATGATAACCTGAGCTGCGAACCCGAAGTTGAACGCGATCTTACCTCATCAATCGTCCAAATAACTTTCTCTTTTCTATCCAAATCAGAGTAGTATGCTGACAATCGAAACAAGCACCTAGCATGGTCTTCAGATTGCCGCTTTCGTATCGTCTCTAGCCGCACAATCAACTCCAATAATTGTTCAGCGGTCTCAGCTGCCTCGGCAGTGCGGCCAAGGAAGTAGTGTAGCCCCTCGTCTATACGTAGTTTTTGGATTTGGTAGCTGATCGGCCACTCATCGATGTTTTGGAGGTAGAATTTACTCCGAAAATAGGTTTCTGTGTAAGTGTCGTCAAATTTGCCGGCAGCAAGTAGCCTTGTCCTTGCAGTTTCAAGGTAGAATGCAGAATGCCGCTCAATCTCAAAACCGAGTTGCACGAGCCGAGCGTTCTCCTTGGCCTCGTCGCAGACCCTTATGATTTGACTTGTACGTTCGTCACCTTGGAAGTAGTCCTTGACAAACTGGAGCTCGTTTCTGTAGAGGCTGGTGAGCATGCTGTATTCCTCTTGATCAGTTGCCAACTGCTTTGCTTCTGAGATCGCCTCCACAGTGTACTCATCATGTTCGCCCCAAAGCATCAAGACATCCAAATCAAGCACTTGCTCATAGGCCTCTGATTGGTAAAGGGCAAGTCGTCTGACGGTACGAATGAGCCACTTCTTGGCAGTGCTACGCATTGAGGTCAGGTGATTGTCGGCAAATGCCTTTTTTTCAGCAATGGAATTATAATCATCCATTGACCGCAACATGGTCAGCAGTTTGAATTGCAAAGAACCTTTGCCATAGACCATTGAAAATGCAACCACGAGCCGCCATTCATCCTCAGTCAAACGCCGCACCATCGCCCATAACCTCGGTGATGGCTTACGTCCTCCCATGTTTGGTTTACGATGCTTTACGTCCATAGCGAAATAACTGCCTCCTGAAATCTTGACAATCGATCATTAGCAAGATAGCGCCTTTTTTTGAATCCAATTCTGATTTCCGAGCATCGACGACATTTTGGAAAATCTTTTTACAGTTCGCTCCCTAACTTGGCATTAGAAAGTGAAAAATGAGGGGTGAGACGATCTTTTAGAAATAGAAAAAGGCCCCGCCTTGCGGAGTAAACGCCGGGAAGCAGGTTGATGGAGATAAAGACAATCACATTTACAGCAACCCGATGCGCTACGAAAAGATAACCCGACACACCTGTGGATGTGTCGGGCCTTTTCAAGTACTTCTTTCAAAGTGGTTCAAGATTGAGACCGAGATACCACAGAGAAAGCACGATCTTTGACGTAAATCTAATATTTTTTTTACAGGAAATCAAGGCGTATCCATGGGGCTAGGCGGCCTAGCCATGCCCTGATGTTGCAACCACTCTTTTAGTTTCTTGGTTCAGTAGATCGACATTGGCAAGGTGTCGATCAGTGGCTCCCCCGCGCATCGGGCGGGTCACTTCCAACACCTTCGCTTACTGTTTTCCCTATTACCGTTTGTATTGAACTGAAGGTGCAATCCCGTGGCTCCACGGGGTGATTTGTGGTTAGTTGGTTTTCGAGGCGGCATGGCAGACCGCAAGGTCTGCCTGCCGCTGACTGCCAGCTTGGTTGCAAGTATTGGGAGCCGTTGGTCGGCGCGGCATGACAGTAGTGGGCAATCCGTTCGTCGGGCCTTCCCAGAACTGGTGGGGAGGCC
>JANORP010000238.1:0-8181 GCA_031415375.1 Bacteroidota bacterium | reverse complement strand
CCAAAGTGATCTTCAAGATCCTTTGGGTTCGGCCTTTAGAGCTTCGGCATGTACCAAGGTGCGCACACAATTGCCAGCGAAGTCTTGCGTGGTTTTGTTTTCTGGAGGATTCATTGCCCAAGACGATGCCCAGCGATTTGCACAACCCTTTGGCTGCGATCCCGACTTCTATTACCTCACTGGCTTGCGCATCCCCAATGCCGTCGCGGTGATCTTCTCGGAACCAAAAACGTTGGTTGAAGGTTCAGTGGGCACTTTGATCTTTTTACCAGACAAGACCGATTATGGCCTCGTCTCGATGGGGTATGAATACCGAGGCAAGTTTGGCTTGCAAGAGGGTAATCTTGCCATCAGGCAAGCAAGTCAATGGCGAAAGTTTTGCATGGAGATTTTGGCGAATGAATCCGTCGAGAAGATTTACACTAAACCCATGCGCCTTTCCACTTTTCTTGAACCGGGATCGGCGGGCTATCAGGAGAATTGCTCCATCTTCTATTCCACTTTGGCACCTGGATTTCCTTTTGGACAACAGGCTCAAGCGCGCTTCAAAAAGATTGCGACGGTCGATTTCAAATCTGTACCCGCGCTCGCGCAAGAGATTCGTGCCTGGATAGGGTATCAGGCACAGGAATCTTGTATTCCATTGTTGGACAGATTCTTGCAGGTTCAGACATCTGAGGAATTGATGACATTGCAAGCGGAAATGCGACGCATCAAAATCAATATCCAGGAATATACAAGCACATACTGGTCGCAACGCATGCTCAAAACAGAGGCAGAACTCGTGTTGATCCGCAAGTCTGTGGACATATTGGAGGATGCATTCAAGGCCGGTGCATCGCGTGCATCGGCTGGCAAAGCCGAGGCGCGGCTACAGGCAGCCGCAGAATATGTGGCACTACTCAATGGAGCTCGCCTCGCGATGCCAGTGGTGGTGGCTTCGGGCAAAAATAGCGCTCGTCCCAACTATGTGGCCAATGCTGCGATGCTGCCCACTAGCGGGCCTGTGATCTTGGACTTGGCCGTGGAAATCAATGGCTACAAGGCGCGCGCGACGCGCACCCTGCCGATTGGTGGGAGCTTTGGAGTGGATGTGAAGGCTTTGTATGAAGGCACGCTGGCACTGCATCAAAAACAAATCAAGGCTTGCATCGCTGGTGCGAGTATCGCCTCGATCGGTGGTATTGCCAGTGCAGGCTTCACGGAACTCGACAAGACGCTGATTTTCACCTCGAATGGTTTGGGAGCAAGACACATTATAAAGGTTCAGTTTTTGACGGGAATCGGGCTGGAGCTAGAGGAGTTTCCGCTAGGGAATACCTTTCAGAACGGTCAGGTGCTGAGTGTCGAGACATCGATTTATCTTGGCGATGGTGATGGCGTGACCACCAAGTGGCGCGGCACAGGAATCGCGTTGCGAGACATGGTCTATATCGGCGCCAACGGCACTGAAGTCCTCACAAAAGGTATCCCTAGCGACCTCGCAAGCCTCACTGCGCTGGTCCAAGCACCAATTCGGCTGCAAGAAGATTAATCGACAGAAAATTTCGTTCTCTCTCTGGCAGTTGAAAAAACGGCATCTGCCGCAAAAAATTCATAATTTGCGCTGCGTATGAGAAATTTGACCCAAAAACTATTTTGCCTGCTTGGTTTCACGAGCCTATTGGGGGCTACTAGCCTGTCGGCTCAGGTGAGTCACCGTTCATCGATGCCGCAATCGGCCGATAAGCTATCGGGGATCACTGAAGACCTGCCTTGCGGTGGATCGACCCTTTTTTCTGAAGATTTTGAGGCAGGCATTCCATCGACATGGACTGTGATCGATGTCGATGGGTTCACGCCCATGCCACAAATGTTACTCAATCCAGGCTGGCAGAGCCGTCAGGATTACCGCGACACGATCAATCACCTGGCTGTATCCCCTGCATGGTACACTTTGCCTGGTAGCCAAAGTGACGATTGGCTCATCAGCCCCGCGATTACGATCGGCAGCAATTCTTGTCTGAGCTGGCGCGTGTATTCACAAGATCAATATTTCAAGGAGGATTATGAGATCAGGGTTGCCACTCAGCCCACTATCACTGCATTCAATGCCAATCCTGCCTTGAAAACGGTGACTTCTGAGAGTGCGACACCTCACTTTTCTACGGCTTCCTTGCAAGGATATGCTGGACAGACCGTCTATGTGGCGTTTCATCAAAACTCATTCGATAAATTTGTGCTCTGCCTCGACGATGTCAAGGTTTCCAATGTCAATGCCAAAGACGTCGGCGTGCATGACCTCACCTATGGAACGCCTGATCCATTGGACACCGTGACCGTCCGCTTTCAAGTAGCGAATTACGGTTCAGATACAATCACGAGTTTCCAAGCCATCTATACGGTCGATGGCGGCCCAGCCCAATTCATGACGGTGAATGCCGTGAGCCTGGCGCCCAATAGCACCGTTGCCTTCAACCACGATTCCCTTTTTGTAAGCGATTCCTTGGATGCCAACCATGTGCTCTGCGCCTGGACCAATCTGCCCAACAGTGTCTTCGACCAAGATCAAACCAACGATACACTTTGTGCAACGCTCACCATCGGGCATCCCGTTGCAGTAGCGCCTTCACAAGCTTGGGATGCTCAAATGGAGGTTTTCCCGAATCCCTTTTCCGATCAGCTTCACTTGCGGTTTCTGGGATTGGTCAAGCCGACACGGGCCTTGTTGCAACTCTATGATTTGCAGGGCAAATTGCAGCATCAGGAGACGGTCGTTTTGATGAATGGGAATCTCATTTCTTTGGAATTTGCAGGATTGGCTCCAGGAATGTATTCCCTCAAGGTGACGCAGGGGAATGGGCAGACGGTACAGCAGAAGCTGATCAAGCACTGAGATGGACCTCTTTGGCGACCCCAACTTCAAGCCGCCCCTAGCAGAGCGCATGCGCCCCCAGGGGTTGGTGGATTACTTTGGGCAAACCCATATCTTGCACGAAACCAGTCCGTTGATGAACGCGATTCGCCACAAGCGGGTGCCGTCCATGATCTTTTGGGGACCGCCCGGGGTTGGCAAAACGACGCTCGCACGCATCATTTCGAGCAGCATGGGCAAGCCATTCAAGCAATTGAGCGCCATCCAATCTGGTGTCAAGGAAGTGAGAGAGGTCTTGGAATTTGCGAAGGGGAGGCCTGGCACCGTGTTGTTTATCGATGAGATCCATCGATTCAATAAGTCCCAGCAGGATTCCTTGCTGGGGGCCGTCGAAAAGGGCCTTGTAACGCTGATTGGAGCAACGACCGAGAATCCATCCTTTGAGGTCAACTCGGCATTGCTTTCGCGTTGCCAAATCTATCGACTGGAGCCCCTCACGGCCGAGGATGTGCGCGCGCTACTCGCACATGCGATCACGCACGATCCCGATTTGCAGAAACGCACCATCGAGTTGCGCGAGCTCGATGCGCTGTTCAAACTTTCAGGTGGCGATGCGCGCAAGAGCTTGAATTTGCTGGAAATGTATGTGGATGTCACGCCCGACCCTGTGGTTTTGGAGAATGAGGCCCTCATGGCTGTCGCCCAAGAGCGTGTCGCGCAATACGACAAAGATGGCGAGCAGCATTACGACATCATTTCGGCTTTCATCAAGTCGATCAGAGGCAGCGACGCCAATGCTGCGATCTATTGGCTGGCACGCATGCTGGCAGGAGGGGAAGACATCAAGTTTATTGCACGGCGTCTCGTGATCTCTGCTGCCGAGGATGTGGGCAACGCCAACCCCAATGCGCTCTTGCTCGCCAACTCGGCATTTGATGCAGTGGCTAAGATCGGGATGCCTGAGGCCAGGATCATTTTGGCACAGGCCACGATCTACCTCGCCACTTCCCCCAAGAGCAATGCGTCTTATATGTCGATCAATGCGGCGATGGATTTTGTGAAATCACATCCCGATTACCCCGTGCCACTGCACCTGCGCAACGCCGTCACCAATTATATGAAAAGCGAGGGCTACGGCGATGGCTATAAATACAGCCACGACTTCGCTGGGAAGGCGGGCGCGCAAGAATTCTTGCCCGATGGACTGAGCGGCTACACCTTTTATTCGCCCAAAGAAGTGGGCAAGGAAAAGGAAATCAAGCAATTCTTAAAAGCAATGTGGGGGGATAAGTACAAAGACTAGTCACCTGTTGCTGGCAGATAGTGCATGTCCTGCTTGTCTCATAGGGATCCTAGCTCCGCCAAACACTTAGTAGTTGGAAGGTGCTAGCCTATCCTTGAGTTCCTTTTCGATCGCATTGGGGTTGTAGGCGATTTCGCGGAGGAATTTGAATTCTTCCGGAATCGGGCCAGTGGTGTAGGGGATGCGCAGCAATACCCTTCTGATTTGCCATTGATGGCAAAACTCACCTTCCCACTCTAGCCATGGATGGTCTAGATTGTCTTCACCGACCAAAATAATCACCAACGATGCTTCCTTCAGTACCCAGATGAGGCGATCCATATCTGGGCTGCCGTCGGGATAATAAAAGTAATCGTCATCCTGTGGGATCACATGGACTTTAGCACCCAGCTTTCCTTGGGTTGCCCACTTCTGAATTTTACTCAGATAGCGCTTATCCTCATGCGTGCATGAAATGATAATATGTTCCTCCATAAGGCTATTTTCTAGACCACTTCAAAAAAGGCGGGACAGGCGAGCATCGCCCATTTATTCTATTGATTTGCAAATTAAGGCCAAAATGAGGGAAACAAGAAGGCTGAATCGACCAATTGACAGACAAAATCTCAGTGTTTGTTACAAGCTGTGTCCCTGTTAGATTCCTAAGAATTGGTGTGCTTAAGAGATGGAACTACCACAAGTCATTGGAGCTAGATTCGATAATGGAAGCATGACGGTATCGTCGGCGGACGCGATTCCCAAAAGCCCAAAGATTCTTACATCGCGGATACTTCAGCGCTTTGTTCTAATTTTGTATTCGTTTGTTTTGAGACCCCTATGAAAGTGCTTCTCCTCGCTGCCACACCTTTTGAAACGCAATTTCTACGCGCACAATTGGGCATGCTAGCCAACACCCGTACTGACTATTGCGCCGATGGAGGTAAGTCATTGGAAGTGAGTATGCTACATACAGGAATTGGGATGGTGAATACGGCCTTTCAACTTGGGAGGTATTTTGCCCAGTCTCAACCCGATGTCGCCTTGCAGATGGGAATCGCTGGAGCTTTTGCCATGGGCCCTCAGATAGGGGAGGTGGTGGAAGTGATGGAAGAAATCTATCCTGAATTGGGGGCAGATAGTCCAGACGGTTTTCTGCGGCTTGCTGAGATGGGATTTCCACATTTTGTGGTTGGGGAGACATGCTATGAGGATGTCTTGCGGCAGCCTCGGGCAGCGTTGCCAGGGTTTCAGCAATGCCGAAGCGTAACAGTCAATCGTGTGAGCGGTGAGCAGGAAGCGATTGCATCACTTGTAGCGCGTTGGCAACCACAAGTGGAGAGCATGGAGGGGGCGGCGTTTTTTCAGGCTTGCCTACTTTCAGGGGTGCCATTCAGGCAGCTGCGTGCGATTTCCAATCTTGTGGAGCCGCGCAACAAAGCCAATTGGCAAATGTCGAGGGCGATAGAGGTGCTAAACATTGCTGTCCTAGATGTGTTGGAGGATGTGAGCCAAAATCAATTGACATTATGAAACTCAAGCTTGGATTTAGCACCTGCCCCAACGATACATTTATGTTTGATGCCATGGTCAATGGCCGCATCGACACTGAGGGACTGGAGTTTGAGCTGGAAATGGCTGATATCCTGCACCTGAACCGTGCTGCTATGGCCGAGCGTCTAGACATCGTAAAGGTCTCCTACAATACCTATGGCAGCATCCGTGATCGGTATCGGTTGCTCGAGTCGGGCAGCGCGATGGGCATGGGCTGCGGGCCATTGCTCATCGCCAAGGAACCGATCGCGATCGAGGATCTCGTGGCGCAGCAAGGGCTTGTTGCGATCCCTGGTGTCAACACGACCGCCAATCTTTTGCTCAGCTTTTTTGAGCCTAGGCTTGTACACCGGGAGGAAATGCTCTTTCACGAGGTGATGCCTGCTGTCCTCAGCGGGCAAGCTTCGGCAGGTCTGATCATCCACGAGAATCGCTTTACCTATCAGGATTTCGGATTGGTATGTCTCCAAGATTTGGGGGCATATTGGGAGGCGCAGACGGGTTTGCCGATCCCGTTGGGTGCGATTTGTGTGCATGAGCGCCTCGGTGAGGCGCTGGCACGCAAGGTCGATCGTGTCTTGCATGCGAGCATTGCCTACGCATTCGCCCATCCACAGGAGTGCATGCCTTATGTGCGTGCCCATGCGCAAGAGCTCAGCGACGCCGTGACCCAAGCCCATATCAATCTCTATGTCAATGAATTTTCACTCGACATGGGGCCCTCGGGCAAGGCAGCAGTTCAGAAATTACTGAAGGTAGGGCAGGGGATGGGGCTTTTTCATTGATCATCAAAGCAATCTAGTCTATCATGTATATTGTCACAGGTGCAGCAGGATTTATAGGGAGTTGTGTCGCTGGTGCCATGATCACAGCGGGCATGACGCCCCTGGTGATCGTCGATGACTTCGGTCGTGCAGACAAGCAGCCCAATTGGGAACCGCTGCAAGTGCAGGAGCGTGTAGAGCGCGAGGTGTTTTTTGAGTGGGTGCAAGGCAAAGAGGAGGCGATCCATGCGATCGTACACCTCGGCGCACGTACCGACACGACGGAGCAAGACCATCAAATCTTTGATCATTTGAATCTGGGCTATTCGCAGCTGATGTGGCGTTTGTGTGCGCAGCATGGCATCCCGCTGGTGTATGCAAGCAGTGCTGCGACTTATGGGGAGGGGGAATGTGGCTTTGTGGATGACCAATCGCTGATCGGGCAACTGAGGCCACTCAATCCTTATGGTGAGAGCAAAAATGACTTTGACAAATGGGCTTTGGTGCAGGCAGAGCAGCCGGTATTTTGGGCGGGGCTCAAGTTTTTCAATGTCTATGGCCCCAACGAATACCACAAAGGCCGCATGGGCAGTGTGATGTTGCATGCCTATCGGCAGATTCAGGCCACGGGTAGCCTCAAGCTATTTCGTTCGCACAGGCCCGATTACCGTGATGGCGAGCAGCTGCGTGACTTTGTCTATGTGCGCGATGTGATTCAAGTGATTTTGTTTTTGTTGCAAAAACGCCCTGCCTCGGCGATTTATAACTTGGGGACAGGGCAAGCGCGTAGTTTCTTGGATTTGGGGAGGGCCGTATTTCGGGCGATGGGCCGTCCCGAGGAGATCCATTTTGTAGATACCCCGGCCGACATCCGCGACAAATACCAGTATTTCACCGAGGCCAAGATGGATAAGCTCTTGGCATCGGGCTATGCAGGTGGCTTCATGACGCTAGAGGCAGGTGTGGAGGATTATGTGCAAAACTTTCTGATGCAGCATACTTACCTTCATACTTGACCATGGACGTAAGGGGCTGTGTATGCAGTGAATGAAACAGAGACGATTTGAAATATTGCTGTGAATGTTTCGTTTTTTGTGAAAGGAAATTCTTAATTTTAGTGTGGTAATCGTGTATTTAAAAGCAAATGGCGGCTGATATCATCGACTTGTTGCTAAACCTCAGTTTAGTTTTTGCGATCTTGATCGCACCAAGCGCCCTATTGCTATCTGTGTGGTACAAAAAGAGCTTGGGCAAGCCGATTTTTACTTGGCCCAAATCTGAGATGGTGCTGCTCACCATCATCTTTTTTGTGGTGGCCTTGGTGCTTTTCATCGTGGGGGTTTCGTGTATCTTCACCTATTTTGGCTACCTCGATCCCATTCGTTTTCCTGGAATCAATGTGCGGCAATTTCTCAATTTGGGTTTGTGTTGCAACTTTGCGGTGCTAGGGTTCGCCATGGTCTATGCCTGCATGCGCAACCTCTTGGTGCAATCGGTCATGGAAAAAGGCGTGATTTTGACCAAGAGCATATTGCCTTTGCGCGGAAATGTGCGCTTGCTCACCTGGAGCGAGATCGTGGATTATTATGTCGTGCCCGATTATCCCAATATCACCGTGACCTTCATTGTCGCGGGTGAAAATCTTCATTTTGAGCGCCATTCGATCAAGGTTCCCGTTTATCTCAAGGACGAATTTCAAAATTATTTGGACAAAGGCATGAATGCTGCCC
>JANORP010000237.1:0-6305 GCA_031415375.1 Bacteroidota bacterium | reverse complement strand
TCCAGTTTTTCGATAATGTTCCTTCGATGCCATTCTATCGTGCGTTCCGAAATAAATAACAGTTCACCAATTTGTTTGTTGTTTTTTTGATGGCTGATCAACTCCACAATCTTGCGTTCTGTAATGCTCAGTTTCTCCAAGCTGTCGTCAGTTTCGCTGGTTGCCAATTTTGCACCTAGGTGCGGGCTGGTGTAGCGCTCATTTTTGGCGACCATTTTGAGGCATTCTTCAATTTCTGTGACCGCAAAGTCTTTGAGCAAATATCCATATACCCCGTATTCCATTGCTTTTTTGTAGATGCTGGCTTCGTTGTGCATGGTCAACAATACAATTTTGCAAGGCAATTTGCGGCTCTGCACGTTTTTTGTGACTTCCAAGCCACTCATTTCAGGCATGTTGATGTCGAGAATGGCGACATCTGGCTTGCGAAATTCGATCAGTCTCAGTGCAACGCTTCCGCTGCTGCAGACGTCGGAAACGGTATATCCCAAGGATTCCAAGAAACTCTTGGTGCCTTGCAAAATCATCGGGTGGTCGTCGGCCAATAGGATATTCATCTTTTGATGGGGATTTCAATTGTGATCATTGTGCCACTGCTGTTGGAGGCAATCGTTGCCTTGCCATTGATGGCTTTGCTCCGTTCAATAATATTGTGTAAACCGAAAGATTTGTTGCTGCTGAGCGTCTCCGCAACATTGAAGCCCTTTCCGTTGTCCTTGATTTCAATTAACAGCCTTTCCTTGTGCTCATTCAGCGTAATAATTGCCGCTTGAGCCTTTGCGTATTTGATGATGTTGCTCACCGCCTCCTGGATGATGCGGTAGAGTTGCAGCTCATCGCCGGTGGATAGGCAGTTTTGGTAATCAATTTCGGCATTGAGAATGAATCTGTTGTGCTCCTGCACACGCTCCACCAATTGCTCAATGCTGTCTTGCAGGCCGAGATCTTCAAACAATACGGGATGCAAATTTCGGCTGATCGCGCGCACGTGATTCATCAGGTCATCTATCTTGGACGCCGTTTCTTGCGGGGTGTTTTTTTGCAAGCCAGATTTCACAACCAGCAATTCATTGTTCACGCTGTCGTGCAGGTCAGTGGCGATGCGCTTGCGTTCTTTTTCAATGTTGTTGAGCAGTTGGGTGGTAAACAACTGCGATTGCAATTTTTCTTTTTCTAATTTCTTGCGGCGTTGCAGTGTGATGTACAAGGCAATGATCAATAGTATGGCCACAATGGCCGCAATGAGCAGGGCGATCAATCGCCGATTGCCGACGATTGTTTTTTCGTTCAAACGAATGGCCTGCTCTTTTTTCTGGGTATCAAATTCGACTTCCAGCTCTTGGAGTTTGACCTTGTAGCCATCGGCATTGTAAATGGTATTCAAGGAGTCATAAACGGTGAAATACCGAAATGCCCTTTCATAATTGCCCATGCCTTGATAGGTGTTGCGCATCATCTCGGCGGCGTACAAATTGTATTTTGAGATGTGACAGGAATCGGCGTGGTGAAAGGCTTGATCATAAGCCTCCCGCATTCGCGTCTCATCACCCATGGCACCAAACAATGCGATTTTTTTCCCATAAACGATGGGCAAATCACAGGGGCTTGTGATGCGCATTTTTGCGATGGCCAGCTCATATTGCCGCTCAGATTCGTCGTAGTTCCAGTTCAAGTATGACAAATAGGCCTCTTGCATCAACAGCATGGCTTGGGCCTGCATGTCCAAGTTCTTATAGTTGTTTTTCGCCAGGTCTTCCATCAAGACCTGGGCCTCGCGATAGTGCTGAATGTCAAACAAGGCGAGTGCCTTTTGGTAGGCAGCATTGTCGAGGTAGTATTGCCGATTTGTGGTGATCTTTCTGGCAAATGCCTCTGCCTGATCCAAGCACAGCAGTACATTGTCGTAGTCTGAGATATACTTGTAGGTGCTCGACAAGCACAGATTTCCGTAGTAGGCATCCTCATCGCTGATGTGATTTGAGCTCAAGAATTCCAAGATTTTCCGCAGCGAAGTTTCATATTCCGCGTCCTTGTTGAGCGCTTCGATCTCGGTTTCCAGCAGCACAATCTGCTCCGACTTTGCTTGCAATCGACCGCATGTGAGCAAGATGCTCAAGGCGAGCATCAGCAGGTAGGCGGGGAGCTTTTGAAAACACTTATTCATACATTGCCAATTGGGGCACGCATCCAAGATGCCCTCTGAGTCTTCCTAAGAGTCATTTTTGATGTTGCAAACCTAGGTCGAGAAAATCCTACTGGCAAACAATTTTCCGTTTCCCATGAAAATCCAGTGTTTCCACGGGGGGTACCCAGTGGCCATCGTGATCAACTTTGCAGCATAAATCTTTATCACAAATGGGAAAAATATTGAAACGTAAAATTTTGACTCTTGTGCTTTGCGCACTAGCTATGTGTGGCTATGCCCAATCCATCCCCTCCGTCAGTTGGGCCAAACAGCAGGGCGGCACCAATGCCGAGGTGGGTGCTGCGATCACCACAGACGCCGCAGGGAACGTTTACACCACGGGTGTTTTCTCCGGCACCGCAGACCTGGACCCCGGAACGGGAACATTCAACGTCACATCTAATGGCGCCGGCGATGCCTACATCTCGAAACTGGACGCCAATGGCAATTTTATCTGGGGAAAATCCTTCGGAGGAACGTCCCAGGAGAATCCGTTTGGTATCGCTACGGATGCAGCAGGCAATGTGATCGTGTGCGGCGCCTTTGCCAGTACGGTCGATTTTGATCCGGGCGCTGGTACGTTTAACCTGACCACAGCTGGGTCTTCAGATGGTTTTGTGCTGAAGCTGGATGCCAGCGGCAACTTTGTCTGGGCCTTCAGCCTTGGAAATACCGTGAATGAGGCCGTCTATGCGGTCACTACGGATCCCGTAGGGAATGTCTATGCAGTAGGTCATTTTACCGGCACGACCGACTTTGATCCGGGTTCCGGCACCAACGATATGACCTCTGCTGGTGGTGAAGACGGTTTCGTCGCAAAGTACACCCCTGCGGGCACATTGACATGGGCGCGCAAGCTCAGCACCGTCGGCGCCGACCGACTCGTCGGCATCGATGTGCGGTCCAACGGTATTGTATATGCAGTGGGATTCTTCACCGGAACGATTGCCGCGAGCGAGTTCGACGCGCTTTATCCCTTCCCCATTGGCGGGCAAGGTTTTAATGACGGGGTGATCTGGAAACTATCCGCCTCGGGTGTTCCTTCTGGTGGCGCACTTGTGAACACTGGCGGCTTTGACCAAGTCACGGCGGTTGTGGTCGATGAGGTGAACAACAAGTTAATTACGGCAGGTCATTACAGTGGCGCTATTCCGACGTATGGCCTCACTTACAGTGGCTCTACCTCTTACGATATATGCCTGATCAAATGGAACTTGGACAACAACAGTAACATTATCAATACCCGGTATGCCCATGGATTCGGCAACACGCAGGAGCAGCTTTCCAGTTCCCTGGATATCGATGCGGCTGGAAACGTCTATTGGGGTGGTACAACCGCTGGTGTGGGTGTCGATTTTGATCCCTCAGGCAACGTCAATCAACTCAATTCTGCTGGCGCAAACGATGGATTTCTGGCCAGCTATGACAGCACCGGCGCCATACGTTTTGCATTTACCATCGGCAATTCGAGCCAGGATTTTGTAGGCACTACCCTCAAGGCGCTCAATACGAACGTCTATGTCACCGGCGGCTTTATCGGAACGCTCGACTTCGATCCAGGTATCGGCACGAGCAACCTCACGCCCGCCGGTAGTTTCGATGCTTATGCGGTCAAATACAACACCTGTGTGACCCCGGCGATGCCGACCAATACAACGCCTGTACCCAATCTCACCATCTGCGCCGGCAATTCCGTTTCGCTCTCTGCTTCGGGATTGCCCGCCGGACACATTTCATGGTACTCGGCTTCCACCGGCGGCACCTACCTCGGCAGCGGATCCACCTTTGTCACGCCAGTATTGTCGAGCAGCACAACCTATTACGCGCAGGACTCCACCTGCACCGGCAGTGCGCGTGCGGCGATAACGGTAAACGTAAACCAGGGGCCGTCTTCACTGTCGTACAGCGCCTCAGCCAACACCGTTTGTCTCGGCAGTGCGGTGATCCTTACAGGCAGCGGCGCCGCCACATATACCTGGTCAGGTGGCATTTTTAATGCCACGGCCTTCTTTCCAGCGGCAACGACCACCTATACCCTGACCGGAACGGCTGCCAACGGCTGCTCGTCCACCACGACAGCAACGATCACGGTGCTGCCCCGGCACCCGATCACGGCCAATGCAAGCGCAACCAGCATCTGCCTCGGCGACAGCCTGACGCTGAATGGCTCGGGCGGACAAAATTACTTCTGGAACAACTCGGTGACCAACAACGTGACGTTTGCCCCTGCTACGGCTGGCGTGATTAATTACATCGTCAATGGAGATGGCTTGAACAATTGCCTCGGCATCCCGGATACGGTATCTGTCACGGTCACATCTGCAACAGCCCCGGAACTGGATATCCTCTACACGCCATTGGCGCTCACGGGCTTCTCAGATGATATCGTGGCCAATGGAAACGATTATCTGACCTCTACGACCACTTCTGTGGATGCCAACTCCGATGGCTGCCGCTTCATCGACGAGACCTACACGCAGTTTGGTACGCCGACCCGCTACCTGCCTACCGGGGGTAGTTTTTACAGCCAGGAGCCCTCGACGCCCAATCTGCAATTCCAGTTTGCTTCCTACACCGCAAACAATTCGCTCACGTTGCAGACGGGCAATATGACGGGCACATTGACGCTGGCCACGCCGACCTCGATGGATGCATTTTACCTGCTCGCTACCGGCGGTGGCGGTACTTGTACCCTCGACGGCGTGATCACCTTCACCGATGGCACCACGCAGACGATTTCCAACCTCTCGATCACCGACTGGTTCAATGGTGCAAATGCTGCGATCAAGGGCACCGGCCGCTACTACAACAATGCACTGGGTTTCCAAGGGCCAGCCGATACCAATCCGCGCCTGTACCAGTTCTTGATCAACATCAGCGCAGGCAACAAGGACAAATATGTGCAGTCGGTTGCATTTACCCGCACCAATCCCGGCCCGATGAAAGCGCAGCTTATGGGCATGACGGCCGTCGGGTCTGCCAGCCGCTACTGTGTGGAAGACAACGCAACGGTTGCCGACCTGTATGCCAACGGCAGCAACTTGCAGTGGTATGCCGCTGCCGTGGGTGGTTCGCCGCTTGCCTCCACCACGGCCTTGGTGAGTGGCACCACTTATTATGCCTCGCAATCGATCAACGGTTGCGAAAGTGCAGGCCGTCTCGCTGTGGACGTGATCGTGACGACCGTAGCCCGCACCGTCACGCACACCGCCTGCGGTACCTACACCTGGCCAGAAAATAACCAGACCTACACAACATCAGGTACTTATACCCGCACGGTGGTGAATGCATTCGCCTGCGACAGCATCATTACCCTGAACCTGACCATCAACCCGCAGCCGACCGTGACGATCACCGCCACCAATACCACCGTCTGTGAAGGTGCGTCGGTGACCCTGAGCGGCAATGGCGCAAGCACCTACACCTGGACCGGTGGCGTGAGCGACGGTCAGTCCTTTGTGCCCTCAGCCACAGCCACCTATACCGTGACCGGCACAGCGGCAAACGGCTGCTCGGCCACGGCAACGCAAACGGTGGTGGTCAATACACCGCCTAGCGCCGATACCGCCTCCACCAACTCGGCCTGCACTGCACCGACGGGTTCGGCATCGGTCATCAATGTCGTGGGTGACGGACCGTTCAGTTATGCCTGGACAGGCTCCGCCTCCACCACCGGCACCGCAAGCAACGTGAATGCCGGGGTCTATGTATGTACCATCACGGATGTGAATGGCTGCGCGACCCCCGTGACCGTGATTGTGAACGCGATGAATGCACCCACCGTCACCTTGCAGAGCCAAACGGATGTCACCTGTTTCGGAGGCTCAAATGGGGCTGCGGCTGTCAACGTCACCGGCGGATCAAGCCCTTATGCATATACCTGGTCCAACAGCAGCTCCACGAGCAGCGCGATCAGCAACGTGTCTGCCGGCACATACAATTGCACCGTTTCCGACGTGGCGAGTTGCGAGGCCTTCCTGGTGGTGACCATTGCTGAGCCAGCGGCGCTTGACAGCACTGTTTCGGTCAATGGCATGACGTTCACAGCGAATGAAGCGACCTCCGGCGTCACGTATCAATGGATCGATTGCGGCAATGGGAATGCACCGATTGCCGGCCA
>JANORP010000236.1:0-20705 GCA_031415375.1 Bacteroidota bacterium | reverse complement strand
CGCAATTTCAAAGTTCAAGATGCTAAATTCAATGATCGTGGTCTGCTCAATAGCCAGACGTTGATCACCAATTTCCAAGGTTCGTGGGCCACCAAAAGCCGTGTGATTTTCAGCAACTTGCTGTATGAGGTCACCTCAGAGCAAATCGCGCGCAAGCAGGTGGCCTATATCGAAGTCTATCCAGGGCAGGGCGACTATGAATGGATCGATGCCGACAGCAACGGAGTACAGGCCCTCGATGAATTTCAGTACAGTGTCAATCCCAGCCGGAGCAATTTTTATGTGCGCATTCTGATTCCATCGAGCCAGCTTTTTCCGACGACCGCGCTCAATTTCAGCGGAAACCTGAAGGTCGATCTCAAAAAGGCCATCAAGCGCAGTGAAAACCCGATGTTGGAGTTTTTGCGGAATACATCTGCTGTTTCCAATTTCAGAGTGACTCAAAAAAAGGCTGCCGCTGACGAACTCAGTACTTATCTGGTGAACCTAGGGAATGTATTTGGGGACACGAGCCTGCTCGATGCCCAATATACTTTGCGGCAAGACCTCTATTTTTTTCGCAATGACCCGATCGGCGATCTCAAGTTCTCTTATGGTGACAATAAGAGCAAGCTCTTTTTGGTAAGTGGTGACGAAACCAGAAGCCTGCAATACTGGGGTGGCGACCAGCGTTTGAATTTCGGGAAAAGCAAAAGCTTAGAAAATGAGATCCAGATAGGTACCAAGAGCAGCAAAGCCGCCAATTTTGAGTCCCGCAGCTATGATATCTCCTATGTCGAGGTAAAGCCGAGGCTCAACTTTCAATTGAGCCGCAAGTTGAGACTCACGGCGGGCTATGACTACAAGCATAAAGTGAACCTGGGTGACAGCCTGGGCAAGGCAACAGTGAACTTTCACAAGATCTCTCTGGATGCGAAATGGAATCTCAAGGATCGCAACAATATTTTTGCAAAGCTCGAGTTGATCAAGGTAGGGCAGACAGGAGAAGCTGGCTTCTCGGCGCTCTATGAGCTTCGCGAAAGCCTGCAACCGGGGTTCAATGGGATTTGGCAAGTCTTTTCGACCATCTATCTGAGCAAATCGCTGGAATTGGGGCTTACCTATGACGGTCGCGCCTCAGAATCCAAGAAAACCTTGCACACAGGACGCGTGCAGCTCAAAGCTTTTTTCTAGCGAATTGGTGAGCCAATCGCGCTCGGTAGTGTCGGCCATCGTCTCATTCATCGAATTGCTTGCACCCTTGGTTCTTGCCGTTTGGGGAGGCCCTTTTTTTTCGTAGATTTGAATTGAACTATCAACCACGAGAGCGTGTATCTCTTAGCTTCTATTCTGATCTTTGCTTCTGCTGGTTTTTCCTACCTTCTCAATCTTCTTATGTACAAGTATTCGCGTACCATCGACACGCAATACAAAGATGAGAACATTGTCAGGTGGGCCAGTACAACCAAACCCACTGTGGGGGGTATTTCCTTTTACATTTGCTTTATGCTTGCTGGGATTGTCTTTCTGATGACGCAGCGGCACAATCTAGCAATAGATCGATCGTTTTTAGTGACACTTGGCGTGGTTACACTAGGCTTTTTTGTCGGCTTGCATGACGACGCCTTTGAAACCAAGCCGCTCATCAAGTTTCTGGGACAGGTTTCCTGTGCTTTGCTCTTGATCGGCTTTGATATGGGCATCAACCTCTTTGATTTTTGGCCTGTCGATCATTTTCTCACCCTCTTTTGGGTCGTGGGGATCATGAACAGCATCAATCTACTCGACAATATGGATGGCGTCACGGGCACCGTAGCGCTTACAATCGTGCTCGCAACAATTTTGCGCATCGCGGTCTTTGGCGGTAGCGCAGAAATCGATCCCTTTCTGTTTACACTCATCGCCTCGGTTGGATCCTATGTTGGATTCTTGATGCTGAATTGGAAGCCGTCCAAAATCTACATGGGTGATACAGGCAGCCAATTTTTGGGGGCTTTGCTGGCCGTGATCGGGATTAAATTTTTCTGGAATTTTGAATACCTCGACCATACTGTCACTTGGTCGGTGAGGGCGATCGTGCCGGTGATGATCTTTTTGGTGCCCATGATGGACACTACCTTTGTGACCATCTCACGCATCATGCGAGGGCAATCACCTTTTGTCGGAGGCAAGGACCACCTCACCCACCACATGACCTATCTAGGTGTGCCAGATAAATGGGTGCCTTTTGTTTTGGGACTGGTCTCGATGGCATCGGGTTCCCTTGCAGTCTTTGGGTTGCGCTATTTGTTGACATGGAGCGCCTGGCAAACGGCAATATTTATTGCTTACATCGTCGTCACGTTTATCATTTTCTTCAAGCTGTACAAAAAGGGTGAACGTATAGGTCTTGCCAAAAAACGATTTTCCAAGACCTTTGAACGTGCCTATCGCGACCGCAATGAGGTCGATTTGGAGCCTGAGGAGGCGAAACAGCATTCCTGAGAATGCACATTCTCTACATCCACCAATATTTCTGTCCTCCAGGCGGAGCTGGCAACAATCGGTCGCTGGATTTGGCGCGAACTTGGGTGCAAGCCGGTCATGAGGTGACCATGCTCACCTCCACTGCCTATTTCCCAGTGGCTATGCAGGCACGTGGTGAGGAACCCTTTGACTGCGACGGAATCCAGGTGATTCCTTTGAAGGTGCCCTACGGGCACATGATGCCTTTTGGGCAGCGGATCCTCGCATTTCTCAAGTTTTATCGGCGTGCGAATAGGGCTGCTAGGCGACTATCCAAACCTGATCTCATATATGCATCTTCGACACCCTTGACCATCGGGGAGCTTGGTCGTCGGCTTGGTCAGCATTGGGCAATTCCTTTTGTATTTGAGACTGTAGATGTATGGCCCGATGTCCCGATTGGCATGGGCATTCTTCGAAATCGAATCTTGATCGGCTGGCTCGATCGCCTTACAAGTAGAATCTATGGCGCAGCAGCGGCAATTGTAGCACTGTCTGATGGGATGCAGACTCAGATTTTGAGCCATGGTGTGCCGCCTTCAAAAGTACAAGTACATTACAATGGCACGGATTTACAGGCTTTTCCATTTGTAGAAAGGGAAACAAGCGCGCGCATGCATGTTGTCTATACGGGTACTGTCGGCCTCGCCAATGGCGTAGATGTGATCCCAAGACTGTGCAAGCGCCTTACAGATTTGGGGCGCGACGATATCCGTGTTACGGTTTTGGGGTACGGCAATTCTTGGACATTGGTGAAGCAGCTTGCCGATCAGCTTGGTCTGCGCAACCTCGATTTCTTGCCGACGATTCCCAAGGAGCAAGTGGCTGCGTTTTTGGCAGTGGCCGATGTAGGACTTGTGACCTTTGCACCCTACAAGGTCTTGGAAGCCAATAGTGCCAATAAATTTTACGATTATCTCGCAAGTGGCCTGCCTGTGGTCATCAATTATCGTGGCTGGCAAGCGAGCTACCTTGCGGAGTGGGAATGCGGCTTGTCATCTGATCAAGGCGACCTCGATGCACTCGTGCAAAATATCATTGCGCTAGCCGATGATCCTGCCCGCCGATGCGCCATGGGCAAATGCGGGCGCAGACTCGCCGAGACTAGATTTGATCGAACCCAAATTGCTGCGGAGTTGCTGCAGCTGTTTCAAGGCATTCTCAAGTTGCCAAGACAGGAATAATTTCCCTCAACGTACTGTAAATTCTGAATGACCGATTTCGAAATTGTCGCAAAAGGCTTGCACGGTGTATTTGCCTTCTGCATATCGGTGGCCTGTAGGCTGACTGAAATCGACGCAGACCTTCGTGGCCTGTTTTTCATATTCGACCTTGGTCATGACAGAGTAGGGGATATGAGCGTCTTCGTATTTGAAAAAGCCAGATTTGGCCTCGTCTTTGACCAAATTGCCTTTTGCATCTTTGATTTGTAGATAGACCATTTTTTCACCAGCCTTGGTAGCTGCATTTTCCCCAAGATCCATACAGATCTTCAGGAGGTCGAGTTGGCTGGCGCGAAACTCAGACTCCTGCACGGCGGCACCACTTTGCTTGTAACGAAAAAAGGCAAAGGTATGCGCATTGAGTTTGCTGGCTGCGCGCAACTTGATCCCTTGGACGGTTGTGCGATCGATCGTTTGCCTTAGGCTGTCTTGCGTACCGCCGATGACGGTTTTGAGGCTGTCAATCTCTTCATTCTTAAGGGCGAGTTCCTGCTTCAAAACATCAATTTGCCCTTGGTACTTTTTGACGTAGTGCTCCAATTGCTCCATGCGTCCGCGCAGGGTCTCAGCCTCTTGTTGGGAGATTCTGTTGCGGCGCAACAAATCATTGATTTTGAGGTCTTTGCTTTGGATGAGGGAGTCTCGCTCATTCAGCATTTGCTGCTTTTTCTCGACGTCGAGGTCCTTTTCGTTGAGTACATACTCATATTCGTTGAGTCGTTTTTCAACATTCTCAATTTCTGCCGTGAGGCTCTCCGCTGTATCTTGGCTCTCATCCACTTGGCTTTTGAGACCCATATTTTGCACGATCAAAAAGACGACCATAGCGATCAGTGCGGCGATCAAGACGATGGACACAATTTTGCCTGTACCGAGGCTTTTCAACTTGTTTTCAGTCATAAAACGATGTCGATTCAAACAGAAAGCCGCAAGCGAGCCTGCGGCTTTCTGTTGACAGAAAAAACGATTACTTCACCGCAAACTTTGAATTTCCGATGTCATAACCTTCGCAATACACGATTACTTTGTAATCGCCCTTGATATACTCATAGGTGCTAGGTTTGTCAAAAGTGACACAGACCTTCATGGCCTCGCGGTTGTAGTTGATGGTGGTCTTGCTGGAATAGGCAAGGTCTTCGCCATTGGCTTGGAAAAATCCAGACTTGCCCTCATCGCGGATGACTTTGCCATCTGGGCCTTTGACCTGAAGGTAGATTTCTTTGGAGCCACGATCGGCAGCGAGGTTCTGATTCACGTCAAAGCATATCTTCATGCCATCCAATTGACCAACACGGAACGATGTTTCCTCTATTTCCTTGCCACTCTGTTTTGTGCGGAAGTAGTAAAATGGCCTCGCATTCAAAATTTTGGCTGTTTCCAACTGGAAAGTTGTTTCATCGAGCTTTCCTTGGGTATTTCTGAGCTTGCCAGAAATGGTGTCAATTGTGCCACCCATCGTGGCGATTTGCACTTCTTTTTCAGCCAATTGAATCTTGAGTTCATCAATCTCAGCTTGGTATTTCTTGATGTAGAACTCCAATTGCTCCACTTTGCCTTTCAGGCGCTCGGCATCTGCTTGTGAGATCTTGTTGCTCTTGACCAATTGATCTATCTTCTTTTGTTTCTCGACCAATTGCTGAGTCTTCTCAGCGAGCAGGCGCTCCTTTTCCTCGAGTGCGATGTCTTTGTTTTCCAAATCGGCCTTGTAGTCATCGAGATCTTGCTCGACTTGCTCGATTTCGGCAGTGAGATTCTCAATGTTGAGCTCTTTTTCCTCTGTGATCTTTTTCAAGTCATAGTAGCTATACATGAAAAAGGCGAGTGCAGCGACGAGTGCGGCGCCGATCACAATCGAGATGATCCTGCCTGTATTGATACCTTTTGGTGCTTCTGAAGCCATATTGTAGTTGGGGGAAATATTAAATTCTAATGCCCAAAAATAATGAATAAATACGGAAACGCGCAAAAAAATGACTATTTATTGCCTTTTGCTCTACGGAGGTTAGAAGTGTAGAGTTGTTCCAGATTTCATATTTCAAGGGAGATTGGGAAAAAATCCGGGTCGCGGACGATGACATGTTCCATTGTGTGCTTATCTGAATGGCCAAACCCGCAAAATGCAATTGAGACGATCTACCTAGCGAGCCTGAGCCTGATAAACTGAACATATCTGCTGATTGAGGCGACGATCCGCGAACCCGGTTCTGCATACAAAAAGAGCTTAGTGGTTAAGGTACGCAATCGTCTCTACTTATGCAAAAAAAAGCGGCCACTCTAGATGAATGGCCGCATAAGGTTCTATTGCGCTGCGATCACTTGGTCACAACCAATTTTTTAGAGTACGTTTTTTGTCCAGCTTGGAGCTGGCAAAAATATACACCTGCTGCGAGTCGACTAGTTTCCATGCTCACAATGTGATTGCCAGCATTGAGTTCGCCTTGCGCCAAAGTGGAGACGTGCTGACCATAGATATTGGTAACTTCCATGTTCACATACATGGTTGCTGGCAAGTCAAAGCCTATCTTGGCAAGGCCGTTGGTAGGATTGGGATACCAGTTATACAATTCGACGGTCGCGTGTCCCACGCCTGCGTCTGTGCCGACTGCACATACTGGGGTAAAGCCTGGAGTCGTGAACGAGGTCCATCCCAACTCCATCAGGGGTTGATAGCACCAAATGGTGGGGTCATTGAGGTCAAAGGAAATGTCGTTGCCAAAGTACCAAAACTTGGCAGGTGCATTCGGGTCATTTTGAAGAAACTCCAAGACGACCACCGGCAATTGAGCATTGGTGCCGTTCATCAAAACTTTCTCAGACATCATTGGGTTTAGGACGCGGCCTTCCCACAAGATATCTCCATCGGAGATGAGCATTGGGTAGGTCTGTGTATTGTTGGGGATGTCTTTGGCGACTGCACGCAGGTTTGGGGCATCGTTGGAAACGACACCGAAACCAATGCCGTTCATGGAACCGGTGAGGGCAGAGGTGTCTGAGTCCACCCAGGTAAAGAATACGTGATCGCCTGCATCATCGCGGGCCGCCTGGGGGAAGTTGTCGATGTCGATCGGAGCGGAGCCGCTTCCGTAAGTGCCTCTGAAGGTGAGTACTGGGCTCAGGAAGGTGACTTCCCACGTCGCACCACCATCGTTGGAGGTCACATCGCTCATGAATTTAGCCAAGGCAGAGGAAATGGAAAATCCGCCAGCGGAGGTACCGATGACTACACCCATATGTGGGTTGCCACGGCTATCGACGACCATGTCAAAGTCAAATGCAGTGGTGGCACGACCATCGGAGGCTGGATTGCCAAGGGAGTCTATCCAAAGTGTCTGCAATGAATCTGAAATCCATGGTATCGCGTCCAGATCGACCTCCATCGCATTGCCCCAAGTTGCGCCACCGTTGGTGGTCTTCCAAAAAACGGGTAGCAAGGTTTCATTGTTGGTGTTGGTACCTGACAAGACGTTGGATACGATACCGATATAGCCAGTCATACCGTCGGGTGAAAAGGCAATATTGGGACCCACGGATGCGATGGTGCCATCAAATGTCTTGTCGTAGCCTGGATCAATCCTTTGGAACAATCGCCAATCAATGTCACTTGTTCCTGTGTTGTAAGTCCCTTTCAAAACACGGATCGAATCCATCAAGTTGGTACCATCAAAGGAATACTCGACCGACCAGAACTCACCTGGGAGTCCTTCGCAAAGACCGCCGGGAAGCAAGACATTGTTTCCGTCAAATTGATAATGTTCAGTGGCCGTGATCGGGTTTGACGTTGCAACATCCGAGAGCCCATTGACCTGACCGATCCATCCCGGTGTTGGGAAGCGGTTGGTAGGACCTTGATAAACAATTTTCTCGCTCAGTGGGTTGCTAGTGCCCGTTTCGTTGAAGAATGCAACGTTGGGGTAGCGACCGTAGTTGGTATAGGTCGTTTGAAGGGGGCCGATGTCATTGTTGAAGGTCGCTCCGTTGTCTATGGAAATATCATATCGATACTTTCCATTTTCAGTGCCTCCTCCGCCCCAGACGGTGACGTCTTGGCGGTGAATGAACACGACGGCATCGGTCAAGTTGTCAACTGCAACCTGGTTTTGCTCGGTGCGCAAGCAGGTAAGTGCATTGGATGCCGTGCCTAGGCCGATAGGGTTCACCGCTGAGACTTTGCCAATCGAGACCGGTGCATTGGCTGGTGTGGCAATCGGGCGGGCCTTGAGGAGGTACTCATCGTTGTAGCTATTGGCGATTGCATCAA
Source organism: Bacteroidota bacterium (assembly GCA_031415375.1). Taxonomy (GTDB): domain Bacteria; phylum Bacteroidota; class Bacteroidia; order J057; family JADKCL01; genus JADKCL01. The sequence goes on along the minus strand of JANORP010000236.1, from coordinate 12,740 downwards.
ATTTTGGCTTGTAGCTATCGCGATGCTGTATCTGGGCAGGAGTTGCAATGCGCTTTTGGGTAGGCTGTTGCGCCAAGCCCAAGCTTGGAAAAGCCATGATTGCCAGTGTACTAAGGAGTAGTGTTTTTCTCATAAGTGATAAATTGGATTTAGTCGAAAGGTAAGTTACAATTTTTTTGAATTTGAGCACATACAATCTCCTGCAAATATTTGCATACGCTTACCAATGCCTACATTATGATGTTCTCAATCTTGATTGGATGGCGATGGCCGGATCTAATACGGGAAAATCTTGAATCCTGAGATGGTATTCTTGATACCAATTTGAAGTTGGAAGGGATGCCAAAACAAAAGGGCTGACCATTGCGGTCAGCCCTTTTGAATTATCTGTGGATTCCAATTACTTGGAAACCACGAGTCTTTTGCTCAACACTTGGTCATTGGTGCGGAGGCTGTAGAAGTACACGCCAGCGGCCAATTTCTCAGTGTTCACGACAACTTTGTGTGCACCAGAGTTGTACTCGCCGTTGGCGAGGACAGCAACCTGCTGACCAAACATGTTCACCATATCAATGGTGATCGTGCCTGCGGTAGGAAGTTCAAAGGTGATCACAGCGTTGTTGGCAGTTGGGTTAGGGTAAGCGTTACCCAAAACCACGTTGCTTTCCACGTTGTTTTTCACGCCAACGGCGCATACTGGTGAAGCACCGCTAAAGGCGAAAGCATCCCATGCCAAAGTCATTTGTCCTGGATCGCACAAGGTGCTGGAGCAGATGGTGGCGTCATTTCCAAAATAGTGGAAGAATGTAGGATCAACTGGCTCATTAGCAGGCATGTCGGCCAACACGATGGGCAGCTTGAAGCAACCTGCACCATCGCTCAACACGGTAGGAGCCATGGTAGGGAACAAGGCACGGCCTTCCCAGATCAAGTCACCATCGGTGACCAATTTAGGATAGGATTGTGTCCAGTCTGCGGTATTCAAAGCAGAGATACGGAGGTTAGGTGCCTCATTGTCAGATACGCCAAAGCCGATACCGTTTTGATTGCCTGTCACCAACGCGGTGTCAGAGTCAGACCATGCAAAGAAAATGTATTGACCATCTTGTGAACGTGCAATTTGTGTATTGTTGTCCATCGTGACAGTAGTAGCTGTTCCACCAAATGCTTGGGTACGGAAGGTAAGCACTGGGGAGATGTAAGCAACATTCCAAGTAGCACCACCGTCTGGGCTATACACGTCGGCCATGAACTTAGCTGTTCCTGATCCTACAGAATAGCCAGTGGTAGCATGGTTACAGATGACAACTGCCATGTGAGGATTGCCGTCGCCATCGACAGTGAAGTCGTAGTCAAATGCGCCTGATGCGATGCCGTCTGCAGCAGGATTGCCCAAGGAGTCAGTCCAGAGGGATTGCAAGCTGTCTTTGACCCAAGCCAAGGTATTCAAATCATACTCGACAGTTGTGCTCCAAGTTGCACCGTTGTCGGTAGTCTTGGAGAAACATGGAGAGTACACTGAATCGACACCGCCAACGATGTCGCCCAAGAAAGCGATCCAACCCACAGATCCGTCTGGAGAGAAGGAAATGTTTGGACCGATCATTTTTGGGTTGCCGTCAAAAGTGAGGTCATTGTTTGGCGCGAGGCTTAGGGTATTGGTCCATGTTACATCACCAGCGGCGAAAACACCTTTGAATATGGTGATTGGGCCAGTTTGGTTGCTACCATTGTACTTGCCATCGACTGACCAGAATTCACCTGGCAAGCCTTCGCAAAGACCACCAGCGAGCAATGTGCCTGTGCCTTGGAAGTCATAGTGCTCGGTTGGGTTTACCGGAGCACCTTGTGTCAAGAGGCTCACGCCGTTGAACACGCCATCCCAAGTAGGGTTACCCAGGGTTGGGGAAAAATTGACGTGATATGCAGCCAGCGGGTTTGTGTTTCCAGCTGGGTTATAGAGCATGCCTTGTGGATAACGTGATGGCAAGCTCAACGTTGGGTTGACTGGGCCAATATCGTTGGTGAATGTAGTGCCACCGTCAATAGAGAGGTCGTAGCGCAAGTTGCCGCTAGAGCCACCATAGACAGCAGCGTTGTTGCGGTGGGTAAAGCCCACTGCGTCCAAATCGTCATTTGCAAAAACTTGGTTTTGCTCTTGGCGAAGGATGGTAAAAGCATTGGAGGAGGAGCCCATTATAATCGGGTTCACGGCAGCGACTTTGCCATTTGGGGAAACAACTGGACCGATGGGCAGGGTGACTGCACGCACGATCGAGGTGTTTTCCACGTCATGGAAAATCATCTGGTTTTTGACATTTTGAGCGGTAGCATTGATCTGCTCAGGGCTGGCAACAAACTTCTGTTTTGCGGGTTGTTGCCCGAAGACGGAAGTAGCCACCAAACCAGCAAGCGCAAGTGTGGTAAATTTCTTCATACTCATACTAAAAGATAACAAGTTTAATATTTCCTTTTCCGAGAAATTGAGACAAACTTAAGAAAAAATTACGGAATAACATTCGCAATTTCTTTCCAACTACCCTGCTATTGTCAAGAATATAGGTTCTTGATGACTAAAAAAAGAGACATACTATTTTAAAGCCAAAGACCGCATCTACCAATGACGATCCTAGGGTTGAAACATAGATCAAGGAATCTTTGAAAAAGATTCCTTGATCTTACTGGGGAAACTTGCGTGAAGACCATTCATTAGCGGTTTGGTCTAAAGTGGGTATCTTCCAAAGCAACCACTGTGCGGGGGTTGGTATTGATGATGTGGATGTCGCGTGAATCATTCACAGAAATTTCGCTCGTCCCGATTCCAGGTACTGCATCTGCAGTCGCATGAGATGGGTTGAAGATTCCGAGCAACCAGGCTAAAAGTGCTAACAAGGCATTCATGGCAATGTGTTTTTTAAGTCCTACCTAAAATTATGAATCTAATATCGCACTCGTAAAGTCATTGATGCAACATAAAGAACACCGTTCGATTACGTAGATGTCTAGGCATTTTTTGCCCTATTCCCACTGATATGAAGCGATAATCCAATGCTAGAAGCCTCAATTGGTCAATATAGCCGTTGGATTATTGGGCGTAGGTGACACAGTTTGTTTCTGCCCGCTTTGGGAAAAGGATAAATTTTTGCCGTAACATCATGCCAAAAAACGGTTTAGCTTTGCTTTTTTCCGTCTTTGAAGATCGAAATGCAGCCGCTTGAAAGATAAATTTACATCCATCCTTCGGATTATGCAAGGGGCCTCGTTTGCCTATCAGGTATTTCAGATCATGCGTTTTGGTGCGCTGATACTGGCGGCAATAGCAATGGCTTGGCTTGCTGCGCCACAACGGCTCATCGATGACTTTGAGACGCTGATGCTCATTGGTGGGAGTACAACCTTCTTCTGGGTTGGTGGATTGCTAGATGGGTTTCTCCTATTGCAAAAAAGATCTGATCCATTACACGGTGATGCCATCCAAAAGACGACAGTCGGAATTGCTGTGAGTCTTGCACTAGGCAGTGCTATTGCTTGCGGCTTGGTCGGCACATATATGTATAAGGGCCTCAACTTGGAATTGGTGCTTCTATTTTCGGTCTATTTGGCATTGGAGACCCTGAGCCAAACCTTGCCTTATCATTACATCGCCTATGACCGCCGGCAGCCCCTACTGTGGTTCGGTTTCTATTCAGCCATAGGGTATTGTATCGCCGTGATGCTTCCATTGTATATCGGTTGGGAAATCGAGGGGGTTGTCCTAATGTTGCTCTTCGTCGCATTCACAAAGTGTATTTGGCTAGTATCTGCGACTCGGCACATTCTTTTGGGGCAATTGCCTCAGCGTGGCACATTGAAATCGATTTGGAAGATCAGCTCGCCACTATTGCTTGCAACCTTACTCAGCCAGAGTGCTGTCTATGTAGATGGCTTTTTGGTGCAACGTTTTTTCCCCGATCAATTTGTGGATTTTAGATATGGTGCAAAGGAATTTCCGCTTGTATTGTTGCTCGCCAACTCGATGAGCATTGTGAGAGCTGGTGAGATTGCAGCGGGCGTGCGTGATCATACGCTAGATGTAGCTTTGCAAGGATTGCGAGCAGGTTCTCGACGGTTGATGTGGACGATGTTTCCATTGTCGATTTTACTGTTGGTGCTCAGCGGGCCGCTATTTGAATATTTCTTCAAGGGAAGGTTTCCGCTTGCTATGCCTGTATTTGATATTTTCCTGCTCTTGGCGATCCCGCGTTTGATGTTTCCTCAATCGGTGGTGCGCGGGTTTCAAAAAACCTACGTCATGAGCTTGAGTGCCGGTGTGGAGCTGGTGCTCAGTGTCGGTCTAAGTCTCCTCTTGCTGCCAAGGTTTGGCATTGCGGGGATTGCAGCGGGAACTGTGATTGCCTTTTTTGCGGAAAAGGGGATTTTGCTGGGCTATGCCCAATTCAAATTGGGCGTTTCTTGGCATCGTTATGCTCCGATTCCACTATGGTTGGTGGGTAGTTTGGCACTTCTACTTACTTGGATTCTGAAATATTTGCTGTAGCAGGTTGCAAGGCGCTCACTCTTCGCGCCATAGGTGTCCATAGCCGGGGAGAGCCTGTGCGCCGCCGCTATGGATGATCAAGCTCACGCGGGACGTGTCGATCGACTGGGCGATGGTATGCTCAGCAGTCGCGATGTGCTTTGCGGAATAAATGGGATCGGTAAGGATGCCACGCGCCGCATATCTTTTAATCATGTCGATCACTTTACCATTTACACTTCCGTAGGAAGCGCCTAGGATTGGTCGGTGGAGTATCATCTGGTTGCACCAATTGCGTTGCGATTGCTCAAACAGTTGCGCATACCATTGACCAAAAACAACTACTTTTTCCAAGAATACCTCTTCGGAATCCGCCATCAATGTCACATGCACGCGCGCCTGCATGTGGAGGTCTTGCAAAGCCATCACCAATGCAGCGGCGCTGAGACCAGTGCCTGCATCGATGTAAATATCAGAGAATTGAAATCCTAAGGTCGATTCATTTCTTTGAATATCTGCGGCAAGTGTCGTCGCCCCGACCATTGAAGCTGGCATACAGGCTCCTTCGGGGATGACAGAGGTCGGATTACCTGCTCTTGTTTGGGCAGCAGCCCAAGTTACGGCATTCTTCTCGACCTGAGGCCAGTCTGCATGTTCAATACGGATCCATTGCGCTTTGGGAATCATCAATTGCAACAGCATTTGGTTGGTTCCTTCAGAATGCCCTTTTTTGAGGAAGGGAATAGGCATTATGTTACGCTCCAACAATAACTGACAAATGCCCACTACGTGGTTGCTATTTTCGCTGCCAATGACGACAGCTTGCCGTACACCTAGGATCTGGAGATGTGGGATGAGTGATGCGTATTTGCGAAGCTTGCCAGCGGTGATCGCAAATTGGCCTTGGTCCTCACGTTTCAAATACACGCGTGCATGTGGTGCCTCGGGCACATGCCAAGGATGCACGCGCGTCTGCGGCACGAGCGCCCATTCAATATTACTTGCCTTGATAATTGGGAGGGCGTTTTTCAATGAAGGAATTTACGCCTTCTTGATAATCTTCGGTTCGGCCAGCGATTTCCTGTCCAAATTTCTCTTGCTCCAGCATCTCCTCTAGGGACGATTCGTAACTGCGGTTGAGCATGCGCTTGATGAGACCAATCGCTTTGGTTGGTGCAGCAGCATAGCGTTGGGCGATGATCTGCACAGCTTCGTCGAGCATGTCGGCAGGCACAACCTGATTTACAAGACCTAATCGCAGGGCATCGGCTGCCGTGATTTTCTCGCCGAGCGTAGCGATTTCAAAGGCTTTCTGACGCCCCACAAGTCGAGGGAGAAAAAACGATGATCCGCTATCGAGCACAAGTCCAATCCGGGCGAATGCGAAAACAAGGCTGGCAGTGTCCACCGCAATCACATAGTCGCAGGCGAGGGCCATGCTCGCGCCTGCGCCAGCAGCGACACCGTTCATGCGGCAAATGAATGGTTTCTCTGTCTGCGTGATCAAGCGCACCATTGGATTGTAGCGCTTATCTACAGATTCGCCGAGACTGCGCTTGGTCCCTGCGACTGCTTGCAAATCTTGACCAGAACAGAAAGCCTTGCCAGCTCCTGTGAGCACGACTGCACGCACATTCTGATCTTTGCGAGCCTCTTTGAGCGCGTCAATGAATTCAAAACTTAGTGGGTTGTCAAACGCATTGTAGCGCTCAGGTCGATTGAGCGTGATCGTCGCTACCTTATCTCGAACCTCGTATTGGAGAATTTCAGACATATAAATAATGTATCGGGTTGCCATCTGCAGCAGCTCGAAAATTAAGCAAGAAAACGCGGATTAGGAAGCGCAGGGAACCCATCCAATCAAATATTGCAAGCCCCCGAAACGCATTTTCGATTTTGAAAAAGACTCACGTAATTTAAAAGTTGAAAAAAATGAGAGAAAAATAAAAATAACCCAAAAGTGAATCGTACCTTTGAGGTGGTGAAAGTAGAAAGAATGTCGGGGCGAGCCGCGACATTCTATACCATTAAGTTCATTGATAGAAAAACCAACGAATTGGAAGACTTTGTCCTCAGCTATAAAGAAGACTATAGCAATGAAGTCGCAGAGATCTTGACCACCATCGATGGGATGGCCCATCGATTTGGAGCACGAGAAAACTTCTTTAAGGAATGGGAAGGTCGCGCCGGGGATGGCGTGTGCGCACTCTACGACATGAAAGGCAGCAAATTGCGAATGTACTGCATTCGTTATGGAAAAGTCGCAGTCGTATTGGGAAACGGAGGACACAAGGCCAAAGCCATACGCACCTTGCAGCAAGATGCGCGTCTCACGCTTACCAATCGCGCTATGCGCGAGATCTCACTTCTCATCGATGAGCGACTGAGCAGCAAAGAAATCAGGTGGAACGGTAATGACTTGGTTGGAAACTTAAAATTTGACTTTGACGACGATGAAGATTGAAGGAACAAATCACTCAGACACAGGAGACATTATCGGTGACTTCATGCGCACCATTCCCGTGGAGGTGACGCGGGCTATACATCTTAAAATGGAGGTGGCCGCCCAAATAGCCGATGCGCTCGTGCAGCAAGGATTGACGCAAAAAGAATTTGCGGAAAAACTTGGGAAGAGGCCATCTGAGATTAGCAAGTGGCTTTCAGGAAAGCAAAATTTTACGCTGGAAACCCTTTGCCTGATTGAGGACGCACTCGGCGTCGATCTGCTGCATATTTCTAGTCAACCAATAGCTAGTGAAGGTGTGACGGCGGCTAAGGCAGTCGCAAAGGAAAGAGTTTGGAAGCTACCGTTTCGTGCGCCAGTTGGCTCATCGTTTTCCCAAGCACCATCCAAGGCGATATTAATTCATCACGATAGTTTCCAACCCTTCCCTTCCAATGAAAGCCATTTACAGCCGTGTTGATCGTTCAAAGGAATTGAGCGTATTTGTCGCGGAATTTCCGCTTGATGTATTGGCTCATTTTGAGGCCGGTAAAATGGAGACCCATATCGAGTTTGATTTTGACATCGAGTCCAGTAGGCATCTGGTGATTGTGCATATCTCCGTCGAGGTGAGTTATGACCAGCGTATCGTGCCGCTCACACACAATTGTGTATTCGAGTTTCTAGTTCCTGACTTGGGCAATCTATTGACAGCCGATGGGCTGCTTGGGGCTGGAACACTGCTTGAGTTCGTTTATGAAAGTTATGCCTTAGCGCGTGGTATGATCGCTGTACGCACCTTGGGCTTTGGCATCCACGATTTCCCATTGCCGTTTTTGCCGCAACAAAAAACTTTGGACAAGGTGGAAGAGGTGCTGCTTGCCAAGCGAAATAGTTGATATATACTATTCTATGCTGCTTAGGAATGTGTGTTCATTAAGGGAAGGCTATCACGATCAATCCTGCGGCAGCGACCCCTGCGCACCAACCTACGATCACTTGCGCACGGTCATGTGAACCAACATGGATACGTGCCCAAGCAACGACTCCTGAGATCAAGAGTGCAACGATGAATTCCCACCAATTGCCTGTCGTGGTTCCGTGGACGGCTACAAATGTGACGACTGCCCCCCAGCTCAACAGATGCACGGAGATTTTCCAGAACAAATTGACGAGGATGCTGATGAAGACCAAAAGGATAAGTACGGCCATCAATTTGCCTTGAAAAAGGCGCTCAGGTAGGAGAGCACCATTGGCGACAGCAAAGAAAGCCAAACCGATCAATGTGGAGACCATCGGCACAAGGCGATTGGCCTGCGCGATCACATAGATATCGACTTCGGCACGTAGCCACATCCACAACAGCGTGACTGCACCTGGAAAACCCACGATGCAAATGAAGATGACCAACAACAATTTGGGCATCTCAGGATCGCCCCAAGCCTGCCAAGCAGCAATTGCGGGCGGTAACCAAATTGGATGAAAAATGAGGGATAGAATCCTTGCGACCCATAAGAGGGGAGGAACCGGGGCGTAGTTAGCCATCAGACCTCCTTGCGCAATCTTGCGACAGGGATATTCATCTGCTCACGGTACTTGGCAACGGTGCGCCGCGCAATGTTATAGCCCTTTTCTTGGAGTATTTCTGAAAGCCTGTCGTCTGAGAGGGGCTTTTTCTTGCTTTCGCCTTCGATCAGATCTTCCAAGATACGCTTCACCTCCCGGTTGGAGACTTCCTCGCCACTGTCGGTGGTGATGCCCTCGGTGAAGAAGTATTTCAAGGGATAGATCTGCCAGTCGGTTTGTACAAACTTGCTGTTGGCTACGCGGCTGATGGTGGAAATGTCCATTTCTACCTTTTCGGCGATGTCTTTGAGAATCATGGGACGCAGCTTGCGCTCATCTCCCCCAGATATGAAAAAGTCGCGCTGCCGCTCCACGATGGCCATCATTGTATTGAGCAGTGTAAACTGCCGTTGTTTGATGGCATCGATGAACCATTGTGCTGACTCGATCTTCTGCTTTACAAAATCCAGGGTTTCCTTGACGCTTTCGCTTTTTCGCTTTTTTTGCTGGGCGCGGTATTCCTCATACATCTTGATGTAGTTGTAGCTCACCTTGAGTTCAGGGGCATTGCGGCCATTGAGCTTGACATCGATTTCACCATTCTCGACGCTCAGCAGGAAGTCGGGGATGATGTATTCATGCTTGACATTTGTCTGCGAGCCACCGGGCTTGGGATTGAGGTGTGTGATCTGCGCATAGACATCTTTCATGCGGTCCTCGTCGATCCCAAGGATGCTTTGCAGGCGCTTGAAGTGCTTTTTGGAAAATTCCTCAAAGTACTCGTTCACGATCTTGATGGCAACCTGCACATCTTTGGTTTGCTCCTTGCGCCGCAATTGGATGAGGAGGCACTCGCGCAGGTCGCGCGCACCGACACCTGGCGGGTCAAAGCTTTGCACTTGGTGCAAGACGGCCTCTACCTCTTCAGGAGTAGCCCTGAAGTTGTACCTGAAGCTCATATCGTTTACGATTGCAGGGATGGGACGGCGCAAATAGCCGTCTTCATCGATGCTGCCGACCAGGTGATCGGCAATGGTGCGCTCACGTTCATTGAGCACGAGCAGGCCCATCTGCTCATAGAGACTCTCTCCAAAACTTTGCAACTGCACGATCGGCGCTTCGTAGTCATCGTCATCGTCGCTGTTGCTAGGCAGTTTCTCCTTGTAGTTGTAGGAGTCTTGCTGCATGTAGTCATCGAGGTTGAACTCGCGCTCCTCGCCTTCATTGTTGCCACGATCGTTGCGGTTGGCATCGCCAAAGTTGTCGTACTCGCTGCTGGATTCTTGTTCGCTCTCCAATTCGGGAAGGCCCTCCTCGAGTGCAGGGTTGACCTCAAGTTCCTCTTTGACGCGGGCTTCTAGATTGGCGGTGGGGATTTGCAACAACTTGATAAACTGAATCTGCTGTGGCGAGATCAGTTGTTTAAGTTTAAGTTGCTGTCTTTGACTTAACATGCGAAAAATATGCTTCTGTGCAGTGTTTACGAGCTGCCAAGTGGCAGGGTTGGAAGGGGAGGAGACTTGGTCTTAGGTGGAACAGCGCCTACTTCTTCCTTGCACCCAAACTTAATCAGTTTGCCCCAGAAAACACAATTTTACCATCTAGGATTGTGTAGCGAATGCGCGCATAGGGGATTTGTTTTTCGGGCATGGTCGAGAGGTCCTTTTCCAAGACCACAAAGTCGGCAAATTTGCCCACCTCGATGCTGCCTTTTTCATGGTCCTCAAAATTGGAGGCAGCCGCCCAAATCGTCATCGCCCTGAGGGCGGTGTCGCGGCCGACAGCCTCCTCTTTGTGAAATCCGCCGTAGGGATTGTCTTCCAAATCGACTCTGGCGATCGCAGCATGGTAACCCAAAATAGGATTGATGTCCTCGACAGGGAAGTCGCTTCCAAAGGCAATGAAGTTGTTTTGGACAAACAAGGTCTTGTAGGCATAGGCACCTCTCATGCGCTCTTTGCCCACGCGGTCTTCTGCCCATTGGCGGTCAGATATGGCATGGATTGGCATCACGGAGGGCCAGATATTGTATTGCCTGAACTTGACGAAATCGTTGGTGTCCACGACTTGGGCATGCTCGATGCGCCAGCGGGCATCGTTTTTGCCTTTGAGGACCTCGCTGTAGATGCGCAGCATCATGCGATTGGCAGAGTCACCAATACAATGGGTGGCCATTTGCAGGCCAGCTTTGTAGATTTTGGCTGCCCAAGCGCGCAGGGAATCGGGGGGGGTGAGGATCAATCCATGGTTGCTAGGTTCATCCTTGTACGGCTGCAATAGGCATGCACCACGCGAGCCAAGGTCGCCGTCGCAATAGGCCTTGAAGCATTGCACATGCATGCGACCATTGTTATAGGGACCACTTTTGAGAAAACGGTCAAAGTTTTCAGGACTCGGGTTGGCCATCGCATACACACGTATGCGCAGCAAACCAACGCGCTGCAAGGAGTCAATGAGATTGATGATATGGAGATCTAGTCCAGCATCTGAGATCGTCGTCAGGCCAACCGCAAAGAGCTTCTTCTCGGCTTCAATCAGCAATCGGCTGATGTCGGCGTCGCTGGGTTTTGGGATCACCTGCTCGACGAGTTCCATGGCATTGTCGAGTAAGACGCCCGTAAGACGCCCGTTTTTCTTGAAAATTTGGCCGCCTGAGACCTTGGTGTTCGTGGTAATCCCGGCAAGTTCCAAGGCTTTGGAATTTGCAATGGCGGTGTGACCACCGATGCGTCTGAGAAAGACGGGCTTATCTGGAAACTTTTGGTCGAGCACCTTCAAATCGGGAAATTGTTGCTTGGCCCAGCGTGTATGATCCCAACCACGTCCCAAAATCCAAGCATTTTGATGGTTCTTGGAAAATTCCTCGACAAGGCTCAAGCATTCTTCCCATGAGGTGGTGCCTACAAGGCTCACATGCTCTTGATTCATGGCATACCCGTAGAAATGGCAGTGGGCATCGATAAATCCTGGAAACACTTGTCCCCCGCGCAAATCCATAATGGAATCACTTTCAAAGGCAAAAAGAAGCTCGTCTGTGCGACCAACAGCTACAATCTTCCCGTCTTTGATCGCGCAGGCTTGCGCGATCCTGCCCTTGGGATCCATCGTGTGAAAGATGCCATTGGTGAGGATAAGGTCGGCATGCTTATTTTTACAAGCAGACAGGGATGTCAGCACCAATACCAGACCAAAGTAAAAAAAGGAATTGGAAGGCCTCATTCTTCGCTGTCGAGGATGATTTGTCGCTCAAAAGTTTCTTCCAATGAGATAAGTGTCTCAGTGCGCAGCACCATTGGGATGGCTTGGATCTTGTCGTTGAGGACCTCGCGCAAGTGGGCGGTATCACGACAATAGATCTTGGCAAAGATTGAATAAATCCCTGTGGTATAGTGACATTCCACAATTTCAGGAACTTTTTTGAGCTCATCGACCACTTCATGAAAATGCGATCCACGGTCTAGATAGATACCTAGATAGGCGCAGATGCTCACACCCAACTTTGCGGGATCGACAATGAGCCGTGAACCCCTGATGATACCTGTCTTTTCCAATTTCTGGATGCGCAGGTGTACCGTGGCCCCTGATACGTTGCAACTGCGGGCAATTTCAAGGTATGGCGTGCGCGCATCCTGCATCAAGATGTTCAGGATCTTGCGATCCAGCTTGTCAATATTCGTATCGATCGAGGTCATTGATAAACTTCTAAAATATGTACTCAATAGCGAGAACGTAGGCTCAATTCCACCCTAAAAGTATGCAAAAAATGGTTTCAAATTACGGATCATTCAGTTTTCGATCTTCTTTTTTGGAATTTCTAGGCGAATTAATCCATGTTGTAACAATCATTCAGGCGAAAAAAAATCCCTCAGATTGAGAGCCTCTTCTGGTTTCATGCGACCCGCACTCACCAAGCGCAACTCTCTGCGGCGCATGGCACCTTCAAAGTACTTTTTTTCGATATCGGTATCTGGCTCGATCTCGATGACCGGGATCGGACGTCCAGATTGATCGACGGCGACAAAGGTGTAATAGGCCGAGTTGCAAAACCGCTTACCGTTGACTTGCTGCATATTTTCTGCCCAGACATCGATGCGCACCTCCATCGAGGTATTGAATGACCGGGTCACAAAAGCCTCCAGCAAGACGACCTCGGCAAGATGGATCGGGGAACGGAAATCGACAAAATCGACCGATGCTGTTACACAGATGCGGTTG
>JANORP010000235.1:0-11730 GCA_031415375.1 Bacteroidota bacterium | reverse complement strand
TGGTGATGCCCACTTATGGCGAGTCGGCCGACCGAGGCTTCTTTTTGCGCAACGGTGGATATTATTTTGCCTTGAATGACCATGTGGATTTGCTCTTTCGGGGGGATATCTTCTCCAAAGGCGGCTATCGTCTGGAAGTCGGCTCTGCCTACAACAAGCGCTACAAGTACGAGGGCAATTTCCAAGTCGAATATGGTGTGCAGCGATTTGGAGAGCGCGACGATCCCGAGGGCTACTATCGGCGCGAGACCAATTTCTGGGTGCGGTGGAAACATGACCAAGTCATCAACCCACAGGCGACCTTGCAAGCCAATGTGAATGCAGGCTCGAGCAACTACTTCAAACGAAACACCTACAACGAGCAAGAATACCTGAGCAATACGCTCAAATCGACCGTGAACTTCAGCCAAAGCTTCGCCAACAGCCCTTGGAGGCTCAATCTGAACGTCGATCAGTCGCAAAACACGCAGACCAAGCAAGTTTCGCTCGATTTGCCCTCTTTGACCCTCAACCGCACACGTATTTTTCCTTTCAAGGGCAAGAATGCGGTCGGTTCCCATTGGTATCACAACATCGGGATGAACTACACGATGAGTTTGAGAAATCAGATCTCGGTCCCCGACTCGCTGCTTTTCAAGATCTTGTCTGACCCAACGGGAACGATTCAGGTGCAGGAGATCAAGCGCGGAGACACGAGTTTGGTCACAAAGAACTCTCTGGACTACTTCAACAGCGGCATGGTCCACAACATCCCGATCTCCACACAACTCAACGTCGCCAAGTACATCAACCTGCAGCCGAGCATTGGTTACCGAGAATACTGGTATTTCCGCACGAAGGAGTACGCATACGACGGCTTGAAAAATGAAGTCATCAGTACCTACAACTACCAGTTTGCCGCAGCGCGCGACTTCAACGCATCCGTAAATGCTAGCACGCGGATCTATGGCAAATTTGGCGGAGGCGGCAGCAGGGGCACGATCGTGCGCCATACTCTGCAACCTACAGTGGGCTACTCATACAAGCCCGATTTCTCAGATCCCGTATGGGGCTTTTTTCAAACTGTGCAAACGGATAGCACTGGTAAAATGGAGCGCCTCAACCGTTTTGCAGGTGGCATCCAAGGCGCACCGTCTGCTGGTGAACAACAAAGCATCAATTTTGGGATCAACAATATCTTGGAGATGAAATACCGCCCCAAGGTGGCTTCACAAGATTCCACGGTCAAGGATCCCTACACACGCTTCACCTTATTGGATGCATTTGGCTTATCGGGTAACTACAATTTTGCTGCGGAGAGCTTCAACCTCTCCCCCATCAGCCTGGTCGCCCGCACCAATTTTCTCAACAACAAATTCAATTTTCAGGCAAACGGCACGTTTGATCCCTATGCAGTGACTGCCGAGGGGCTTCGTATCGATACATTTAGCCTTGTAAGAGATGGCAGTCTCGGGCGAATGAGCAGCATGACATTCACATTTGGGACGACACTCTCCTCCAAAAAGAATCCTGGGCCTCAAAAGACAGCCAAAAATGCAACGCCCCAAGAATTGAGCGATCTCAAACTTTACCGCGACCTGTATGTCGATTTCGATGTGCCATGGCACCTAAACCTTGGCACCAACCTGATCTACTCCAACACTGGCATACGCAAAGACACCACGCTCACGATCAACACTTCAGGGGATTTCAACATGACCCCCAAGTGGAAGATCGGCTTCACAACAGGCTATGACGTCACCAAAAATGACTTCTCCTACACCTCGCTCACGCTGTACCGCGACCTGCATTGTTGGGAAATGTCGATGACTTGGATCCCATTTGGCGACCGCAAAAGCTACAACTTCACGATCAATGTCAAGAGCTCGACGCTCAAAGACCTCAAACTCACAAAGCGACGGGACTGGCAGGATCGCTTTTAACAGTCACAAAAACTTCAGCCTAAAATCCCTTTGCCCGAAATGGCATATTGGCAAGTGTGCTTAGTGCGCTCGCGACAGTATCCCAACCGTGACAATCGACTCCATGTCGGCTAGTGGAAGTCGCGCCAACAAAGTCGCCACGGTCATTCCCAGCCCCACAACCTCAAAATCTGGGGCGATCTCGGCCCAAGGCAGCAGTACAAATGCACGCTCCTGCAGCAATGGATGTGGCAATACCAATCGCTGCCCACGCAACTGCAACTGCCCACAAGCTAGTAAGTCAATGTCGATCGCGCGTGGCCCCCAATGCCCTGCACGCACACGCCCGAGTGCATGCTCGACCTTCATAGCGAGTTGCAAGAGTTCCATGGGGTCGCCTTCATAGGATACTTGCACGAC
The DNA here is from genome assembly GCA_031415375.1 of Bacteroidota bacterium. Taxonomy (GTDB): domain Bacteria; phylum Bacteroidota; class Bacteroidia; order J057; family JADKCL01; genus JADKCL01. Next base: position 9,409 of record JANORP010000235.1, on the reverse strand, counting down.
AACGTTGAGAAAGGCTGGCTGCTCCTCAAATCCCCAAGGAGGGGTCTCATAGACCGACGACGACGCTACAAGCCGACACCCACCTGACAGCAATCCAGCCAATGATGATTGCAATTGCCCCAATCGATTGCCGAGATTGGAGCCCAGCCCCAAAAAAAACTCATCCTTCATGTTACAAAGCTATGAATTCATCGCTTCGAAACGATGAACTAGCGGCTATAAATAGCTTCATTGTGGGGTGCGAATCGAACTGATCACTGTGAACAACTTATTTCAATGGAATGACATATTACTTTAATTACCAATCTATTAAACACAACCAATCTTGACACATATCCTGCAATTCACAAAAATGTGGATTCTTTGTTGAAAAGTAGAAAACAATCCCTGCCCCAAAAGAGGCAACTTGCATTTGGTTATCAGTGTGACCCGCATACGGAATTTGCGAATGCTTAAAAGACGGCAAGTATATTATTACGATACAGAGACCTGCACGTATCTGCCTGAGACGTTGGCCTCCAAGTTTTTCTTGCGCAAGACGCTATTCTACGTGCTGTTTGGCGTAGTGGCAGCCTTTGGTGGCAAGTACTATTTCGACCACTATCTTGTTCAACTTAAGTCTGTGGAGTTGAACGTAGAAAATGAGGGTTTGCTGGCGCGCCTCAATGAAATCAATGGGAAAATGGATGCCTTTGAAGGCAAACTCTCCTCGATCTACGAAAAAGAAAACACCCTCTACCTACCCATTATTGGGGAAAATGCTATTCCGCAGAGCAGGTGGAAAGCTGGCACAGGTGGATCAGCAATTTTTGACAAGTCGCTCAACAATGCTGCCCGCAAGACAAGTTTTAGACTTACCAATTTGCGCGACCAGCTCGCGCTTCTCAATACGAGTTTGGATCATGTACAAAAACGTGCCGACCACATCGATGAGGACCTCGCCAATATGCCCTCCATATTGCCGGTAAATGGCTCACTGATCAGTGGGTTTGGCTATCGGAACCACCCCGTCTCTGGTGCGACCAAGTTTCATGAGGGCCTTGACTTTGCATGCCCTGTCGGCACACCGATCTACGCCAGCGGCAATGGTGTGATCGAAGTCGCCGAATCAGGCGAAAGCGGATACGGCATCTGCCTCAACATCAATCATCACAATGGCTATGCGACCAAGTATGCGCACCTTTCAAAAATGGTCGCCCATCCTGGACAGGCTGTGAAACGTGGGCAATTGATCGCCTACAGTGGCAATACAGGCCTGAGCACGGGCCCGCACTTGCACTATGAAGTAAGCTTGAAATCGGTCAAAACCGATCCCATTGACTTCATATACATGGATCTCCCTCCACAAGAATACGCCCGTTTAAAGCTCGACAAGACTTCTGTGACCAAAGAAAAGGTCAAAGAGAAACTGGTCTCGCCTTCGATGGACTAATCCACCTTATCTCTTTTTTTACCTGCAAATCTTGCCCGCCTCGTCGCATGACAGGTGTCCCTGTGCCGTTTGCGTGAAAGGCTGCAAAATTCTCCCACGACAAGCAACCATTTGCCCCCATTATTCATCTCATTTATTTACAGGGCCGGGAACCGTGCAAAAAACGGGTACCCCTGCACCTCGGCTTGATATTTGCTGAATGATGGATCGAATGATTGCCACAGAATACAGGAGGGCTACGGCACTGCTCCCTACATCGACCAAGATGAAGGATCGAAAATTCGTTTCCGAAGGCCTGCTGCTCACGGCAGACTTGCTGGAATTGCTCACGGGTGACGAATCACAGAGTCTTTGCTATCGCCAAAGTGCTGCCTTGTTGCGACAAGCGCCTGAATTGCTCTCGACTGTGCCGACCCTTGAAGACTTGGCAGCGATCGCAGGTATCACGACAGACGTGCTTCAAGATGCCACCGACTTGCTCACGATGGGCGATACCGACTTGCTGATGCGCTTGCGTGAGCGCATCCCTGCAAGCGTGCGCGAGATGCTCAGCTTGCAAGGTCTCGGCCCCAAGCGCTTGCGCATAGTCTGGAAAGAACTAAAGATCACAGATATGGCTGCGTTGAGCCATGCCGTCACTGAAAATCAACTCGTTCGACAAAAAGGATTTGGCCCCAAGACGCAAGCAAAGGTCAAGCACTCCCTGCTTCAAGCGCGCTGCAATGGCACGACATTCTTACTGAGCGACCTGCGACCACTCGCGACCATGCTCGAGCACGAGTTGCGAGAGCTACTCGGCGCAAACGCACGTTTTGATTTGACAGGGGAATATCGGCGCGGTTGCACGATCTGCAACGGCATCGAGATGCTCGTCGATCCCGACCACTACAATGCCGTCTTGGTACACCTGATCAGGTGTGAGCATTATGAAATCATGACCGCAGGCGCAGACATGCTGCTCGCACGTGTGCGCGACACGCAGATCCCGCTCACCTTTCATTTCAAAGGGGCCAACTATTACCTCGAATTGTTTCGCACAACTGGCAGTGCGGAACATGTGCAACTCATCGAAGTCGATCCACAACAACTGTACCGCACAGAAGCCGAGGTCTATGCTGCGGCAGGCCTCCCCTATCTCCCCGCCAACTTGCGTGAAGGGAAAGATGAAATCAGGCTGGCGCTACGAGGTCGTCTTCCCAAGCTCGTACACCATACGGATATATGTGGCCTGCTGCACGCACATACTACAGCTAGCGACGGCAGTGATGCATTGGAGGCGATGGCTTTGCATTGCAGCGCTATGGGGATGCAATATTTGGGGGTCAGTGACCATGGCCCCCACCACCCGAGTGGCCAAGGCATGCGCTTGGATGCCATAAGGGCACAACACAAGGAAATCGATCGCCTCAATCAACGGCTTGCCCCTTTTAAGATTTTGAAAGGCGTCGAACTCGACATCTTGCAAGATGGAAGCCTGGGAATGAGCTCGATAGAGCTGTCTAGTTTTGATTTCGTGATCGCATCGATGCACGAGGAATCGGAAATGAGCGTCGCAGAGGCGACGATGCGACTTGTGCGTGCCATTCGCAATCCCTATACGACGATCCTGGGTCACGCAACCGGGCGAATGCTGTTTGGAAAAGCAAGTTATCCCGTGAACATGGAGGCGGTGATTGAGACCTGCGCATCAGAAAACGTGGTCATCGAGCTCAATTGCAATCCGCAGCGCATGGATCTCGATTGGAAATGGATCAGGATTGCGGTCGAGCACGGCGTGAAAGTAGCCATCAACCCCAATGCGCATAGCGCCTCTGCTCTCCACGACTATGAAAATGGAATTTCGATGGCCCGCAAAGGGCTTTTGGGTCCCGCCCAAACCTTCAATGCGATGCCTCTGGAGCACCTCGAAAATTACTTGATGGAGCGCCGCAGCATGCGAATCCATTGAAATGCTATCTTTGCAAGAATGCAAAAATATCTTCTTGTAATCGCGCTGACCATGCTCTGCGTGGCCTGTGGACCACAGAATCTAGAGCGTGCAGAAGTGCCCCTCGCTATGGGGATGCGCCTCAATGAATCCGCCGATGCTGCACAATTGAGCCCCAACCTGGCCGAACTGCGCTCCATTATGGTGCGCAACCTCATCCTAGAAGTTCCCCTAGTGGCCGATCGCAACGGCCTCCCCGTTGTGCCGGTCGATGTCCCAAAGGACGCCAAGGGCCTGCTTGATAAGTACCGCGTGCGTCTGCAACTCGCCTTCTGCAACAACAATGAGGAGGAGTTCTTCCCTTTCGGTCATCCGGCAGATCTCAAGGCCTGGTTTTCCGGATTGCAAACGGAGATTTCCCGTAACCTCGACCTGCTCAAAGGCTTCCCATTGGAGCGTGTCATCATCGGGGGAACCTTGCTCCAAGTCGCAAAGGAAACCGAGCATTGGCGCACTTTGCTGATGCAGTTGCGCAAAAGTTACCCTGGGATTCCATTTTCCATCGGCGCGCGCACCGAATTGCTTGAAAACTCAAAACTTGCAGCCCTGTCTGATGAAATCACGATCGACTACCTCCCCATGGCTGGCAAGGAACTGAAGCCAGAAAGTCGTACAGAAAACCAACGCATCGCAGCCTTGGCTCAGAGGCTCGGCAAGCCCGTGTTCATCTATCGTGCCAATATCATCGGGGAGGAGCAGCTCATCCAATTCAAGAACCGTCTGCGCTTCTGGCCAGCGGGAGCTAAGCTGAATGGACTCGCCATCAATACCTTATATGCTATAGTCCCCACCCGCGATGACCATACGTATTATGGTTTGAAAGACAATCCTGATTTCATGGAGTTTGTACAAGCATACCGCGTCCATACTTTGAAGTGAATTCAATGGGGGATGTTCCTATTTGAAGAATATCCTTAGATTTGCAACTCAATTACTTGAATCAAAATGAAAAAATTCAGCGCTATTTTTTGGGCAATTGTGCTTCTGAGCGGCACAGCATTTGCCCAAGCCAATTTTCAAGGCACAATGAAATATGAATTCAACTTCATGGGCGAAGGAATCGAAGCCTATCAAGCAATGCTTCCGACCGCAATGGAACTGAAAGTATTGAAGACCGACGTACTTATGGAAATCCAAGGAGGCATGGCTGCGATGGCCATGGGTCGCACGCTCTCCAAAACCAAGACTGGCGTGAGCTATATGATCAAAGACAGCGAAGAGACGATCTACGTCATGGATCCAAAAGCCAATAAGGATGAAGAGCCAGCTGCAGCAGATCCAGTGATCACGAAAGAGGATGAAATCATCACCATTGCTGGCTATGAGTGCCAAAAATATCAAATTGTGGCCCAATCAGCACAAGGTGAAAACACGTCTTATGTCTGGGTCACCGACAAATTCACGATCCCCAAGGCTGAGCAAGGCTCTGGTGGCGGCATGTCGGGTATGCTCGATATCAAAGGCGTGAAAGGCACCCCTTTGAAGGTCATGACTACCCAAATGGGCATGACGGTTACCGTGACCACCAAAGAGATCAGCACCACCCTGCCCGACAAAAAACTCTTCAAGCTGCCAAAAGGGTATGCCAAAGAGCCTTTTGACATGGCAAAAATGACAGGCGGCATGTGATGGCAGGAAATTTGCTATCGCTATAGTAGATATACCGAAAGGCGGGTCATTCCCGCCTTTCCTATGCGCGAATGACTCATGATGAAAAATATTTTTTTGACCCTGGTTACGCTCATTGGAATGCTCACAGCACAAGGCCAAGAAGTGCTCGTGAGTGACTCCAGCAATATCGCTCCTTTTGAGGGCGTGATTGGCTACCACATAAGTTATGAGGGCAAGGTGCTGCCAGCAATGCTACCTTACCTTCCTGACTCCATGACCATGTATGTCGGTAAGAATGGGCTGCTCTACCGCTACCATGGTGGCCTTACCACGGCAAATATGCAATCACAATTGGTTTGGGACGGCGACGCACAGGAGTTTTGGCTATTGGATCCCTCGCACCAAAAGGCTGAAAGCCGCTATGAATACTGGAAAAGCTTGGTCGCCAAGCCGCTGAAGCAGCCCAAAGAAACCCTGGTCGTTGCCGGCAAGCGTTGTACGGCATGGACGCTGACGACCGAGAAAAAGGTCGATACAAAAATCGAAAAACAGATAGAAAAGATCTGGGTCAACGATTCGATCCGCTTCGGTGGCACCCTGATCGATAGCCTCAAGCACCAACAGCCAGCTTTTTTGGCGGCAGGGATGCGCCAAATCCCTTTAAAATCCAGACGTGTTCATGCTGGCGAGGTCGTGACCGTGCTCACGGCTGCTACGATTACACGTGGCCCACAAAACATTTGGCTGTTCAGAGCCCCGGATGCCTATGGGATGAAAGAGTTTGATCCCTCCAAGCCTTGGCATCCCCTCTTACAGAAGAAAAAAGAGGAATAAGGTATCGACTTCATGCCTCCATTCTTGTTGCTGATTGTTCAGACGGCGAAGAAATGTTTAGAAATGAAAGAAGCGGCCCATAGGGCTGCTTCTTTCATTTTGAAACAGCCCGTTCACCATTCATGGTTATCCTCAGTTCTGGATTGGACGATCTTGAAAACTTTGCCAAATCCGTAGGAATCGCCCAAAATATGTGATTGGTGTATGTAGGTGATGGTCGCGCCCATATGGGGAAGGCCGCAACCTTGCCTACATGGGCATGTTTGAGAAAACCTGCCATTCCTGCGGAATTGGCAAGCATCTAACGGTCTTAATCCAAAACTGAGGTTTGTCTTATTGCAGAAACAGGCTAGCCGGCGAGAATGCCACTTCCCGATCATGGGACGATTTACGTTCAGATGGCTGAGGTACTTACAGGAAAAGCGGGCCTAAGCCCGCTTCTTGTATGATGAATTCGTCACGCAGACGAACTCCAATCTCAGAGTCCGTTCTTGGCCAAGAAATCTTTCACTTGGTCTTGCTGGATCATTTCTTCTTTGAAGCTGTATGTTCCAGTGTCTTCATTACGAACAGGATAAATGACCTTCGTCAAGTTGACGCGCGTCTTATCTTTCAGGGTAGCAACGACCTTCTTTGCCATGACACTCTATTATTTGATCTCTTTGTGAACCGTGTATTTTCTCAAGATTGGATTGAATTTCTTCAACTCCATGCGGCCGGGAGTATTTTTCCGGTTCTTCATCGTCACATAACGTGATGTACCAGAAACTCCTGTCGCTTTGTGCTCTGTGCATTCCAGAATTACCTGGATCCTGCTGTCTTTACTTTTCTTAGCCATGCCTCTTTAATCCATTAAAAGGATTGCAAATGTATGTGTATATTTTATAATTTCCAACCACAATCGTATTGATCTACGCCTGAAGCTGCTTATTTTTCAAAGGTAGTCACAAATCAGCCCAAACAAAGCTCCTTGAGATCTTTTCCTGCGTAGTTTCCACTGGACATCATGAGGAATACATTGCCGCCGCCGGAACGTGCCCCACGTATAAAATGCTGTAGATCAGCAACATTAGTTGCATATTGAATCTCGTCGTCGCCAAATGCATCGACCAATTCAGCCTTGCTGATCGGTGGATAATTTTTCATCTGCAAGGTATGTGCATCGATGAAAATAATCTTGTGCTTGAGTCCTTTGAGGGTCTTGCGGTACTGCCCAATGAAGCCTTTGTTGAGGCTGCTGAAGGTGTGCAGCTCCAAACAGGCCACCACCTGCTGCTTCTTGTAGAGTTCCAAGACTGCCTCGACCGTCGCCTTGACCTTGCTCGGAGAGTGCGCAAAATCCTTGTAGATGATGCTTTGTTCATTGTCATGGATTTTCTCCATGCGCTTGGCAGCCCCTTTGAAAGTTGCAATGTGCGTCAAAAATGCCTCCTGAGGCACTGCGAGCAATTTGCAAACTTCCCAAGCACCCGAGATATTGCTCAAGTTGTGGCGCCCGATCACTTGCAAGCGCGTGTCTCCTTTCATTCGCAGCTCAAAGGCATTGTCCCGAATCCTGAAATCGGGTGTGGCGTAGGGGTGCAAATAGTGCTCATCGGGCTTCGAAAAGCGCTTAATGATGCGGCGCACTTCTTTGTCTTCATCGTTGTAAACGATTGCGCCCGCCTTGGGCATCTGACTTACAAGCTGCTCAAACTGCGCGATATAGGAGTCCTCGGTAGGAAAAACATTGATATGATCCCAGGCGATGCCCGAAATGAGGGCGATATGCGGTTGATAGACCCTAAACTTGGGCCGCTTGTCCAAAGGACTCGCGAAGTACTCGTCACCTTCCAAAATGATGATCGGGGCATCGTCACTCAATCCCACCATGGTTTCAAATCCTTCGACCTGACCGCCAGCCATATAGTCAAACTTGCGGCCCATGCCTCGCAATACGTGCATGATCATGGAGGTGATCGTGGTCTTGCCGTGGCTGCCACAGATTACGATCCTTTGCTTGTTGCGACTGTGCTGATACAGAAACTCAGGGAAGGACCAAATCTTGATTCCCAAGGCTTTGGCCCGATCTAGCTCTGGGTTGCCGTCCTTGGCATGCATGCCTATGATGACAGCATCCAAGCCTGCATGGATACGATCAGGATCCCAGCCCAAGGTGGCAGGTAGCAACCCCAATGCCAGCAAGCGGCTGCGTGCAGGATCGTAAATCTCATCATCTGAGCCACTCACCTTGTGGCCAAGCTGATGGAGCGCGATCGCCAAGTTGTGCATCACGCTTCCGCCAATCGCTATGAAATGTACATTCATTTAGGAGAGGAATATGGTTGCAAAAATAGTCGGTTTTTGGTCGAATGAAAATCGGATTTCAAAGTGGTGCCTTTGGGGCTACTTATCACGTCGTCTAAAGCCGACTTTGCTCCAGCCACCGCGCGTATCTTGCACATAGTGGCCAACGATGCGCAAAGAGTCAAATTGCTTTTGGAAGGGGGAATCCCAAGTGATCCAGGTATCGACGATATGATCGGGGTTCATCTCACCTATCGTGTAGCGGTAGTCCATCTTGACATGGCCAGGCGTGTACATCGCCAGCGGAATATCGGAAAGGTCGCGGTAGGCGGGCATCCTCGCAATTTTGCGACCGTTGTACCCCATCAAGTCCACCAACTCGCAATTTGCAAAATATCCAATATCTCCTGCTTGCACACAGGCTGCGCGGTTTGCAGTTCCTAGAAAGTCATTCATGAGCAATGCTTTTTTTGTATTCCATTTTTGGTACAATGAGTTGTAGGGTTGTTTGGCCACCATCAAGCGATCCCAATGGGCTTTCTGGTTGGGGACGAATAAGACGCCGTTCACCAACCCAAGTAACAAGAGACATGCAGCGTCAGGCAACGCATGCTGGACAATACGACCTGCGATGCCACGCAGCCTCTGTCCCCAAGCGTAACCACCAGCGGCAAAGATGACAAGTGCAAAGGGCATCGTGATGATTGTAAATCGATTCGCCCCGATATCGCCGCCTTCCCAAGCGTCGCCTCCCACATACAGATTGTAAGCCAAATAGGTGGCAATCAATACGAAACTCAGCCACATTGCCTTGTTGCGCCAGAGGGGAATCATCATCAATGGCAATAAATACCAGACTAGCCAGAGCGGCTTGGCCCACACCGTGAAATGCATCCAAGCGCGTGCAAGTCGCAAGTCTAGTGGAATCTTGTACAACTTGAGATAATACGTATTAGGAAATAGGTCATGGAAATAAAAGAGCCTGAAAACCAAATACAAAGCCATCGGCAGCCCTGCAATGAGGAAAAATTTCAAGGCTGCAAGCCGATTGCGCAGCAGCCAGGGCGCTAAGAACACAAGGGTCCATACGACCATGAATACCATGTCCATACGTAAGAGCATTGCGGCAGCCAAAACCATACCTAGCCGCCAGAGGTGGCTGGTGTCTCTCCCCTGCTCAAAAGCCAAAAATTGGTCCAAGCCCAATAGGAAAATCAGCACCTGTGGCCCACACTCCATCCCGACAAGCGACCAATAAT
>JANORP010000234.1:0-9384 GCA_031415375.1 Bacteroidota bacterium | reverse complement strand
AATCTAGCTTAAGGGTGCCTTACTTGGTGCTCCGTTCATTCCTTATCTTGCTCAGAAATTCGGGCGTGATGCCGAGATAAGAGGCAATTTGCGTATTCGGCAGTCTATTGGATAGATTTGGATATTGCTCTAAAAAGCTTTCGTATCGTTCGTAAGCAGTAATGCTGAACGTCTGTAACAGTCGGTTTTGGAGCTCGATGTATTTGTCTTCGATTATTACGCGGAAGTTTCTGTCAAACTTGGGGTAGTTGGTGTATAAATACCAAAGGTCGCCCTTGGAAAGTTGAAGTATGGTGGATGGCTCAACCGCCTCGATGAACAATTTTGATGGGCGCTCTTTGTGTAAGCTGTCGATGTCGGTAATCCAGTCGTCTTCGGTAGCAAATGCGAGGTTATGCTCCGCTCCTGATTTGTCCACCCCATACATTTTGAAGCAACCTTCTACAACGTATGTAAACGACTTACAAATGTCCCCTTCTTGTAAAATGTATTGCTTGCGTTTTATCTTTCGCACCGTCAAACGACTTGTCAACGCTTCCTTCTCGTTGTCATCTAAGGGTAGGTATTGATCAAAATGCTTGACTACATTTTCCATGTTTTGCGCTTTCGGTGTCCTTTGGGAGGGTTGGTTAGGACACCCAGCTAATCAGAGCCATATTTTGCCGAAGTTCGTAAATCTTTCCGACAAAAACACCAAAGCTTTGCTTGCTGATTCGAATTGTTTGTCGGTACGAAGGTTTGAAGTAAAGCTCTTCCAAGGGCGAGGACGGTTTCCATCTACCCAACTTACCCCCCCGATGGTTTACTCCTTGATGAATCGAATTGTCTGCTTCAAATTGTCGCCCATCCTGAAAAAATAGACGCCCGCAGGCAAGCTATTCAATGCAATGGTTGACGTTTCGGTGGTGATAATTCCAGATAAGACAACCTTTCCTAAGTTGTCATAGATCGCATACGCCGAACCTAGGGAAACAAAATCCGTTTTTACATGAATTTGATCGGTGGCCGGATTGGGATAAAGCTGGATGGTTGGTGTGACGACAGCTGCGAGGATTTCGGTAGGCAGATTGAGATCCGACAGCGGAAATCGAAACACACCTTGCGTATTGGTCGCGGCAACGATGTAGGCATCATTGAGTTCCAGATCGAAAATCGTCAAATCGGTCAAGCCAGCATTGATGGTGGTCCAATTGTCTCCATTGTCCGTTGAATAGAAAACACCGCTTCCAAACGAACCTGCAACGATCAACTGCGCGTTGCTGGCAAAGCCTCGATAAGAGCCCGAAGCAAGACCTCCTGCCAACAAAGTCCAGTTGGCACCAAAATCTGTGGAGCGGTAAACGCCTGATCCAGTAGGTCCGCCGGCAAACAAGGTGTTCCCTTTGCTTTCAATCGCTCTAAAATTGGCGGATCCTCCTAGGCCATTGTTCACGGCATTCCAGTTTGCGCCCCAGTCCGTGCTTTTGTAAATGCCGGCGCCATTGGTACCCACAAACAAAGTATCCTGAATCGCCGCGATACTCCTGACATCGGTCGTGGATAGGCCCGCAGCGGTCCAGTTGTCGCCTTGGTCCGATGATGTAAAAACACCCGTAGGCCCGACATAAAACAATCTTGCACCCACGTTGATGATTCCGCCCCCCAACAAATTGGTCAATCCAGCGCTTTTGGAAACCCAAGTTGCACCATTGTCAGAACTTCTGTAAGCGCCTTGACTCGTGCAGGTGTAGATGTAGGTATTGTCTTTTGCAAATCCCCGTGTGGGACCAACGCCATCATTTCCCGTATTGGAGGACGCATAATTTGCAGCGGTATCTGTAGATAAGTAAGCACCTGTTTGCCCTCCCGCAAAATTGTAATCCCCATTGGTTAGCAATGATTGCATGTTTAGCCCAGCTGTTCCCGCAGATTGCTGCCATTGCCCAAAAGCGGAATAGCTGAAACAACATAGCAGAATAAATTGTACAAATCTTGTATTCATGTTAATTAATCTATCCGCCTGAGACTGCGGCTGGATCGAGAGGTTTAATGGGGGTTAGGATTTATTTTTCGGCTTTGAGGCTGTGGCGGTAAAAAGTGGGAGGTTCCTGGAAACCGCGACGATTATTGGATTTGAACGCGTGTATGCATCACACGTGCACTGTCCGCAATGCGAATCAGGTAAAGTCCTTTTGCGAATCCTGAGACGGGAAACTTCAAATTGCCATTGGTGGGCATTTCGGTAGTTGCAACCAATTTTCCGTCAACGCCATACAATTGCATCACCGCACCGGGATACATTGTCATGCCTGTTTGAATATTCAGAACGTCCGTTGCAGGATTGGGGTAAATGGCAACATTTGCTTGGAGAATTGTCGGTGAAACACCAGTAATCACATCCATGAGGTACGTAAGGGTGTCTATTTCCAATGGGAAGGCATCATCCCAGATCTTGTATCTTACAATGGCCGAACCGGTAGTTTGAAATGGATAAAAGTCTAATCTCAAAAAGCCATCCTCCTGTGGGGGCACAGGCATCATTGTTCCCGAAGGAATTACGTACGCATGGGAGCACTGATTGTCGATAACAGTCACGATCCATGAAGGATCGCAAGTATTGCTGATCAATTCATACTTCAATAGAATGGAATCATTGCCTCGGTTTTGCATATAAATTGGGAGTTGCATGGCACCGCCCGCAGCCACCGTTCCGCTGACAACGGGCCCCGGGCTGAGGGTATAAGTTTGGGCATTTGCAACCAAAGCTGCGATGAGCAAGAGGGGGAGTAAAAAAATTGCTTTCATTTTCAACGCTTTAAACCGTTCAATTTTGGTTGACTTCAAAGGCCATCACACGCCATATCAACTCAACAAAAGCAATATAGCATCAACGATTGGAAGTTAAAAGTTCTTGAAAGACTGAAGGGGATTTGCTGTACAAAAGTTGGGAATATAGGGTTGTTGAATTGTGGGTAGTAGGTTGGTCTTGTCCAAGTGCGTCATCCTCAGGCAGCTATCGCAATGGCGCTTGCCGCTTCACAAAATGCCATTGGGCAAAAAGGTCGATTAGGAAGGCGCGGAGAATTTCAGAAAAATAGATGAGAAGTTAGCGCCGCCATCATGGCCCATTGAAGCAGTACGATGCTGCGCAAGCGCAGCTGATCAGGTATTCCAAGCATCATGCACCCAGGCGATGAGGTAATATTGGTCGCCTTGCTTTTCAAACACGAGGCGCAGAGCTCCCCATTCGAAGGGGGCTTTTTCCTCGTCGGCGGGCACCCAATAGACCTCGACATGGGGGGCTTTAGGATACATCTCTTCGAGATTGTTCATGACGGTGCTGCCGCCCATGGTTTGGTTGTAGCCATACGCACCCGCACCGAGGTAGTCTTTGTCATAACCAAACTCCTTGAAATATGCCTCGACCGTACGTCGGATGGGCTCGCTCATCGGGTCAGAAGTACCCCAGAGCACCTTTTTATTGAGGTTCTTGGTCACCTGCTCCTGAAATTCCTCGGCGGTGAAGTGCTTGTGATCGTCCTTTTTCACGAAGGCATAGGGCGAGAAGCGGATGCCTTGGGTTGGGTGTACATGGTCTGCGATCTTGGCGTAGTCCTTGTCCTTGGCAAATTGCAGGATCTGCTTCGCCAGATCGACCAATTGCGCCGAGTCCGAGACGGTCGGCGCGGGCGCAGGCTTTTGGTCGGGCAGGTTGATTTCCGTGGTGACCAAGGAATCGGGCTTCTCTGCGACCGTGCCAGTCTTTTCTTGGCAGGCGGTCACCATGCCGAGTAGGCCGAGTAGGAGCGAAGACCGCAAAAAATGCATTGCAATACGCGATTGGATCATTTTACGAAGGTAGGGCTTTTGGAGCTTGTTGCAAGCCCTCTTGCGCGACGATAATACCGTCTGATCTCTTCAACAAGGCCCGAGAAGGATGGCCAATTTTGTGAGCTGGAGCAATCTTGTCTGTGCAATTTCAACGACTTCCCTTGTCGGATCTCAGGAATTTGATGGGTGGCATCTCTGGCGAATTCAGCAAACCTTCTGCATATTTGTAAAAGTGAAAACATCGATTCCCACAATGAAAAAACATCATTTCCTCCTCTTGACCGCATTGATCGCAAGCCTGATCGTCGGCTGCTCGGGCGCCACCGTCAAGGAGGGCATCAACAAAGCAGGCGACGCTGCCGGCCAAGCTGCTGGCGAATTTGTAGAAGGCGCGGCTCATGGCGTTGAGAAGTCCTTTGAACTGAATCCCATCGTCGATCCTGCCTTGCAAGCCAAGGGCATCGCATTGGGCAGCTACGATGTATCGAGCGACTCGACGGGCAGCGACAACGTGCTCACCTTGTACATCATTTTCAACGACGCCTTTCAAGGCGCCATGACTGCCAAGGTATTCGACCACAAGCAGTTGGAAATGGGACGCTCCACCACCAATGTCGCCGCCGCCAAGGGTGAGGCCAAATACATCGATTTCCACTTCGATCCCCACGCCAATATCGACAGCGACACCAAAGTCACTTTGGAGTAGCGCTGCAGCTGGCATTTCGCGTGGGAAGTCCCCTCGGCAGCCGCCAATGTTTGTATATCAATATCACCACTAAAATCTAGAACCTCCTATGAAAGCAATTGGAAAATTCATTCTCATGAACCTTGCGGAGTTTGACGAGTGGCTGAGCCATCAGCGGCCGACGCGGAAGATCAAGCTCATACAGCAGCATCACACATGGATGCCGGGCTACAAGGAGTTCAAGGGCAGCAATCATTTCACCCTTTGCCAAAACATGGAGCGCTTCCATCTGGAACGTGGCTTCTCGCAGATCGCGCAAAATTTCACGACCTTCCCCGACGGCACGATCATGGTGTGCCGCAGCATAAACGACATTCCGGCGGGCATCAAGGGCGCCAACAGCAATGGCATTTGCATCGAGCATATCGGCAACTTTGACCTCAAGGGCGACACGATGACCGATGCCCACAAGGCGACGATCATCGGAATTACCAAAAGTTTGCTCAAGCGGTTTGCGCTGATCCCCAATGAAAACACCGTCGTTTACCACCATTGGTATGACCTCAATCTCGGCAAACGCATTACCAAAGAGGGCACAGGCGTGACCAAGACCTGTCCTGGGACCAATTTCTTCGGAGGCAACACGGTCGAGGCTTTCAAGGTCGGATTTTTGCCCTTGTTGAAATAGGCGAACACCGTTGAAAATACCTGCCCCAAAGCCAAAATCCCCAGTTGCATTGCAACCGGGGATTTTGGCTTTGAGGCAGGTAACTTGATTTTCAAGCATCAAACGACGACTACGGAAAGCGTAATCGGCGTGTCTAGTTCCACGCCGTTGGCATCGAGCAAGGTAATTGTGACGAAATAATCCGACCCCACCGCGCTCGCTGCGAAGCTCAAGCCACCGTAGTTGGCGAATCTCTTGGTCAAATCGGGAAGTTGCACGTCAAACGGCAATACCATCATCGCAGGGATGGGCAATGGCGCCGTCCTTGAAACTGGGGTAAGCTCGACCTTCACGGATTTCACGAGATTGCCTGGATCGGTGACGAAGACCATGATGTCATTGGTACCAAGGCCCGTTTCTGCGATGCGCACCCCTGTGGCGGTGGCAGGGTCTGTGACGACGTCGGCTTTGTCTGTCACGGTGACGCGGATGGTTTCTACAGCGCCGATAGTCGTGCCGTTTGCACGCTTCATGGCCACGGTGGCGTCATATTCATTGCCCAGCGCCCCTGCTGCAAAAGTTATGTCTTTGTTCACATACCGCTTCTTGTTCTTGGCGGAGTTTTCGGCCTTGAATGGCAGGACGTTCAAGGATGGGGTGGGTGCAGGACTTGATGGCGATGCTGGCGTCAATGCCACTTCGACATTTGCCACCTCGTCGAGATCATCGTGTTTGACTACCACGACGACTTTGTAACTGACGTTTCCAGTACCGCCTACGACCTCCCGAATACGGATATTCTTGATCTTGGGGATATTGGCGGGCATCGGGGCAGGCAGCAGGGCGCGTGTAGCGTCTGCGACTAAGACGTTGTCAGAAAAGCTGAACAATGGCGCGGCAGCAAAGATCCCGATGACCATTGCGATGGTGAAGCTGAGAAGGAGAAGTGCTTTTTTCATTGTCGAATATATTTTGTGGTTGGATCAAGAATGATGCAAACATCAAGGAGGCAGGGGATTTCTAGATGTGCCAATTCACAAACCGTCGGTTTGAATTCATGAATCGCACCGTGATGCCCACTTGCGAAGGTCGTAGTTTTCTTACCTTTGGACCGTGAAACAGCGCTCCGCACATGCTTTTTGGATTCAATGCCGCAAGTGGAGCCAAGCCCTGTTTTTGGTAGGGATAGTCGTAGTGCAATGTGGCTTTTTGTGCGCGCAGCATCCCCTCTATTACCCCATCAACGAGGAAAACGGTCTGCCCACCGACGAAATCTACGAATTCGCCCAAGACCGTTTCGGCCTGATTTGGGTGGCTTCCAACAGCGGGCTCTTCAGCTACGATGGCATTCGCATCCATTCCTTCGCGCATCCACGAGAGAAAACCAGGGCCATTATTGCTGTCACGATCGATGCGCATGACCGGATTTGGTGCCGCAACTCGGCGGGGCAGGTGTTCAAATTGACGGCAGATAGCCTTCAATTGATGCTTGATCCCGATCCCGCCCATCCGATCAGAGCCATTGCATTTGATCCAGCAGGTGGTTTTTGCACTTTTGTCGGCAACAAGGCGCTGCGCTATGATGACGATGGACGGCCTAGAGACAGCCTCGTCCTCTCGACCGAGATTCGCATCGATGGGAGCCTTTTGGATGCAAGGATGCACAACTACAAACTCTTTCTTTTCGTTTCCAGCATAGGGGCGTTTGAACTTGACTTCACCACCGGTCGGCAAAATTTATTGTACAAAATCGACTTCTTTACGACGGGCGGTTTCAACTTCAAGGGCGAGGAGCTGTATTTGATGTTGATTCATCAGCAAAATCAATCGAAGGAAATCCTTCGTTTTGCGGCAGGAAAATTTGAGTCTATTTATCAAACTAGCCCGACTGAAGATCCCGAGCGATGGCTGCGGATCGTGCCTGCCAGCAAAGATCAGTTGTGGGTATGTACAGGAAACGGCGCGTTTCCTTTGCAGGCAAATGCGAAGGGATGGGCAAAAGGATCCAAACGTTTTCATGGGATTCCCATGAGTTCAGTCATGGTGGACAAGGAGGGGATCGAATGGTTTTCGACACTGAGCGAAGGTTTTCTGGTCGTTCCGTCTCCAGAAATCACGCGTTTGGTAACCGAAACAGGCGACCTTAAGCAAAACAATTTCACATCGATTTGTGCCTTGCCCGATGGAAATCTCATCGCAGGAAACTACTTTGGGAAATTGTTTAGGATCGATCCTGAGGCATCCATCATCCAAGAAATCTTTCCCAATGAAGACAATGAAGGCCAGTTTCAGGTACGCAAAATCTTGTATGCCGACCCACAGTTGCTGGTCAGCAGAGGTGTGATCTCCAACATTCACTTCGCTACGCAACATATTCACCGATTTCCAACGCTCATGCATGCAAGGGATCTTGCGGTCACCGGTGAGAATCTCTATTTGGTTTTGCCCACCGGGGTGCGCAAGTTTTCCTACCATGGCTTTTTGAAATTTGAGGAATCCCTCTGGGAGACCGTCCACCCGCAAGGCGGCAAGGCAGTGGAGATTGACAATGCTGGAAATCCCTATTTCGCGTTCAACGATGGTTTGTACTGGCGCGAGGGTGGGGACATGCAAGAAATCCTTTTGAACGGTGAAAAGATCTTCGCCAACATCTTGTGTGCAACCGACGATGGCATCTGGGCGGCGGCGCCTGCAACAGGATTGATCTTGATGCGTGATGGCGAGGTACAACGCGTATTGGGTTTGGCGGAAGGCTTGCCCAGCCGCAATATCCGCGCTATGTGTCGCGACCAAGCGCAACTCTTTTTTTCAACGGATATCCATCTATGCGCCTTTAGTTTGAAGACGATGCAACTCACGAAATTGAGTGCCTCCATCGGCTTCAATCCACACCATATCAACGAGATGACCGTGAGCAATGAACGGATATGGCTTGCCACCACCAAAGGAATTGTCTCGCTACCATTGCCTCTGAAATCTGGGCTTGCCCTCGCGCCGCCAATCCGTATCCAGCAAGTTTTGCTCGACGATAAGGCTATTGATTTTCAGAACGGTTTAAGCATTCCCAACCGAAACGCATCCCTTCGTATCGCGTTCGAGGGCATCTCCTTTCGGAGCCGTAACCAATTCCATTTTGAATACCGCATCGCAGCAATCGATTCCGCTTGGTCGCATACCCCCGCTGAAGCCAACTTTGTCAATTACGCCTCCTTGCAGCCTGGCAGCTTCGATTTTGAGGTCAGGACGGTGGATGAAAATGGCATTCGAAGTGATCCATCAGCCGTTTTGCATTTCGACGTCGCAACGCCGTTTCAGCAGCAACCACTGTTTTTTGTGCTGCTCGGCTTGGTGGTATTGCTGATTTCCTTCG
Organism: Bacteroidota bacterium; assembly: GCA_031415375.1. Lineage (GTDB taxonomy): Bacteria > Bacteroidota > Bacteroidia > J057 > JADKCL01 > JADKCL01. The sequence goes on along the minus strand of JANORP010000234.1, from coordinate 852 downwards.
CCATTTTCCAGGTCAGGTTGCAGTATTTGGGTCGCAGGCACAGGATTCAGGAGCAATTGATTCATTCGCAGCTCACTGCCCTCAAGGCCCAGATGAATCCCCACTTCATGTTCAATGCCCTCAATTCCATTCAGGATTTTGTGATCAGCAGAGACGTGCGCAACTCCAATCTCTACCTTACCAAATTCAGTACCCTCATGCGTATGGTTTTGGACGCTTCTGACCGCAACCAAGTGCGCCTGAGCGATGAAATCGAGATGTTGCGGCTGTATTTGGATTTGGAGCAATTGAGATTCGGTACGGAATTGCATTATGTAGTCGCATGCAGCGATGGTACCGATCCCGACGATATTTTTCTCCCGTCCATGATCATCCAGCCATTCGTAGAAAATGCGATCAAGCATGGTTTGCTGCACAAAAAGGGTGAAAAAAAGTTGGAAATTACGTTTGCCGTGGGGAATGAGCTGATTTGTAAGATCTTGGACAATGGCGTGGGCCGCAAGCGCAGCGCGGAAATAAAGGCCAGGGCCACCAAGGCACATGCTTCGTTTTCCACAGCAGCAACTGTGAAGCGACTCGTTCTCATCCAGAGTCTCTATGGGATGGCGGTCAGCTTGGAAATCACAGATTTGGAGACGGAAGGCGAGGCTAGAGGGACCTTGGTCAAGCTGAAACTACCTATTATGAACCCAACTCCACGATTTGTAAAATCATAATGCAAAGCGTACTAGGCTTCGCTAATTTCGGGATTCATTCGCTGCAAATCATGGAAGAAAGGCAAGTCAGAGCAATTATCATCGACGACGAAGAGCGTGCAAGGCACTCCCTGAGCACTTTGTTGCAGGAATTTTG
>JANORP010000233.1:0-4144 GCA_031415375.1 Bacteroidota bacterium | reverse complement strand
GGGGGTGCCCCCCTACGAACGGGTCATCACGGAAGAAAATCCAACTCAAATCACAGAATCCAAACTGCTGCTGAATTCTGCGAATTCTGAAAATCCTGCTCCTAGATGGGTTTCTTGAAAACATACCCACCAGTCTGCCCCACGCCAGCCAATTCCCAGCCTTCTTGGCCGAGTTCCTTGAGTTTGACGTCGAGCTTGGAGCCCCAGCCCATGACGAGCGTCTGGTAGTCCCACTTTTGGGCATCTGCTTCAGGCTTGGATTCGGTAGGTTTGAAGGCTACGATTGCCAGCAGGCCAAGGCCCACAAATAGTCCCGCGAAGAAATTCCTGTTCATATTCATAATGTATTGTGACTGTAAACTTCCAATATAAGCATAAATATGAAATCTGCGGAATGGTCTGCAAAGGTGGGTGTACGCTCCCGTTCAGAGAGCGGAAGCAGGCGTGGAAGCAGGCGCGGAAGCAGGCGCAGGAATTACGTTGTTCGTTGGCCCACCCCACAGCCAAGTTTGAGGGCCGACGAACGATATTGGCCGCCAAGCGATCATTCGGCGACGCCGAATCTATGATCAAAATGATCGTTCGTCGGGCCTTCCTACAACAGCAGGTGTAATCCGTTCGACGGGCCTTCCCACGACTTGTGGGTAGGCCCGACGAACAGGTACACCCGCAAAGGACCAGGGCAAAGGAGAATGCTGCTCAAACGAAGCGATTCACCGTCGTCCATGGACCACCATTATAGGCTTCGAGGCCCTCGCCCTCTAGGATACTGGTCGCATTGCCACTGCGCATGCCCGAGGCACAGCATAGAATGATTGGCTTCCCAGCCTTTTTGAGGCTTGCGACCTCATTACGGATGCGATCCAAGGGAATATTGACAGAACCCTTGACATGGCCGGTCTTGTATTCCTGCGGACTACGCACATCCACGATTTTGGCACCTGCTACGATGAGTGCTGCGAGATCTACTTTCTTGCCGAATAAGTTGCTTAAGATTCCCATATCAAAAAGTGTTGTAGTGTAAACGATGAATCAATGTCGAGCAAAGATGATGCGGTCTTGCGCAACGGTGCGTAACCGTAGTTACTGAACAAATTGGATCCGTCGATACCGTCCTTCCAAGGTCAAAACGGAGAAGAACTTCAGTGAATTGCTGAAAATTGATTTCGTTTTTCAGATTCTGGAAAGAATTCCCGATCTTTTGCCACCAAGAGAGGAAAAACGGTTGATCGGGTCTAAATGGCCCCTACGAGAGATGGACAAGATGTTTGAGATGGCTACGCAAAGCCGCAAATTGCACTATTCGTTTGCTTACCGCATGCTACCCCTCATGCTGTTTGGGGAGCATGGTATGGATGTGTGGCAGATGCTGGGGGACGCCGATGCCAGCGGACCATTTCTCTCGGAGTCCTGGGAGCGCACTGCGGCCTCACAACAACTGGAATGGTTTGAGCCTGTCGGTCTCAAGGCGACCTTCAGGCATGTGGAGGAACGCGACCTCGTCGTGGTGACCATGCCGACGCCGATCGCTCCTCCCGAAGCCTATTACGCGATCATACAATATGACCGCGAGACCGATAAACTGCACTATTATACCATCGAATTCAGCGTGCGTCTAGATGGCAGCAAGCGGGTCGTGCTCGGCAAGACCCTGGCAGGCGGGCAGCGGCACAACCTCGGCGCGCTCCCGACCGCCGATTTGGAAATGGGCATCGATGAGATCCATCGCAAAAGTGCACACTTGTTTCCTTTTAGGCAGTTTGAGTGAGCGGCATTTGCATTCAGTCATCCACCCTATGGATCCGCTCGACGCATCCAACACATACAAATCCTGCTGAATTCGCACGGGGGCTTATCTTGGTGGTACTCGCAAAGCGCTGAGCCAAGGGAGATTGCCAGACCTCGCCTAGGATCATCGGCCGCAAAGGCAATTCAAACTGCTGCCACAAACCAAATATTCCTTAACTTCGCGCCACATTTGAGTATATGGCAAAGACAGCGATTCCCACCGAAAAATTGCACAACATCAGTTATGACCGTACAGGTTTTTCTGATGAATTGTTGCTGGACCTCTACCGCGGCATCTTGATGCCCCGCATGATCGAAGACAAAATGCTGATCCTCTTGCGTCAAGGCAAGATCAGCAAGTGGTTTTCAGGGATCGGGCAAGAAGCCATCTCTGTAGGGGCTACGATGGCTTTGCAAAGCAAGGACTATATCCTCCCACTGCACCGCAACCTGGGTGTCTTCACCAACCGAGGCATGAAGTTGGGCCAATTGTTTGCGCAATGGCAAGGTAGCCGCGAGGGCTTTACCAAAGGTCGCGACCGCAGTTTCCACTTCGGGTCACCTGAGCACCGGGTGATCGGCATGATCTCCCATCTCGGTGCGATGCTCCCGGTCGCCAATGGCATCTCGCTGGCGAGCAACCTCGATGGCGACGATGTGATCTCCTGTGTTTTTTCGGGGGATGGTGGCGCGAGCGAAGGCGATTTCCACGAGGCGATCAACGTGGCCACCGTTTGGGACCTGCCAGTGATCTTCTTGATTGAAAACAATGGCTATGGCCTGAGTACACCGAGCCGCGAGCAGTTTCGCCACAAATACTTCATCGACAAGGCCATCGGGTATGGCATGGAAGGCATCCAAGTCGATGGCAACAATATCTTGGACGTCTATCGCACCGTCACCGAGATCGCCACGCAGATGCGTGAAGATCGCCGGCCTGTGATCTTGGAGGCGATGACCTTCAGGATGCGCGGCCATGAGGAGGCGAGCGGCACCAAATATGTGCCCCAAGAGCTTTTTGACCAATGGGGTAAAAAAGACCCTGTCGCCAACTACGAGACCTATCTGCTCGACATCGGCGTGCTCGACGAGGGCAAGATCGAGGCGATCCGCAAGGATTTCAAAAAACAGATTCAAGATGGCCTCGACGAGGCCTGGGCCTTGCCCGAGGTCGTGGCAGACACGGCCTACGAGATGGCAGACGTGTATGCGCCATTCACGGCCGCACTCACGCCCCCACCTGCAACTGCGGGCACGCGTGAACTGCGCTTTGTGGATGCGCTGAAAGAGGCGCTCGAGCAAGGGCTGGAGCGCGATCCCAAATTGCTGCTCATGGGCCAAGACGTCGGCGATTACGGCGGTGTCTTCAAGGTGAGCGATGGATTTGTAGCCAAATTTGGCAAGGAGCGCATCCGTAACACGCCGCTCTGTGAGTCTGCGATTCTCGGGTCGGGCTTGGGACTGTCGCTGCGCGGCCGCTCCTCGGTGATCGAGATGCAATTTGCAGATTTTGTCTCCTGCGGATTCAACCAAATCGTGAACAACCTCGCCAAGACGCATTACCGCTGGGACCTGCCTGTGCAGGTGACCGTGCGCATGCCGACCGGCGCAGGCTCGGCGGCAGGCCCCTTTCACAGCCAAAGCAACGAGGCTTGGTTTGCCAAGACTGCTGGCCTCAAAGTTGTATTCCCCAGCAATGCCTACGATGCCAAGGGCCTGCTCACTACCTGCCTCTTGGATCCCAATCCTGTAATCTTTTTTGAACACAAGGGCCTGTACCGCAGCTCGTCGAGCATGGTGCCCGAGGCCTATTACAATCTGCCATTTGGCAAGGCGAGCATCGTCCAAAGCGGCACCGACCTCACGATCGTGACCTATGGCTGGGCGGTGCAATGGGCGCAAGCCGCCGCTGCTGCGCTACCCGATGCCAGCATCGAGATCATCGACCTGCGCACATTGATTCCTTGGGACCAAGAGACGGTCTTGGAATCGGTCAAGAAGACGGGCAAATGCCTGATCGCCCACGAGGACACACTCACGCTCGGCTTCGGGGCCGAGGTCGCAGCCTTGGTGGCCGACCAAGCCTTTCAATGGCTCGATGGCCCGGTGCGCCGCGTCGCGTCATTGGATACGCCGGTGCCATTCCACAAGGCATTGGAAGACGATTTCCTGGGCAGCCGTCGCATCAAGGCTGCCGTCGAGGAATTGCTGAAGTGGTGATGGGTGGCGCGGGTAAACCCTCTTGGAAGTAAGCAGCCTCAGTTCTGGATTGTATGGATTGAAAATCGTCGTTTTTCAATTGATATGTCAGAAAATGAATGTTGGATTGTGTGTAGGGACAGGTCGCGACCTGTCC
>JANORP010000232.1:0-9062 GCA_031415375.1 Bacteroidota bacterium | reverse complement strand
ATTTTTGTTGACTAGATTCTCAAGGAAGCTTGAGAAACTCACCCATGACTTTGAAATAGGCGGCTTTATCGACTAGGAAGTTGTCGATGCGATCTGGGTTGGTGACCACAAAGATGTCTTTGGCTACTAGCTTGGGCTGCTTTTTCTGCAATGCCTTCATGTCTTCGACCTTGAACAGGATGTCGTTGCTGCCGATTATGAGCAATATTTGCTTGTAGCCATTCTTGAGCACCACTGGTGCGGCATCCAACGCATAGATCGGTTCAAATTTCTTATCATAGCCTGCAAAGGGCACTTCCATCGGGGTATCCCAGCTTGAAAAACGCTTTTCAAGGTCTTCCATGCTTAGAAATGGGGTATCTGCGATGATTTTCTTGATTTCATTGCGGTTCCAACCAATGCCCAAGGCTAGTCCACCGCCCATTCCCCAACCATAAAGGTTAAAGGCTTGCACGTATTTGAGACGGCAGAAGTCGATCATCGCCTTGACGTCGTCTTGGAAATGGGGATAGAGGTACATGTTGTTATCGATGGCAAAATCGCTGCTTTTCCCAAAACCGCGATAGTCAAATATCACAACATTGTAGCCATTGGTGCGAAACTGATCGACTTTGCGCAAATAGTCGGCCATATTGCCTTCCCCATTATGGCACATCAGTACGAGTTGGGTAGTTTTGGTTTCCGTAGCAGGGAAATACCAAGCCTTCAGCTTCGCGCCGTCGGCTGTTGTCACTTCCTCCTCCTCGTAAGTCATGTTGTACTTATCTGGGAGTTGCTTGTATTCCCGTGATGGATTCAAGGCCATGGATGCACTAGCGCCTAGCACCATGGTCAGCATCAATGCAAAAAGTGTTCTCGTAAATTTCATAGCTGCAATCGTGTTTTTAAAGATAGTGCCAGAATGACCCACAATTTTAGTAAAATTAAGCCGAAATCGGCAAAGCATCTGCAAATCACCCGGCCGGTTGGATTCCTTGATCAAAGTCTATGCCAATTCAAGTGCGTTACATACTGGGACAATCGCTGCTCGTCGATGATCGACTGATAATCAGCTCACAGAATCGTTCATTTCGCTACGGGGATGGCATTTTTGAAACCATATTGGTTCGCAAGGCTGAGCCTGTAGCCATGCAAATGCACCTTCAGCGCCTACTAAAGGGGGCAAAAATCCTTGGTTTTGCTCCCTTGGAGGCCGATTTGTGCCTCCAAGTACAGGCACTTGTGGAAAAGTTGTTGAAAGGTCAGGGGCGAGAAAGCTTGGGCAGGATGCGCATTACTGTTTTCAGAGCCGACGGTGGGACCTATCTGCCATCTACTGACGCCATCCAGATCTACGGGGAGATCCAACCAATACAAGCCGATCCTTGGGAACTCCAACTGCCCAAGCGGCTTATGATCAACAACGATTTCCCACTTTCCCATACCATTCTCTCCGAAACAAAATCCCTCAATGCCCTTCCTTATGTGCTTGCTGCCCGACAAGCTAGAATTCTAGGCTATGACGATGCTATCCTCTCCCATATCAACGGCGAGCTCGCCGAATTGACGGCTGCCAATCTTTTTCTGGTAATCGACGGTTGCCTCATTACCCCTCGACTAGAAAGTGGTTGCTTGCCAGGTACGATGCGCGCCCGTGCATTGGAGGCAGCGCGGATGCTTTCCCTACCAATTAGGGAGACAGCCATCCTTCCACAAGAGATTCACAGGGCATCAGAAGCCTTTTACACCAATGCTATCCAAGGCATCCAACCTATATCTAGCATACCATCTAGCAGATATACCTCCCAGGAATTCCCTTACATGAACCAAATTAGATCCAAGATATCCACGATTTAGGCTTGTTTTACAGCCTCCAGACCAATGTTCACACAACGCCATCATGCTTCGTTGAAAATTGAGCATTGAGCATTCCAGAAAATTTCCATTGTTTTGATACTTGCAAAGCAGTCGGTACTAAATGGCCGACCTCAAGTGATGGCGCAAAAGAAAAAAATATCCAACGATTTCAATAGCCTAGGCGGCCTCGTGTACTCGACCGACCCAGAGTTCAAGCCCTCCAATGCCAGTAAATCAACAGGGAGCATCACCCCAGCTCCCAATCAGCAAGATTTGCGCGTTCATCTCATCCGCGGCAAAGGCAACAAGCTCACGACCGTGGTACGCGAATGGCGTGGCCGCAATGAAGACTTGGAGGCCCTAGGCAAACTGCTGAAGCAAGCCTGCGGCTCTGGCGGCACGGTTAAGGATTGGGAAATACTCATCCAAGGTGACAAGCGCAAGGAGGTCGGGGCACGTCTGGAAAAAGAAGGCTATAAATACAAACTCGCTGGCGGATGAAATTTTGGAGAGAATATGGCGGGCGCATGGTGCGCTATGGCTTGTATGGCCTGTTGGTAGTCGTCATCGCAGTAGCTGCCATCAACATTTGGGTGGTGGCCTCCACCAGCCGACGCATCTATGACAACATCGAAGATGTACCCAAAGGCAAGGTCGCCTTGCTCCTTGGCACCAGTGCCAATACCTCTCATGGGCCAAACGTCTTTTTCATGCAGCGCATCGTTGCCGCAGCGCAACTGTATCATGCAGGCAAGGTCACCAAAATCATTGTGAGTGGCGACAACAGTACCGACAACTACAACGAGACGGAGGCGATGCGACGCGAACTCGAGAAGCTGGGCGTGCCTAGCGAGGACATCGTGAATGACCATGCAGGTTTTCGCACGCTTGATAGCGTCGTGCGTGCAAAAAGCGTGTTTGACCAAAACGAAATCATCGTCGTGAGTCAGCGCTTCCACATTCAACGCGCTCTTTTCATCGCCGATGCCAAAGGCATCAAGGCCATTGGGTACGTCGCAAAAGACCCACTCCATGGCATGCCCTACTACAAAGTCATGATGCGCGAGTACTTTGCCCGGGTCAAGGCAGCCTTGGATTGTTATATTTTGGGCACGCAGCCTAAATTTCCTGGGCCGAAAGAGCCGATTGTGTTTTCGGAACTTACCCGATAGCAACCGGGTTTCCAGAATTTTACAAATAAAGCCGAAGATAGAATTTTGGCTTGAAGGCATAAAGAGTGCCTTCCAGACTTACTAGAAATCGCCCTTCTTTTCATTGGATTCGTTTTTGACCCACAGCCCCTTGCTGTCTGACTTTTTTCCATTTCCATCATCGATGGTATAGTGGGCATAGATCCAGTCAGAAACCGAATGCATGTGCCTGCATCTGCGCGGGTTCGCTGCTGTTGAAGTGTACCTTCACATCGTCCATGCTCATTCCCGAGAGCCTCTCGACGCCCGACTTGAGGTTGTCGGGCAGGCCAGCCTTGTTTTCCTTGCGCTGAACTGGGCCTTGGCTCGCCGCAGCTTGCTACTTCTAAAACTGCTGCACTTGCTGGCTGGCATTTGCCCCAGCTTGCAAGCTGCGCGACTGATTGACCTGCGCGCTCTTGTTGATGGCCGATTGGAGTTGCGCAGTCTTGGCAGCCCCTGGCCTTGAACGCCCAGCCCACCTTCTTGGCCGGCTGACTTTGTTTGGGGCGACTGTGTGCTGAGCTGGGTGGGGTTTTCCATTGTTGATGGCGTGAAGTACAGGCAAATCAAGCATTGTTCCCCAAAAAGCCAGAATAGATTTTTGGGCAAAAAGCATAACTAGCCTACACTTTTCACTTTGATCAACACGCTCATGATCAACATACTAAAACAATCATATTTCACCTTGAAGGATATTCCAGCGTTGTTACTACCCCTTTTTGTCCGTCATGGCATAAATCCCTGTAATGATTACCAAGATCGCCAGTATCGCCATGATCGGCAGGACGTAGCCCCGCTCGCTCCGCTTACCGCCATGTTCCTCGATCGCTTTTTGGGCCCTTGCCAATTCGGGCCTTGGTTTATGCGGCTTCGCCGCGGGCTTCTTCGCCTCTACCACTTCTTGCACCTCCACTTTCGTAACCGCGAGGAGTGCGTCCAAGGTGGTACTCCATTCGCGCCCGTCGCCCAAAATATAGCGCTTCGTACCACTATCATAGGTAATGCCTACCGCCTTGCCTGCTCGGGCAGTGGCGCGCAAGGCTGCTTTGGCCCCAGATGTAGCATTGCTCAGGCGGTTTGCTGCTAGGCACCTGTTGAGTTCCTTGTTGAAATCGCTCTCCACGACGCCTCGTGGTGGTGCCACCACCTGAGCTTCTGGCTGTGCCTCATCTTGCTTGGCGGCTTCTTCCTCCGCTGGAGCATCTGGTAGCACGACGGGACGCGACCAACCGGGCAATGCGGCGCGCATTGTGGCTTCATCTACAGTATCATAGGCCCTCACGGTATAGGTTTTCGCCGAGGCTGAGGCTTTTGCGAACCTCACCCCTGGTATTGCCTTGAGCGCATCAATGGCTTGTGTCCTATTGCTAGCGGAAACCGAGCCGACCCCTGGCAACAGATTAAATACCACCTCATGCCACAGCCGGGTCTGATGGATATCTGCGGCAGCCTCTTCATCGAGTGAATAGTCCCTACCCACAGTGATGTTGCCGGGTACCCCCATGGTGGCTGGAATGGCTTGGGGTTCGCTGATTTTCCTAAAATCATTTGCGACCAAGCGTGCCTTTACTTGCTCATCGGTGATATTGAAGGCTTTGCCAAAATTCATAGACCACGTGAGCCAGAGTTTGTCAAATGTGATCCAACGCACTGACGTATTGTTTTCATTATTTCGGATGAAAAACTTGGTGGAGTCGGTCAAATTGGCTTGGTGCTTAGCGACAGCCTGGAATCTGGCTCCCTCCCCGATCAATTTGGTACTCGCATCGAGCTTCTCTTCCTTGATCCGCGCCGTGTTGCCGGCATTGTTGGTGTCAGCCATCAGATTGTGGTCAGCGCGGTTGTGGTGGGTGCTGCTGAAGTCTGCGAGGGGTGCACCACCAGAAAAGTCACGTGCCCGGTCGTCAATCTCGCCATCGGATCCTGCATCGGTGACATGCACAATATAGCCATGGTGATAGGGCCCAAAATGCACATCGACCGAGTAGGCCGTGCCGCCACCGCCGCCATAGGTACCATGCAAGCGCAGCCTGTAGGGATCCACCTGCAGTGGGAGCGCCTCTCCACGGTCATAATTGGCCGATGTCGTCACCCAAGTATAGGTATTTGCCAGCGCCCCCTCTACCCCCACTGCTTGCGTGATGGCCGCGATCAGGGTCGCCTTGTCGCCTTTGATTCCCAAGGCCTTGCTAAACAAGTGTCCTTTTCTGGAGAGTACGGGAGAGAGCCATACATCGACTGTAGTGCTATTGAGGAGGGCGCTAGTTTGGGGCTGCCGCATGCGCAATTGCATGGGCGCGCGCAGTTGCCGAGTAAATGCCGATTTCAATTGCACTGCAGATTTTTGGGAGCTTTCTTGGCTCGAATTGGCGCTAACGGATTTGGCTTGCATCATCTGCATCGCCTTGGCCCCCATCACATCGGCCTCGGTCTCCAATCCGCTGTCGTCGTTGATGCCCACGCCCTTGAGTTGGGTCGTCGCTTGCACGCGGCCCTGCTTTTGCTGCACGACGTGCCATGCCTCGTGGGCGAGATGTTGCTCCTGCCCGGGCGCGACGTGTATGTCTGTACCCTGGGCAAATGCATGCGCCTGCATCTGCGCGGGCTCGCTGCTGTTGTAGTGTACCTTCACATCGTCCATGGCCATGCCAGAGAGGTTTTCGATGCCCGACTTGAGCTCGTCGGGCAGGCCAGTCTTGTTTTCCTTGCGCAGCACAGCGGGTGCGCTCACGGCGGACTGCTTTTGCAGTTGGCGGGTGGCTGCGTTGGTGGCAGCTTGGATGGTACGCAACTGACTCACCTGGGCACTACTGTTCGCGGCGCGCTGCATCGGCGATTTGATTTCGCCCTCCTGATCAAATGCCGAGGGATTCACGTGTTTCTGGCGTGGCTCTGTATGCGGCATCAAAGCGCGCTGATGACCTATCTTTTCCATCTTGAGTGGGGTAGTGATTGCAGTAAAGGACGCTTACCCCGTAAGCAGAATCAAGAACATTTTGGAGCGATAGGCTAAAACACATTTTTCTCTGCATTGATTGATATCACTATTAATCAATTGATTAAATTACGAATTTTGACACATTAAGCTAAATGATGTTCTGCTGAAACGCAATCACTGAGGGCAGGCCATCTCCATGCAGGCTAGTAATCGCCTCATCCTCCCCAAAAATCGAGCGCCCATCATCTTTGCGCCCTCAGTGAACCAAATCTTCGCCCCAACCGTTGATATGCAAATGCCCAACGTGTATATGAAGATGCCATCGCTCCTACTTTTCATCCAAGTTTTGCTGGCTTATGCAGCGATATCAGGCTGCGCCGAACCAGAGCAACTCTTCGCAGACACCGATCAGTACAAGGCCCCAACGGCACCAATAGAATTACTCGCCCTCGGCGACTCCTACACCATCGGGCAATCGGTCGCTGAGGCAGACCGTTGGCCCAATCAATTGGCCAAAAACCTGAAAGATGCTGGTCTGGAGGTCGCCCGCACCCAGATCATCGCCCGCACGGGCTGGACCACCGCCAACCTCACATCAGCCATCCAAACCCAGAAACCAGACAGCAATTTCAACCTCGTGGGCCTGCTCATCGGCGTCAACAACCAGTACCAGGGCCGCACGCTTGCCGAATACGAGACGCAATTCACACAATTGCTGGAGACAGCGATTGCGCACGCCCATGGCAAAAAAGAGCGCGTCTTTGTCGTGTCGATCCCCGACTACGGCTACACGCCCTACGGCCAATCCAACCAAGCCCCCATCAGTGCCGCCCTCGACCAATTCAATGCCGCCAATCTGCGCATCACACTAGCGGCCGGCATCCAATATTTCGACATCACCCCCATATCCCGCAACGGACTCGCCGACCCCAGCCTCGTGGCAGGAGACGGCCTGCACCCCAGCGGCAAGCAATACACCGCTTGGGTGGAGCTGATGTTGCCCAAAATCAAGGAGATGGTGCAGCAATAATTTGAAAAAAATGGATCAACTCCGACAAAGCCCAAGGCTTCAGCAAAGTTGATCCACTGTGCAAAACGATACTTTGGCCGTCGAGGAATCGCGGGGCCGCACCTTCCCCCTCAGTACACGCTTCTCTTGCCACCCCGGCATCATCGCAACGATTCGATCCATCACTGGCATCTATTTCGCACCCGCAGGCACGATTTCCAACGCATTTAGCGGCACCGACCACAGAAAATCGCAACGCAACTTACCCTCCAGTTGGGGATCGTCCATCCCCACATAGCGGTCGCCCGTGTACAAAGCGACTGCCATGGCCTCACCCGCAGGCTGCACGCCAAAGGGAGCCGAAGCATAGGCGTGGCAGCTCATGCAATTGGTGCGCATGCCCACGAGATTGGAATGGGTTTCGCCCTCATAAGTCCATGCTTTTGAGGCAGGTAGATCGATCTCCCCAAACAAGGCCTCCAAATAGGGATTGTAACAGATCACAGGCTCACCCGCTTCATTGCCGCCAGCAAGTGGCTGCGCAGTCGTGATCATGGCATTGGCGACAACCATCGCGTAGTGCGCACCAGCCCCTTGCAGGGCTGCAGGTCGCTCAGCCGTGATGGCATCACGCGACGGCAGCTGCGGCGCGAGTGGCTGCGGATCCCAGTAATAGCTCTGCCAAGTCCACTGCGCAAACTCACGGGTGGTGATGTGCAACGCTGTGAGCACGACATATTGGTTCTCTACAAATACTTGCGCCTCGCCTGCCGCCCGGTGTGCAGCTGTAAGGCGCTCCGCAGATGCTGTAGTGAGCTGGAAGTGGATGAAGTCATTTAGATTGAAAGTAGCGCTGGCCGTTCGTCCTTGGATACAATTCCCGGCCTCGACCCCATGGCTGCCGTTTTGGATGTCAATCCACACACAATTGGGCCATGCCTCCATCGGATAGGCCATCATGGTATCTGGCTCACCTGTCCAAGCACTGAGCTGGAAATAGCGGCCAGAATCCAGATTACTAGAATCCAAGGTTACATAAGCCGTCTTCACGGCAACTGCTGTAGTAGGAAATGCTGGTACATTGGCTTGACCAGCACGTTGCATCGAGTTAAGCGTGCGCTTGTCAAAAAGTTTATGCGCCAGCACATGGTCTGCAGCCGCTGGGTTGAACTTCACAAACCCCAAAATCGTGGAAGATCCATGCGGTTGGGGCGTGCGCGCGCTCGTATGTTGCAACTGCCGCAGCTTGCCAATCGGTCTTGGGTCAGGTGGCGACAGCGATGGACCACCGTTGGGCGTGAGCATGGCGGGCATCAGGTCACCCGACGAGAGCCAAGTTTCAAATACCATCAGCTCCTCACCCATGTATTCCTGTCCAGACGGTGCGATGGCAGCCTGCCACAAACCCCAACCATGACGGTACATGAGATAGGCCGATTCAGGGTCCACCGCCCATTCCTTGAGCCGATTTGAGTCCTCTGGGAAATGAAAGTCAGCAATCCCCGTGGGATCCAATTCCTGCGGAACGATGGGCGCAGGCCCTCCGGCATCCTGCGGTTCAGGTTTTGTAGGCTTGCAAGCCTCGATGACAAACATAGAAAACAACAGCGAGAGCATAGAGGCAAGGGCAAAGCTCACCCGACCACGCCAAGGCGTAGAGATTTTTGAATTTTTCATACTGCGTAATATTTTAGATGTAACTATCCTTGGGATGCGTGCAAGCAAGGGAATGCACACGGCCACAAATCTAAAATAGACGCTATAGCACTATTTGGGCTATTTTATCGGGGAATGAATGAGATTTATCGGGGAATATTCGCGGCCGCATTGAATTCGCAGTCGAGGTCACATGATCAAATGGCGATGCAAGACAATCGCTCGATGCCGGAATCGCAAATCAATCATCGACATTGTATAAAAGGTGTTTAGAGAATCACACAATCGTCCTTTTTTGCTGGCACTTTTTTCGCAGCGGCGGCATTGGCAGCGGCAGCTTGCTGTAACCGTTGCGCGCGAAGTTGGGCTGCAGCCAACTCGGCAGCATCTTCCACGGTCTGCACCATCTCCACGGGCACGCCGAGGGCGC
>JANORP010000231.1:0-2055 GCA_031415375.1 Bacteroidota bacterium | reverse complement strand
CCGGCGACGATGAAGCCCTGCGGGCTGAAAAAGTCCTTGATCTCCGGGCTCTCCAATGCCTTGACCACTTTGGTGTTGAGGCGTGCGACGATCTCACGCGGCGTGCCGGGCGGGGCGAACAGTCCTTGCCAGGAAGCCGCTTCGAGGCTTGCCAGGCTGCCGATGCCGGCACCTGCTTCGGCAATGGTCGGCACATCGGGCAACAGCGGATGGCGCCGCGCGGAAGAAACGCCCAGCGGCACCAATTTGCCGGCACGGATTTGCGGCAACACCACCAGGAAATCGCCGAACATCGATTGCACGGTGCCGCCCAGGGTGTCGTTCAAGGCGGCGGCGCTGCCCTTGTAGGGCACGTGCGTCATTTTCAGATCGGCGGCCAATGCGAACATTTCGCCGGTCAGGTGCATCGAGGTGCCGTTGCCGGGCGATGCGTAGGTCATCGGCTTGGCGCGCGCCTGGGCCACATAGTCACGCACGTTCCTGATGCCGGCCGCCGCGCTCACCACCAGCACCAGCGGTGCCGCGACCACCTGTGTGACAGGCTGAAAATCGGTCACCGGGTTGTAGGGAAGTTTCGGATACAGGGCCGCGCTGATGGCATTGCTGCCGGTCACCCCCATCAGCATGGTGTAACCGTCAGGTGCGGCCTTGGCGACCGCATCGGCGCCGGTGGTGCCGCCAGCGCCCGGGCGGTTTTCAACCACCACTGGCTGGCCCAGCGATCTCGCCAGGGCTTCGGCAATGCGCCGCGCCAGCAGGTCGGTGCTGCCGCCCGGTGGAAATGGCACGACGATGCGCAAGGGGCGCGAGGGATAGGCCTGGGCCCACGCCAGTGGAGCGTTGCTAAGTGCAAGGGCTGCAAGCGCTGCCTTGACAAGGTGTCGGCGATGCAGGGCGCTGGGTGGTGTTCGCATGTGCGGCTACTCCTCAGGTACGAATGGGTAGGGTTGGTCAGGCAGTGTCGTGCAAGTTACAAAGCTATTCAGCAAATTGCGTGCCGCAAGCAAATGGCGCCAGCGCCTAAAACCGATCCGGCCGAAACGGCGCCAGATCAATCTGCGGCTTGCGTCCGGCCACCAGGTGCGCGACTTCACGACCGGTGCTGGCGCCGGCGCACATGCCCACATGGCCATGGCCGAAGGCCAGCCACACGTTGTCGTTTCGCGGCGCACGGCCGATCACCGGCAGGCTGTCGGGCAGGCAGGGGCGATGGCCCATCCAGCGCTTGGTGCGGCTCGTGTCCAGGTGCGGAAACAACTCGCGCCCCTTGGCCAGCAGCACATCGGCACGTGCATAGTTGGGCGGCGGCTTCAAGCCGGCGAATTCCACGCTGCCGGCCAGGCGCAGGCCGATGGCCATCGGGTTGACCATCAGGTTGTATTCGACCGCCATCACGGTGTGCCTGAGCGCCAGGTTGCTGCTTTGCACGGTGACGTGATAACCGCGCTGGGTTTCCAGCGGGATCGACAGGCCAAGCTGTTTGGTGAGCCCGGCGGACCAGGCACCGGCGGCGACCACCACGCCATCGCATTCGACGCGTGTGCCGTCGGCCAGGGCCAGCGCCTTGACGGTGCCGGCGCGGCGCTCGAAGCCGCTGACGTCGCCCATGACCATGGATGCACCTTCGACCAGCGCGCGCGCATGCAGCGCCTTGACCAGTTGTTCGGGGTCGAGGGTCGAGCCGTTTTCCGGCGCCAGGATGCCGAAGCGAAAGCGGCCGCGCAGATCGGGCTCGAGCGCATCGAGTTCGGCGGCGTCTATATCGCGCAGCGCCACACCCAGGCTGCGGCGCAGATTCATGCCCCATTGCCAGCGCCGCGCCGCATCGCTAGAGCTATAGACATACAGGCAGCCGCTGCGGCGCACCAGCGCCTGCGCACCGGCATGTTCAAGCAGGGGCTCGTAACACTCGAAGATCGGTGCCAGCAAGCCGCGTAGCGCAGTGGCGATGCGTGTGACTTCGGCCGGGCTTGAATGCTGCAGGAAGCGCGCAAGCCATGGCAACAGCAGCGGCAAATAGGTCGGCCGGATTGTCAGCGGCCCGCCGGCATCCGC
>JANORP010000230.1:0-8808 GCA_031415375.1 Bacteroidota bacterium | reverse complement strand
TTTTTGAGCAATCGCTTTTGGGGAGAGGATGCGACTGGTGCAAGCGTTCAAGATCGGCTCTTGGTGCCAATCACGCCCTCGATCTGCACGCAAACCAATAATCTACATCTCGACGAAATCATGGTTGTGATGTCTCGGGCCGACGGCTCCTTGCCTTATGCACAATTCAAAACAATTGTTCGTGCCTTGGCTGGCCAGCATGGATTTCCAGAGCCCAAAGACTCAGAGGTTGCCGAGATCAGGCGCGAAATGATTTCTCTTGGCTTCTTTCACTATCGCTACCAAAATGCGAGCCTGCTCCTGGCTCCGCTCACATTTGCACTTCTACCCGATAATTTTTGCAATGTGCGGGCACTTCTTTTGGGGCCACTGGCTGCAACTTGCAAAGAATTCATCCACAATTGGAGCAGGACAGAAGACCACACAATACGATTTATCTGGCACCACCAGAGCAACCCGATCATTCCCCCGATCTTGGAATTGCAAGCAGCAGAGCTATCTCATATCCGTGATTTGGCAAATGCGATAGCGACACATTTCCCTGGCTCGATGGCGCCCATCGCGCCGCAATCGCTTGCAGAAATGCTGCTGCGCTGGCTAGCCCCACTGCCTCGCATGCGAGATTTGGCATTTCGAGACAAGGCCGACTGGACGAGTTTCGCCAGCCATCAAGAGCGTTGGGATTGGTATCGATGTGAATTTGCCACTACCCTGCAGGCCCCAAGATTTCCCTTGCTCACGCGATCGCGTGGCAAGTATGGAAAGTGGACATGCTTTTGGTGGAGCGATGAAACGCATGGTTACGAAGTGAGTCACCATAGCGCGATTCCTTACCAGCATCAGCTACGCAGACTGCCTTGGATGGCCCAAAACTCCTTTAAGACCGACGAGATTCTATTTCCTGGACGGCACCGCCTTCCCGATCTCCTTGAGCGCGCACTTGTGCTGGCAACGGGGCAACTGCCAGACAGAATCGAGGCAGCACACATCCCTGAATTCTCCAAAATATTCCATCCCAAGGCGATTTTCCGGCGGTTTCGCGGGATCAAGCCTCAGATGCGCCTGCAGTTGAAGCGCATTTTTCAACACGACATCTCTTCAGAATCACCCCAATCTTTCACCCCAATAGAAATCTACGATTGATTATGGAAAATCTTTTTCAGTATGAACCCATCAGCGCCTACGAGGCGATTCGCGAGCGTTTTATCCTTTACCTCAAGACTGCATTTCGCACGCGGTTTCCCTGTCTTGAAGCAGCTAAGGAGAATCTATTGCTCACCACCGACGCCCTCTCAAAATCGCCATACATGGAGCTACAGCCTGATTATGAGAGCTCTGGGAGAAAAGTGGCCGACCTCAGCTTACAGGACTTGCCATCGTTTCACAATGAGGCAGCGATTGCGCGGTATCGCGCATTGATCACAGGCAATCTTTTTCCACGAGAAGTGAGCATGCATCGCCATCAGCTAGAAATGTTGCAAAAAGCCCTCACAGGCAAGAATTGCGTCATCACCTCCGGTACTGGCTCGGGCAAGACCGAGTCCTTCATGCTGCCCTTACTCGCCCAGATCAGTCAGGAGGCCGGCTTCTGGTCTCCACCCACTGCGATCGTAGCTGGCCAGACTGATTGGTTTCAGAGCGATGAGGCCCCAATTGTAGGCCATCGCATCCATGAGACGCGCCCCAAGGCGGTGCGCGCATTGCTCATTTTCCCGATGAATGCACTCGTCGAGGATCAGCTAGCCCGAATGCGTCGCGCGCTCGATCAGGCATCGGTCTGGAGTGTCTATGACGAGCATTTCCAAGGCAATCGCATCTATTTTGGACGCTACATCGGCGACACGCCCGTGGCTGGGGAGCGTCCCAAACCCACTCAGAAGAGTGCACAGAAGTGGAAAGAAAATCGCAAGAACCTGAAAGAGCGCTACAAAGAGTACCAAAGCGTGCGCAATGGCATTGCCAGCGGCCATATTCCGGAAAAATTGTGGGACGATGCCCGTTTTGCCATCCCCGCATTCCCATCTCCACAGGATGCAGCCATCCCGATCAGTGCCGAGATGAAAACGCGCTGGGACATGCAAGATGCCCCGCCAGACCTCTTGATCACCAACTTCTCGATGCTGGGCATCATGCTCATGCGCAAGGTCGAGGACGATGTCTGGGACAAGACCCGAGATTGGTTTCATGGGGTTGATCTGGAAGGAAATCCAGAGAAAAACCAGATTTTGGCCAGCCGCGTTTTTCACCTCATTCTTGATGAGCTTCACCTTTACCGCAACACAGCTGGTGCAGAAAATGCCTTGACCATCAGACTCTTGCTTGATCGCCTAGAGATCGAACCCACGATCAATGGCCGCCCCAACCCTCGGTTGCGCATCTTGGCGTCGAGCGCATCGCTTGGTGACTCTGACAAAGCCGACATCTACCTGCAGGATTTTTTTGGGATTTACAGCGAGCCGAAAGCGGAAGTATTTCATATCGTGAAGGGATATGACACACCCTTTCAGCAGCTCACGACGACCCTGCCAATGAGTTTGGCGCTGGCTGGCGCGGCATTTGCAAAACACAAAGAAGAACATATCCAGCCTCAACATGTAAAGGAGGCCATAGCGCAGTTTCTGAGTGCTGAAAATTTGCTGCCAGAAGGAACGACAGTGGAAAAGGCTATTCTAGCTTGGGCTGAAGCGATCCAATTCAAAGACTTGATCACCAGTGCCTTTGTCGATCAAATGCCATCAGGCGGTAACCCCACAAAATTCAAGACCCTGGTCGTCGAGGATCTTGCAGACAAGCTCTTTGGAGCAGCAGCGGAAAACATGTCGGCACTCAAGGGGCTATTGCTCGTGAGGTCTTATTTGGAAACACTGGAAATGAAAGGCTTGCCGCGCATGCGGCTCCACATGTTTTTTAAATTCATCGAGGGCATCTGGGCCGAGGTCTTGCCAGACAACGAACTTGAGGCGTCGGGTGAAGCTGTGCATAGCCAGCCTAGAATCGGCAATATCAGCTACGAATCACGCATCTGTGACGACGTGAATAAGAATCGGGTCCTGGACCTGCTACGCTGCGAGGTCTGCGGCACCATCTTCTTGGGCGGCAACAAGAACCAGAAAATCGCTTCACGTGACGAAAACACCTATGAACTTACGATCTCCAGCCCAGACATCGACCTGCCGCCGGGGCGGACGTCGATGGAACTCATCCAGCATCGTAGCCACGAAGAATATGGTGTCTTCTGGCCCTTTCCACATCGCACAACCGATATGTTAGCAGGGACGGCAACCGATTTTTCAAAAGAGATCTTGAGCGACAAGGTCTGTGGACAAAAGAAACGGCCTCCAGCGGCAGGTGCGGCCAAAGCTGAATGGCGGCTCGCCAAGCTTGATCCACGCTCTGGTGTCGTCTCGCTCATCACCAATGACCAGCGAGACCCCAACTGTGTCACGGGTTACTTGTATGTGATCACCCCGGGTACGCCAGGCAGGGGCAGGCCCCAGCAACCGCTAGGCAGGCAACCCGGCCTACCACCACAATGCCCTGAGTGTGCCGACAACTGGAGCAACCGCAAATATATCAAGTCGCCCATCAGGCCATTCAGATTGGGTTTTGCCAAGATGAGTCAGGTCCTCACCAAAGACTTCTTTTATCAATTGGAGGGAGGTACCACCGAAAAAACCCGCAAGCTCGTGGTCTTCACAGACTCGCGAGAAGAGGCCGCAAGGCTCGCCTTTGACATCGAGAAGCAACACTTCAGAAACGTGGTCGAGGAAACGATCATTCGCACCCTCAGCAAGATGCGCGCCGAGCGCAATGGGAGCGAGGAGGCTGTGATTCAAGAGGCAAAAGATTGGCTTGCTGCTTTTGAGGCGGTAAAGGAAGGGAGGGAAGACGGCCCGATCATTTCGGCATGGCTGGCTGCACATCCCAAGGAATTCAAGGATATAAAGCTCTACAAATACCAATTATCGTCGGGAGACGAACAATTGGAAAGTGATGCGCATGACCAAATCTTCCAATGGAAGCAAAAAGCCGCTGGAAAGGCGTCTGATTCCGCAGTCGTCGCAGTCACCGATCTCATCGAGACCATCGACGGTAGCAAGGACGATGGGCGCCTGATCCAGGAGCTATTGCTGCTCGGCATCAATCCGGCTGGCGTGGGCAAGCAAAAGGAAAGGTACAATCACCTGCATTGGCAAGATTTTATCGAGGTCAGCATCGGCAACTCTGGGCAAAAACAACTCCGCATCAAGCAGTTGCGCCACAAAGACGACGACCTTTTTGATAAGCAGCTTACCAGATATCGCACAGATGTGGCCAAGACACTCAAAGAAGTCGCCTCCGATGTCTTCTTTTCCAAACTTGTGTACAACTTGGAGTCAGCGGGCCTTGGCATGGTTGGCATCACTCCGCCAGCACACTTTGATGCTTGGTGGCGAGACCGCGATCTGGAAAGCAAGGGATTGACCCAAGAATCATTTGTCCAAATCTGCAATGCCGTGCTGCGCATCATGGGGAACAAATATTTGTATGTCGGCACCCAATATGCACCCAATGCACTTCACGATGGACAAGACTTCTTTGATCGCTACCAATGTTACTTTGAAAAGGTCGCCGAGTTCTACAAAGATCTACACCCGCAACATTTGGCAGATAGGGTTTTTGATTTTCTCAAAGACAAGAATTCCGGAACTTTGGATTGGGTAAAATTCCCAATCAATCCTCATGACGAAAACTCCGACGTCGTAGAAGGCTACCTCATCAACATCTCCAAACTTGCCATTGCAGTCGCCAAGCCAAATGATCCCGTTTGGCGGTGCGACAATTGCAAGCGCGACCATCTCCAGCCCTCGGCGGGTGTTTGTACCTTTTGTTTTCATGCATTGCCCGCCGAAGCCAATGATGAGGTCAGTTCGCTGCTTGGCAAAAACGATGTCTCGCAACCCATCAGTATCGGGCGTCCATCGATCAGGCTGCGCACCGCAGAGCTGAGCGGGCAGACAGACAATGGGCTACAACGACAATTGGAGTTCAAGGGAGTTTTCATGAATGAGGAGCTTACCGATGCACCTAAATTCACCTATCAACAACAAAGTTTGCTACAAGAGACAGATGTCTTGAGCGTCACGACCACGATGGAGGTCGGGGTCGATATCGGCTCCTTGCAAGGCGTTGTGCAAGCCAATATGCCCCCGACGCGCTACAACTATCAGCAGCGGGTAGGCCGGGCCGGCCGACGGTTGCAACCATTTAGCGCCGCACTGACCATCTGCCGGGGGCGAAGCCATGATCTCTATTTCTATAAAAACGCGCTGGATCGCATGACAGGAGATTCTGCACCACCGCCTACAATTACTTTTTCCAATGCCCTGTTCATGCGGGTATTGCACAAATTTTTGCTCTTCAAGGCATTTAGAGCCATGAACCTGGTACCGGAAGGGAGCAAATCTGGGGGCTACGATACCCATGGCGAATTTGGCACAGTGGAAGATTGGGTCAAGAACGCAGATGCTTATGGCGATCGGCTAACTATGTGGTTACATGATCCCGAAACGCGTAAGCTCGCCTACCGCTGTTGGGTTAGGTTGAAACCGAAGCATTCTGGGGCGGAAATCCAGACAAAGGAGGAAGCATTCAAATTGATATTGAGCGTATTGTCAGACAAGCTCCTCGATGTCGCAAAGGAGGCCGTTCCAGGCAAGGGGCTCGCCCAAGCACTCGCAGAGGCAGGCGTGCTACCCATGTATGGCATGCCCACGGGCTTGCGCAACTTCTACCACGGCGTGGAAAACAAGGAACTCAAGATGATCGACCGCGACATCGATCTTGCCATCCTAGAGTTTGCCCCCAACAAGGTCAGAACCAAAGATAAAGCCGAATATCGGGTCGCCGGACTCACCTTCCCGCTGGATTATAAAAAACCATTCAGGGAAAAGAATAAACGGGTAATCGCCAGTAGTGACAAACACACCGATGCTTTGAAACACGCCCATCAGGTCGCCAATTGCTTCATCTGTGGGTACTTCGATCCAGAAGCAAAAGATATCGATACGAATGAATGCCCCGCATGTGGCGCCCAAAATCGCGACAACGAGAAAAACTATGAGATTTTCTGGGTGGTGATCCCCTTGGCGTTTCGTACTCAAAAAGTCAATACCTATTATATTGAAGATGTAAAAGATGAAGAGGCTCGCACAGGAGGAGGCGGTGTCTTTACAGTCGTGAACAGATCTACGGCCACAATCACCCAATCCATTGCGCAAAACCACGAACTGAACCACTATGGTGGCAAGGACGGCGGATCGGCAGAGGTCTGGAAAATCAATCACAATGGGGGTAGATTCTACGAAGGCGTTGTCGGCGATGAATCTGGGCTAGGTGGAACGCAATGGTTTTTGAAAGGCCTGGTTCCCAAAGGCAATTTTCAGGAGATAGAGTCCGACAAAAAGATTATCGCATTGGGATCCAAGAAGGTAACTGGCATGATATCGCTTGCACATCACGCAATTAGCAATCGTCTGAATCTCGGCACAAAACCAAGCGATCATACTCCTTCCCTCGCGGCAACCCTCGCTACCGCACGACGCGGTGCGGCCTATTCCGCAGGATTTTTCCTGCGACGTGCCATGGCCGATGCCCTCGACATCGACTCCGGCGAATTGGAGATCATCGGCATCAGGCCCATCGATGTGCACCGCACGGAGCTGTCCATCAGCGACACACTAGCCAATGGATCAGGGTTTTCAAAGTACCTCTTCGACAACTTTGAAGATATTTTGAAGAATGTCTTGGACCATTCTGGGAGCGGCATCGCAAAGGCCATTCTCGACGATGAGCATCGTGGCAGGTGCAAGACCGCATGCCCTACATGCCTTATGGACTATGGCAATCGCTCCTTTCACCATCTACTTGATTGGTCCCTTGGCATCTCATGGCTCCGCATGATGCAAATGGGCGACAGTTATAGCTGCGGATTGGACATCGCCGATCAGCAGCATTACCCCGAGATCGCTGCCTATTTTGTAAATGCCCAAAAATGGAGCCAAACCCTTGTCAAGTGGTTCCCAGAGCTTTTTATGCCATTTGAAGTCATCGACGGCGTACCGATCTTCACCCTGCTCAAAGATCCGACTCAAAAAGTGGCCATCATTCACCCGTTTTGGGACACCACGCAACCTCCCACCAAGGGCACCACTTTGCATGAGGTGCAAAACTCTGTGGGTGACGCTAAATTGATCTACATCGACGTCTTTAACCTAGAACGCAGACCTGCTTGGGTGCTGCAGCTGATTGGGGGGTGAGCTCTCTTTGATTGGCACACCCCACCACTACAACACCTCACCAAATTCCTGCCATCGCAAGGTGGCAGGAAACTTTTTATGCGTAGATTCGGCGTGGCAACCTGAATCAAGATGGTGGCTGGGTCTGGATTGTATGAGAAACGTAGGCAAGGTGACCATCCAATTGCTGGATGGCGAAGGTTATGGGAAGCGACTTGTCGAGATCGGCAATTGGGTCGGAAAGGCATACTTTGCGCCCCGTAATCTGCTGGCTGAATTGCTCATAGAGAACGAAGACACCGATAAACCGGGAGTCTATTGCCTCAAATACCTTGATCCTGAAAATGGACGCGAGATCGTTTACATCGGGGAGGCAGACAATCTTGCAGTGCGGCTACGAAGTCACCTTGCCAACAAGGACAAAAATCATTTCGTAGAGGCGATGTTTTTCATTAGCCACAACGATTGGCTCACCAAGACACAGGTCAAATACCTGGAGCACAAACTGGTAAAACTTGCCTTGGAGCGCAAAGCCCAGATTCTCAATCGCAACGCCCCATCGCGGCCCCGTATTCAAGGCTCAGAAATCAATGATCTCGAAGACTTCCTCGAGCGCATTCTCTTGTTGTTGCCCATCATGGGTTTCAAGTTCATGATCGATGAACCGCTCATGCCCACGGTCGTAGAGTTTGATCCGGGTGACTTCGATGAGGACGAGGAATCCAGTCTGGGTGATTTCACGCCACCTAAACCCAAATTGCGGCAGCCAAGAAGCAAACCGCAAGAGTTGGTCAGTGAGCCCAAAAAAGGACGAAAGGATGCGGCAGAGTTGGTTTCGAAGTCGGGTGACGAGGTGAAATCCCCGAACCTCACTGAAACAGACGAGTTCCAACCAAAGATCTCCCCATTTAAGGAGCGGTTAAAAGAATTGAAACAATTCATGCTCACGGAGTCCGTGATCGGCGCCTACCGCATCGTGGACAAAACCCTCAAAGCCACCATGGATGTCGATGACAACGGCTACTTTGTCGTGCGCAAGGGCAGCCAAGCACGCAAGCATACTAGCAATTCCATAGACGGGCGCTACCTCATGATTAGGTCTATGCTCATCGAGGCAGGCATCTTGCAAGACATGGGCGAATACTTCGAATTCATGGACGACTACACCTTTACCAGCGCGAGCGCAGCTTCCAATGTCGTCGTCGGGCGGCAGTCGCCTGGGCCGCGCATGTGGGTGGATTTTGAAAACCGGAGCTTGCGTGGCTTTATCAACGATCCTATTGCTTGAACTGGTAAGGAGTTGGTATGCGTTTTTGCGTCACGACTATTTCAGCGCTAGGAAACCTCATTTTCATACGCATTTCCTGCACAAAGCAATTCTCCTATCGCGTACACGAGATGAGAGGCTGAAAGCCCTGAGGGGCGTGCAATGGCAACCCGCATTCCCTGCACAAAGCCGCTCCTCCTTTGTACGGACAGGTCGCGACCTGTCCGTACAAAGGAGGAGGCCGTACATGAGCAGCATTTGAAA
>JANORP010000229.1:0-18436 GCA_031415375.1 Bacteroidota bacterium | reverse complement strand
TTGCAAAGTTGCCCGATGGCAGTCCTTACAAAGGTCAGGTATGGCCTGGATGGAGCCATTTCCCCGATTTCACTGCAGAGAAGACGCGTGCATGGTGGGGAGCTCAGCTCTCGGCCTACACAGATGCAGGGATCGAGGGTTTTTGGAACGATATGAACGAGCCGGCAGCTTGGGGCCAACACTTACCCCACCTCATCGAGTTTGACTTTGAAGGTGAGGGAAGCAGTTTCAAGGAAGCCCGCAACGTCTATGGCTTGGAGATGGCGCGTGCCACACTTGAGGGCGCACAAGCATTGCTGCCAGAGCGCCGCATATTCAATCTCACGCGCGCAGGGTTCGCCGGCATACAGCGCTATGCCGCAGTATGGACAGGTGACAACACAGCGAGCGAGGAGCATATGATGGCAGGTCAGCGTCTCGTGACCAGCCTTGGACTCTCTGGGGTCGCCTTTTCAGGTTACGACATTGGTGGTTTTGTAGGTGAGCCAAGCCCGGGCCTCTATGCACGCTGGATGGCGCTTGGTGCTTTCACGCCTTTTTTCAGGGCGCATAGCATGATCAATTCACGTGATGCCGAGCCATGGGCCTTTGGAGAGGAAGTGGAAGACGTAGCCCGTAACTACATCAACCTCAGGTATCGCCTGCTGCCATATCTGTACAGCGCTTTTTATGAGGCAGCTACCACAGGCATGCCGATCGCCCGCAGCCTTGCCATCGATTGGCCGCAAGACCCGATGGTCTATCAGCAGCCATTTGACAACGCCTATCTGTTTGGGCCAGCCATTTTGGTCGTGCCGGTCGAATCTCACCGCAGCTTGACCAAAATCTATCTCCCGCAAGGTGAATGGTTTGACTTTTTTGAGGATCATCGATTGGAAGGCGGCAAGACGCATATCGTCGAGCCCACGATCGAGCGCATGCCATTGTTTGTGCGAGCGGGTGCCGTGATACCGATGCAAAGTACCGTGCAGTCCACCGCAGAGTCGCATACAGGTGTGTTGCACTTGCATCTATATGCAGGTAGGAGCGACTATGGCACTGTGTGGTATGATGATGATGGCGCCACGCATGCGGAGCGCAGAGGTGTGTATGCACGTCGCACCTTGCGCCATGTCGCTTCAGAGAAAAGGCTGGAGATCGGAATGCAAGAAGGCAGTTATATGCAAGCATTTCAGCGCATTCGCCTTTATTTCCATGGTGTGGCAGCCCTGGAAATAGTCACACAAAATGGCAAACCGATTGCCGTGGAGCAGACGACATTTCGATTGGTCGAACCCATCTCGCGGTTTGATCCCTTCATGCCTGCCGTCGGTGCTGCGATTGAGGTGCTGGGCCTCTCTTATGTGGACTTCGCGTTGGAAGCAGGGGCCATCGTCATTTCCTATTGAGCGAAATTGAACACTCGATGTTGCACCTGACTTTTGCGGCCTAATATTTGTAGAGGCAAAAGGGCATATTTTTTTGTATTTTGCATTCTCATTCTGTTGTTCAACTTGCGGATATGAATTTGAAATCGATATTCACCCTAACACTGCTGCTGATCGCCTGCTCCCTGCAAAGCATGGCCCAAAATGGTGCCTACGGCGCCTACGAAGATATCCAGAACTTCTTCCATGTTTTTGAAGATGGCCAATTCAAGCAATTGGAGGCTCTCAAGGTCAAAGATTACAAGGTCGCCCGCAACTACGTGGCCTATGTGAACAACCAAGGTCAGTTCAAGCTCTATGAAAAGGGCTACAACAAGACGCTTGCCGAGAATACACCGGAGTTTTTTACCGTCACCGATCATTTGCTCATTTTTGGAGTAGGGGGTAGCCTTTATATATATGAGGATCGGCGTGCCCAGCAGATTGCAAGCTTTGTGAAGGAGTATGTCGGTGGCGATAGCATTGTTGCCTTCAACAATCTCAACAACAACTTTGTCGCCTATTACCGGGGCCGTTCGCGCACTTTGGAGGTCTTCAATGTGACGGGGCTCGCCGGGAGTAAAAACGTATTGGCCTACCTGGACAACCTGGAGCAGTTTCAGGCCTACCTCTATGGCCAGAAGACGATGCTAGACGCCAACCCACCCAAGGAATACAAACTCGGGCGCAATACCATCGCTTATGTCGATTTCTATGGTCGATTCAAGATCTTTCACAAGGGCAATATCGTCGAAGCAGACCCATTTGCCCCCCGCCAATTTGCCGTAGGTGACGACTTGGTGGCCTATATCAATCGCAATGGGCAGTTTATGGTCTTTGACGATGGCATCATCTCAGAGATCGAAAGTCAGCCGCCGACGATGTTTCAGCTCACCGATGCCATCATCGCCTATACCTTGCCCAGCAGGCAGTTCAAGGCATATACCCACGGGCAGACCTACGATTTGGAATCCTACGAGCCAGAGAGTTTTGCAATTGACAATGAACTTTTGGTGTGGCCAGACTACATGAATTACCTCAAAGGGCTCGATCACGGTGTACTCGTGAAGGCGAGCAACCGTATCCAAACCGGTTATGAGATTTGGATCGATGTGGTCGCCTGCAATGTCACCAAAGGGCAACCACAATTTTATTACAAGGGCAAATTCTATTGAAGCCTGAAAATGAGCAGTTTTTCACAAAAATTGCACTTATCCACATTGTGGATTTGTTTGTGAGGTTCAAGAGTGCGTAATTCCGCCTGCAACCTTTGAGAAAGACTAATGCGCACATTGTTTACGCGAATGAAGCTGGTTCAGCTGAGGTGTCACGATCGTCCCGACGGTTGGACCAATAGCGAGCCCTACCTTTGGAATATTTTTTTCAAGATCGATGGATCCTGTATTACCCTCAATGACCAGTTTAGGCTAGAGGGAAAGCCTGTCTATCACTTCTCCACAGGCAGCCAAGGCAACCTGCATGCCAAAAACATTGCGAGTGGGGGCACTGCGCAGATTCCCGACGATGTCGGCGAATGGAGAACAAGGTTGGTGCCGATCAAAGTCCCCTATTTTGAGGCCGATGTATCGGGCGTGATGGGCTTGGTTTCTGTACTGATGGAGCAAAACTTGGTGTCGAGCGGAGGTGCTGAGGCGGGCCATGAGGCTTTCAACCGATTTGTGACTGAGGCGCTTGATACCGTCATCAGAGAATTTGATCCCAAGCGCGTGAATCTCGATGATGTAGATGGGTCCATCAAATCCTATTTTGACAAGCAAGTCCAGAAATATACCGAAAACATCAGTGACATGGTGGCGCAAGCGGTGAGTGGATCTCAAAACATCGTGCAAAACTTTCTTTCCTTGCTGAAAAAGGATGCCGTGATTGGCCATAAGATCTGGGATTTCTCCAGTCAGGCGCTCAACGAAAGCAATGGCGAAGTCAACTTCTCCCATCGCTGGAATACAACTAAATATGGAGATTGGGAATTGAAGGGCAAGCTCTACGCCAAGTCTGACTCCGACGAAATCAATGCACTAAAGCGCATCAAGAGCAAGGAAGAAGAAGAGTAATTGCTTATCGAGATCGCGCCAAACGGTAGGGGAGATCACGAGAAATTCTTTACGTAGCGCGATTCCATTGATTACCATGGCGAAGCCACAAAAAAAAAGTAAGCGTCTGCCACAGCAGACGCTTACTTTTTTTTGTGGCCAAATCAGTTGGCGTTGTAGAGTTCCTCCAAGAGATCAAGATCCTCTTCGTCCTCTTCCAAGCCAGCATCGTAGGCATCTAGGTCCATCTCATCAACGACCAATGTCCAATTCTCATTGCTATCTTCCCACCAAGTCGTCTCAGTATCATCAGCATCATCTTCCCAAGCAATGCCTTCTTCCAAGTTGGTCTCGGAATCGATCATGAGATCTTGATCAGCCGCAGTTGCATCGTCTTCGCCGCGCATTGAGCCCAGGTCTTGGTCATCAGCGACGAGGTCTTGATCCTCATTGGCGACAGCATAGTCATGTTCTTCGACCACGCGTTCTGGGTTTTCCCAAGCATCTTCAGACCAGCCTTCGGCGATTTCATCAGCCTGTGGCACATCTGCAAGATCAAACCTAGCAGACTCGGTAGGGTCAGTATAGTTGGCATCGACGTCGTCGGCTTCGGCTGCGACCCAGATGTCTTCTTCCCATTCCTCGTCAAATCCTTCTTCGACATCGATTTCAAAACCCGCATCCTCGATTTCCTCGACGATCAATTGGTTCTCTACCGATCTCTGAGCTGCTTCCAGCTTGGCTTCGTCATTGGAACCACGGTTTGCAACCGTGGCAGTGACTTGAGCTAGACCTACACCCGCAAGGGAGGAAACTAGCAAGAGCAACAACAACTTTCTCATATTGATGGAGCAATTAGGGAATACTAAGTTAATGAACGGTTCCACAATAAAAAAGGGTTATTGAGGAGATGTAAGTAAAAGATCAGAAAAAATCACTTTATGGTAACAATAATTCACTGTCTCTCTTTCTTTCTTGATAATACGTCAGCTCATTGACTTTGTTGATATTCCTATACTTAGGAGCACAGTGTTTCGATCAATGAAGGTTTTTAAGTGATGAATTTTGAATAACTGACGATGTAGATACTTAGGAGGTTCTACCGAATAGACGTTGGAAACAAGCTCTTTTGTCAACAATTGTATTGCCATGAGATCTCAATACAATAAATTAGTTTTTGTCTGTGATCACGATCTACTCAAAATGTGATCCGAAGACAAAAGCAGGGTTTTGCTGACAAATCCTCATCCGACGGTTCATTCTTGACCTAAGACCAATTCAAGATCTATTTTCACCATTCAGTGCGCTAAAATCACCGAGCTTGAAAAAAAGCTTTAATTTTGCAGCCTATTATCCAAAGCGCAATGTGCAACCGCAATTTCATACTCCTCTATATATGCATCGTGGCATTGTTCGCGGCTTGCAGCAGCGATGCCATTCCTGCGGATGTCTTGCCGCAAGCGGTCATGGTACCGGTACTGACCGACTTGGAGATCGCCTATGCAGGTGTCGATCAGACGGTCAAAAACCCCAAGGAGCGCAATAAGAAGTACCAGGACATGAATGGGCTCGTGCTCAAGAAGCACAATCTGGAACATGAGCAGTTTTACGCGAGCTACCAGTGGTATGAGGCCAATCCCCTGCTGCTTGATACGATTTTTAAGCAAGTGGTGACCTTGTTGAATGAGGAGTTGGCCGCGCTCCAAAAAGCAGAAAGTGCGCCCGCGCGCCCCAAGGTCCCCGAATTGAAGTAAACCGATGAAAAACCTAAGCCTACAAACCGAAAACAAACTAGGATTTGATGTCATTCGCCAAGTACTTGAGGGGCGCGCTGCCACCGAGCAAGGCAAGGCCCTTTGTCAACAACTGAAACCGCTAGCACACAGCAATCAATTGCCTGCGGAGTTGTTGCGGGTCGAGGAGTGTCGCGACCTGCTGCGATTTGACGAGAGTTTCAACCTTGATTTTACAGGTGATGTCTCTGAGCTACTAGGGCACGCAGGTGTCCCAGGCAATTGGCTCCAAACGAAGGATTTTTTTCAATTGCTTCGTTGGCTGCGCATGGTGCGCGACCTCATCACATATTTCAGCAGTCGCCAGGCCAAGTATCCGCAATTGGGTGCATTGGTGGCCCAATTGAGCTGGAACAAAAATCTCCTGCGATATATTGAAGCGGTGGTCGATGAGCGCGGCAATATCAAGGACAATGCCAGCACCAAGTTGCAAACTTTGCGCCGGGAGCAACAGCAGCAAAGTTCCGATCTGCGCAAGACCATGCATTCCATTTTGCGCAATGCCGTTGAAAAAGGATGGAGTGAAGCCAATGAACTCACGATCCGCAACGACAGGTTGGTGATCCCGATGAAAGCTGACTTCAAAGGGCGCATCAAAGGTTTTGTCCATGACGTCTCCCAGTCAGGGCAGACGATATTTTTGGAACCTTCATCGGCGCTAGAGGCCAATAACCGCATTCGGCAGCTTGTACTGGAGGAACACAACGAGATCGTGCGTATCTTGAGCACTCTCACGGCGCAGGTGCGCGAGGATCTGCCCGCGCTCAAGCGCTACGCAGAGGTCGTCGCCCAACTCGACTTCATTCGTGCAAAGGGTCGCTTGGCCGTCGATTTGGATGCTGTGAAACCGCGTTTTGAACCCGCCAACAAGACCTTGATGCTTGTGAAGGGACGGCATCCGCTTCTATTGCTGAAGCCAGGCATGACAAAAAGCAAAGTTGTGCCGCTTTCAGTACAGCTCGGCCCAAAGCAACGCATTATCCTCGTCTCAGGCCCCAATGCTGGCGGCAAGTCTGTCACGCTCAAAACGATGGGCTTGTTGCAACTCATGTTGCAATCTGGCTTGCTCATCCCTTGTGATGAAAGCTCCGAATTCTCTTGGTTTACAGATATTTATGTAGATATCGGTGATGAGCAATCCATTGCCAGTGACCTGAGCACCTATACTTCGCACCTGAAAAACATGCGTGAAATGCTCGGGCAGCTACGAGAAGGTAAACTCTTCTTGATGGATGAGTTTGGCAGTGGCACCGACCCGCGTCTTGGAGGGGCCATCGCAGAGGCGTTTTTGGAACGCTTTTTGGCCTCGGGGGCCTATGGCATCGTCACGACGCACTATGGAAACCTGAAAACATTTGCCGACCGCAGCGAGGGCATTGTCAATGCTGCGATGCAGTTTGACCCGACGACACTCTCACCGACATTTCGCATCGAGATCGGTACCCCCGGTCGCAGTTATGCCTTTGAAATCGCCCAAAATGTGGGCGTGAGCACAGAGTTGCTCGACGACGCCCGCAGCCGCATTGAGGGTTCGCAGTTGCAGACTGAAGATTTACTACTCACCTTGGAGTCTCAAAAAGCGCAATTGGAGCATCTCTTGCTAGACAACCGCAAGAAAAATGAGGAGCTAGGGGCCCTGCTCAAGCGCAATCAAGAGCTCGCGCAGCGCAGCAAAAATGAGGAAGGCAGGATCTTGCGCGAAGCGCACCAAAAAGCCCAAGCCCTTATCGACCGCGCCAATGCGAAGATTGAGCAGACCATACGTGAGATTCGTGAAACGCAAGCCGACAAGGAGCGCACCAAGGCGATTCGACGTGAGTTGGCAGTGATGTTGCCTGCCTTGCCCGCAGAGGAGGCGCAGGAAATCGCAGAAGACGAGGCACTCGAAAGCCAAATGGCGAGCGGCATGGACAGCGACGATCTAGAGGAAAACCCTGAGCCAGTGCTAGGCGGCACAATTTCAATCGGTGATTGGGTGATGCTCAAGGACTCCAATTCTTATGGGCAAGTGCTAGAATTGCAAGACAAGCGTGCGGTTGTCTCATTGGGCGAGATGCGTATCACAGTAAAAATCAAACACTTGGTCAAAATCAGGCAGCCTAGGAGTGGGAGCGGAGGCATCATGCGTCGTGGCGTGGGCATGGTCGCCAAAAAGGCAAATATCTCCTTGGAATTGAGCGTGATGGGTTTCCGTGTCGAGCAGGCGCTGCCGCCCGTGCAGCGTTTTATCGACGATGCCTTGCTCGCAGGGCTCTCTGAGGTGAGGATATTGCATGGCAAGGGTACGGGCGCGTTGCGCATTGCGATTCGCGATTATTTGGGTGGAATCTCACATGTGAAGCGATGTGAGGACGCGCCGATCGAGCAAGGCGGCGCAGGCTGGACGGTCGTGACCCTCTAAATAGTGCGAATAGGGCTATTGAACCAGGGTGAGTCCTATCCACAACGGATCAAAAAAAGAAACAGGGTATAAAAACAAAGAAGGGGCACCAAGGCCCCTTCTTCCAATTCCTTGCGCCCAGCAATCAGTTTCTGCTTGGGAAGATTCCCTCAGTGGCGATGATATAATTCAAAGCCAAATAGGGCATCATGTTGTCGTGCGGCTGTGAGCCACCCGTCGTGCCCAAGGTCATATTGAAAGTTGTCGAACCCATTACCGTGTTGGTAGGAGTAGAATAGCTATCGGCTGTGACCGTGTTGTTGTACCCACCGCCAGGATTTGCCTGGCTTGCGGTGCCCGTATTTGCAAACGGCGTCACAGTACCGTTTGCAGTATGTATGTGCGTCGGCAATTGTGGGAGAATCAAATTGACGGTTTCAGAACCCGTCACTTCGCCCAGAATCCAATTTGGCAAGCCTGGGCCTGCTCCAGTGCCGACAGCTACACGGCCACGTAGGTCGGGCAAGGCAAAGGTTACCTGCCCGTCACCACCATAGGTCGTGCCGATCAATGAAAAAAGCGCAGTGTTCTCAGCGATGGACATCAGCTGGCCATTGCAATATGCCCAAGACAACGGGGCAAAATTACCCGCGAACAATCTTACTTCTGATATTGTAGGATCCATATATCAAGTCTTTATATTAGTTGGGAAAAAATTGAACAATTGCTGCGTGCAGACTGCTGCGCAGCGCAAAATCTGCTGCCACGATCAATTGCGCGATGGGTAGATCCCGTATAGGCAAATGATATAGTTGATACCGAGGCTGGGCTGGGTATTTTCGTGTGGTTGGCCACTTCCTGCAGGTTGGACTTGGATCGGTGTCGTCACCAGACCCATGGCCGCGTTGTGGGTATTTGCGTAGATGTTGGTACCTACGTTTGCAAGGTAGCCGCTCGTTGGATTGGTTTCCTCACCGGGACCATTGAAGCAACCGGGGCTTACGCTACTGTTGCCACTTGTGTGCGTGTGCGCAGGCATTTCCAATTGGTTCAGGGTCACCGAAGAAAAGCCACCCAATTCCCCCAAATTCATTAAACTCAGACCAGCGCCTTGCCCAGTTCCCACGGCGGTGCGGCCACGAAAATCGGGCAATCCAAAGGTTACCCTGCCATCGCCACCGTAGGTGGTGCCTAGCAGTGAAAACAATGCTGAATTTTGAGCAATCGACAACAGTGCCCCATTGCAATAACTCCAATTTCTGGGCGCAAAGTCAGCAGCAAACAGTCTAATTTCTGCAATATATCCTTCCATAGTGGACTAAATTTTAATGATGAAAAAGTTTGAAATCAATGATCAGTTCCGAGATGGGTAGATCCCATACATACAAATCACATAGTTCATTCCCAGATAAGGTTGTTGGTTGCCGTGCGGCATTCCATTTCCGCTTAAACCAACCTGCACATTCACGGGTGTAGAACCCATAGATCCATTGGAGCCACTGGCATACAAGTCGCCCACACCAGATTTACCCATATAGCCTGTGGTAGGATTGCTTTCATCAGCCGATGTAGAGTTGGCTGGAGGTGCGTAGGTGCCGATGGCAAAGTGCGCATGAACGGGAATCTGCGACGTAGTCAGCGTTACATTTTCTGAACCTGCCATTTGACCGAGGTCGTAGTCATCCAAGCCAGGTCCCTGTCCTTGGCCGATCGCGACACGGCTCGCAAGGTTGGGCAGTGCAAAATTCGTCGTCCCATTGCCACCGTAAGTCGTGCCCAAGATCGAAAACAGTGCCGTGTTGGCATTGATACTGATAATCTGACCTTGACAAAATGACCAAGATTTGGGAGCGAAGTTGCCCGCAAACATTCGGACTTCTCCAATCATTCCTTCCATTGTGTTTTTAATTTTAGTTGATAAAAAATTGACAGACTAAACTAGCTGGTTTTTTTGAAACCTGAAAGCTTTTCAGAAAATATTGCAAAATCCTGCCCTTTCCGACGACGAGCCATTTGGCATTCCCAATGCGAAGCCTCAACTTGCTACCGTGAAGGCACAAAAGGCAGGAGCAAAGCAGGAATGGACCGTGGCAATGATTGCCGGTTGGCTGATGCTGCTTGGGATTTTTCCGGCCTGTGGAGATCCTTCCCAGCTCACGAACAACGACAATCAGCCGATTTCGGAGCCAATCATAGAAAGTGACGACCTCATGCAAAGGGCCAAGGACCGCAGCAGTCGAGGAGATACACTAGGTGCGATCATCTCCTATGGCGAATTGCTGCTGGAAAAACCCGATGAAATTGCAGCACTCGGGAACCGTGCAATCTTGCTCGCCGCGATGGGGCGCGACCCAGAAGCCGTAGCCGACTACAGCAGCCTACTGCTGATCGATTCTGAAAACTACCCTGCGCTTGACCGCCGTGCCGCACTCAACTATCGCATGGGCCGCTATCAAGATGCCCTGCTAGACCTTATATATATGGCTTCACATCGCAAAGATGATCCCGAGCTACTCAATAGGCTGGGGGAGACCCACATGCGTCTGTCGCAATTTCCAGACGCTTTGTATAATCTAGAGCAGGCGTTGGCCATTCGCAAAGCTTGGCCAGTGGCTTTGCGTAACCGCGCTGCGACTTATTATGCGATGGGGGACTATGACCGCGCAGCTTATGACTACCAGGCGCTGCTTGCCCGCGATCCGCAAGACAGCGAGGCGCTCAATGGATTGGGCCTCGTATTTCAATTTGCAGACAATGATGCGCTAGGAGCAGAGACAAATTTCCGCAAGGCACTCCTCGCCAACCCCAACAATGCTGGGGCATGGTACAACATCGCCTTCTTGGAGGCGTCCCAAAACAAGACCACAGCGGCGATCAAAGACTTCGGGGAGGCCATCCGCATCGATCGCCGCTATGCCGATGCCTATGTCAATCGCGGTTTGCTGCGCATGCGTCTGCCCGATCAGGCAGCGGCATTGGCAGATTTTGAAGCGGCGCTTTCCCTGCAGCCCACCAATGCACACAATCGACTACTAGTGGGTTGGGCAAAATGTGAGACCGGCGCGCGCGCAGATGGTTGCTTGGACTTGGCCGAGGCCAAATCAAAGGCTGAACCGGGAGCGGCGGATCTCATAGCGACCTATTGCAAGTAACATCCCAGAATATTTACCATCCAAAACCAATACATTTCATTGTTGGAATGATATTTATTCTGCTATATTTGCCCTGAGAGAAATCAATTTGCTCGCTCAAAGATGAGCGAGCATGTTAATATTTGGATTGCGAAGATGATTTTTTGATTTCTAATTCCATTCATTGTGAGGAGGTTTGTGTTAGAATCCAATTTAATTGTGGGAAAGTGAATTGTTCATTTTTGCATCTAAATTTTTTGTTTTTGAAATTGTTCCTAAATTGGAAGTAATATCGGGGAAGCTGAAAACCGCAAAGAGTAGGCACGAAGAAGTTAAAGACACAAAAATTTTATGGCTGAGCAAAAGCAAGTCCAATCCAAAATGACGATGATCATCGTTTGTTGGCTCGTCGGCGTATTCGGTATTCACCGGATGATGATGGGTTACAGCAACTGGTGGGTACAGTTGATCACCTTCGGTGGTTGCGGCATCTGGTCACTCATCGACCTGATCCAAATCATCATGGGCAATATGAAAATGGCCGATGGCCGTGATCTAGCTTAAATAAAGCAGGGGGCTTCGGCCCCCTCTTTTTTCTCCATTTCAATTTTAAATTTCAATTGGAAAAGCAACCCTGTCCCGCCTGCGGCGGACCAACCCCAAATCCGGGCCAACTTTGCCCCAACTGCGATGCAAAGCAACGCGACATTTTCGCTGGCTCCAATCAAGGCGCAAGCCAAAACCAGCCCCCCAAAGACAATAGCCGCTGGCTTATCACGCTGCTTTTGTGCTGGTTTCTGGGTGTTTTTGGTGTGCACCGGTTCTACACCGGCCATATCGGCATCGGCATCGCTCAGTTGCTCACACTCGGTGGCTGCGGCATCTGGTCCTTCATCGATTTGATCATCATCCTCGTCGGAAACTACAAGGATTCCGATGGAAACCCCATCAAAGCCTAAGCGCTACCTCAAACTCGTAGGTAAATACCTGTGGGCAAGAGGTCTGTTTACCGCCGTCGGCGGCTATATGATTTTTTCTGTACTGCTCTATGCAGCTACAGACATTGACATTTGTATTCCATGCCTTTGGACTACCCTTTTTGGATACCATTGTCCAGGTTGTGGGCTCACGACAGCTAGCATCAACATTGTGAAGCTAGACTTTGTGGGCGCGTGGGAGGCAAATCCGCTGGCATTTTTGATATTGCCAGCGGGTTTGTTTTTTGTCTATCGTGATGTTTCTGGTTTTCTCAAAAGAGAAAACGCACATTCTCCAGTTGCTGCGTGAGCCGTGTGCATTGACTCCTAATATGCTTCTCATGGGTGTGCGGCATCAAAGTTGCGCCACTTTGGTGGACTGAAATAGATGGCATCGTTGGCCTCACAAGGGAGACCACTAGAATTCATAAATTGGTCCTCAGATGCTCCAATTACACCTTCGTTTGATTTTCTCGAATCGGCGCGCCATTGGACGGCGTGCAACGCGCATTTGCGGGTGCATCGCGCTCTCGTTCCTATGGATGTGCGCCTCTGCGCAAGGTCCTGATTTTTTGAGTCGGTTGCGCGATCAGGCCGACTTTGACCTGATCAAAGGCAAGCCACTCAATGAAAAATATGGACAAGTTGAGTCCATAAAGGTTGTTTTAGACCTTCGTACCGACCTATTGTATTTCGTTTCCAGCTCCAAATTTGAGTGGCATTATGATTTTTGCCGCGAGCGGCTCGGCTATTGGCAGAGCAACTACCTGTACAACCAAGCCAATTATGCCGATAGTCCCGATCGGCGTTATGCCCTCGCCAATATCAATCACCTGATCGCAGGTGATCGCTGGTCGCTGGAATTCACGAGTGCTGACCAGATTGCACCCGCCATGGCACTCAAGCTCTATGAGCGGGTCGCCGATTCCAGTTTTGTCGGCGACAAGCTTGCGATTTTCCTCAATACACCGCGCTTGGCAGCTGCATTTGCAACACATGCAGCACGCCATGGAGCTGCCGTTATCACCCCCGACGAGGTGTATGCTGGCCTCAAATACCAGGCCCTCAACTGCAAGGTGGGTTTTGGTTACCTGCGTCGCCTGCGGGTGGACAGTTTGGAAAAAAATCCACCTGGCCCGACCGACATCGTGGTGCTCGATGGGCCAGCACTTGATATCCCCGCCGTGGCAGGCTTGCTGAGTCCAGAGTTTCAGACGCCGCTCAGCCACCTGAATATGCTCTGCAAAAATAGGGGCACCCCATTTCTCGCCCAAAAGGGTATTTGGGTAGATCCTGCAGTGCTGATGTTGGAAAACCAGCTGATCCGCATTGAGGTGTTTCAAGATTCCTTTAGTCTCCAACCTTGCAAGCTGGCAGATGCACAGTCATTTTGGGCCAGGCAGCGGCCCAAATCCGTGCAAAAGCTGAAGATGGATGTGAAAACATGGCAGCTACAATCCATGGAGCGATTGGGGCTGCATTCGACACATTTGGTGGGGGGCAAGGCTTCCAATTTTGCAGTGCTGTCGCGGCTCAGCATCGCCTCCCAAGGCAAGTTTCGTGTGCCTGAAGGTGCCTTTGCCATACCCTTTCATTGGTATTGGCAACACTTGATAGCAAGCGGAGCCAAGACAACCGTGGATTCCTTGCTCATCAACGGCGGTGCTTTGGCCGACTCCAAGGTCTTGAAAACCTATCTCGATCGCATTCGTGCAAAGATCGAAGTTTATCCCGTCAATCCATTGTTAATCACTCAGATAAATGACCGTATTCGTGCGTCTGGCACGTCTTTGCGCATGCGGTTTCGCTCCAGCACCAATGCCGAGGACATCGAGGGTTTCAACGGCGCTGGACTGTATGAAAGCAAGACAGGGATCGTAGGTGACTCGGCCAAATCAATCGACGATGCGATCCGTACCGTATGGGCGAGCCTCTGGAATTTCAGAGCTTTTCAGGAGCGTGAATATTACCGCATTGATCACCGGCACTGCGCTATGGGTTTGCTAGTACACAAAGCCTTCCCCGATGAATCCGCCAATGGCGTTGCGATCACAAAAAATCTCTATCGACCTGATTATTATGGCTTTGTCATCAACGTGCAAAAAGGCGAGGTGAGCGTCGTGAGTCCTCCGCAGGGCGTGACCTGTGATCAATTGATCTGCTACAGCGACTCAGACCTCGATTTCTACAGCAAGAAACGCATCGTGGAATACATTTCAACTTCCAGTCTGGGAGACGGCCAACCTGTCCTTACAGATGCACAAGTCGTTTTGCTCACCGAGCAATTGGCGGTCATCAAGCTCTATTATTTCCAACTGAATTTTGCGAGTCCTTTGAACGGCGATGAAACAGCCACTGCGACCAATGCCATGTACAATCGATTTGCCCTCGACGTCGAGTTCAAGTTTGATGGGCCTAGCAATGTATTGTACATCAAGCAGGTGCGCCCTTTTGATGATTGAGCCTGGTGCTCAGAAGAGCAGGCTTTCGAGCGCCTTGCCAGTAAAGGCATAAAAAGCCACGATCGGCAATTCCCCCAAAAACACGCCCAAGAAAAACTTCCAAGGCTTCATCCGGGAAATGCCGGCGACGTAGGCGATCAAATCAGTTGGCACTGCTGGGAAAAACGACCATCCAACCACGACCCAAAAGCCATATTTGTCCATGGCAGCGCGTGTGCGGTCCATCTTGCTGGCAAATTTCTTTTCCAGAAGCTTGTCCACGCCCAAAAATTCGGTGAAATAGAATATGAAGGCTGAGCCTGCCATCACCCCAGCCATAGAGATCAGAAATACCATCCAGAGATTATCGGGAAACAAGGCGCCACCTGCGATCACAAACGGTGTACTGGGGATCAAAAACATCCCGCGACCCACCGAAATCAAGAAATAGACGAGTAGCATCGCACCTTCATACTGCTTGACAAAGCTGGTAATACTCTCGTGGGTAAACCATTCAGGATGAATAATTAGCAGGGTGAGGGCAGTCAAAATGAGCCCTCCCCACACGCCGAGCATGATTTTTTTCCTATTTTCCATGTTCTCAGAGCGGATGGGTTGCGAGCATTTCTTGCCATCGCCATGCATCGCGCATGGCGTCTTCTAGACTAGCTTGAGCCTCCCAGCCCAGTAGGCGTGACTTGTCGGCAGTCGCCGCCCACACAGCCTCGATATCGCCAGGTCGTCGGTCGATCATTTGATAGTTTAGTTTACGGCCAGTTACTTTTTCAAAGGCGAGGACAGCTTGCATGACCGAGCTGCCTTGGCCTGTGCCCACATTGACGACTTGGTTGAATGTGTCTCCTGGCAGCGTGTCCAGCATGCGTAGCGCCTGCACATGCGCCTTGGCGAGATCGACGACGTGGATATAGTCGCGTATCGCGGTGCCATCTGGGGTATTGTAGTCGCTACCGTAGATGCTGAGTTTCTCGCGTATGCCTGCGGCCGTCTGCGTGATGAAGGGCACTAGGTTGTTGGGCACACCGAGTGGCAATTCACCGATCAAGCCGCTGGGATGCGCACCGATCGGGTTGAAATAGCGCAGGGTCATTGCCTTGAGTCCGCGCTGCGCACGCACAGTATCGTTGATCAATTGCTCGCCGACCTGCTTGGTATAGCCGTAAGGCGACGAGGCAGGCTGCAAAGGTGTGTCTTCGGTCACTGGCAGCACATCAGGCTGCCCATAGACGGTGCAGGAGGATGAAAAAACCAAGTTGCTGATGCGATTGATCTGCATCAGCATCAACACATTCGCGAGCGAGCCAATGTTGTTCACATAATATTCGGCTGGCTTCTCGACCGATTCTCCCACGGCCTTGAATGCCGCAAAGTGGATCACGGAATGGATTGTACCCACCCGATCAAAGACCTCTGCCATTGCAGCCAAGTCGCGGCAATCGGCTTCGATCATGCGAATTTCTTCACCGCAAATCTTTGCGATTCGGTCCATCACACCACGTTTGGAGTTGGAAAAATTATCAATGACGATGGGCAGATAGCCAGCATTGTGCAATTCGACCACGGTATGGCTGCCGATAAACCCGGCGCCGCCCGTCACGAGGACCTTTTGTGTGGGAGTCATTGGCGTAAAAATAGAGAATTCCGCGAAAACCAAACCAATGCTTTTCTGAAGATGCTAGAGGCGTAGCCTGCCCAGCCGTGTCCCGCTCAGAAACAGAGCGCATCACCAAATAAGCCTCTCGTGCTGAGCAAACGACGAACCTGAGGATTGTGCATCAAATGATGACTGAATTGAGCCCCGCAGAATGATGTGATGGCACACCCGTATGCGATCACAACAGCCAATGTTTGGGACAGCTTATTCCTTCGGCTTAGGCGCTTTGCGCTCAGGCGGGGGAGTTCCGTTGGGATCCCATGGATACTGAATCACGAAGCGGCGGTTGAGGGATTGCAAGACCCTCGCATGGGCCGATGTACCCCTGAAAATGATGTCATATTGCTCCTGCGTGATCAGGCGTTCGCCCAAAATCACCCAAGAAGCGTTCTCTTGATAGGGCGCAGTCGTGAGCGAACCCTCGTAACGCAAGGCATTGGCAGTGCGAGGTGGCAACCAGGCTATGGGATTGAGTGGGACGGCGACTTCGGATTGCTGTTTGCGATCCAGTTTACCCAAGGCCTCAAAAAAGGGCCGATCGACATGGCGATCAACCTTGGGCTGCATCGTGAGGAAGATCCCAAAAACGACGACGCGCTCCTTGCCGGCCACGATGGCTTTGTGCACGATATGCAGCTCGGAGGCGAATTTCTTTCCGTTCTTTTGGTGCTCGCTCGGGTGATGGAAATGAAAACTGTCCAAGAGGAAATCGACTGTACCCAAGCGCACAAAGTTCTCTGGATTGGGCTCAAAGCGCACTTCTAGGCCATGTGCAGTCCAGGTAGGCAGTCCATTTTCTGGCAGCCAATGCAAAAACAAGTCCAACGCTTTCTTGGAAACAACAGCAGGCACGACATTGATCGGAGACTGCGCGCAGTGGGGGGATTCCATGGGGATTTCAGTTTTGGGAGAATGAATCGGTGAATGTAGGCGGAAATGTTGAGTGAATGGGAGTGGTGATGCAATCTTTTTATGCGTAAGGTAGGCGTGTATTTTGCCCTGACCTAGCGCCGCAACAACAAAGTTTTATCTGCAATTTTGCGAGATGGATACCCAACTCTCAGCAGCCGAGCACGATCGCTACGCCCGACACATCATCCTCCCCGAATTTAACATCGAGGGGCAGTTGCGCTTGAAGCAATCCAGGGTGCTGGTGGTGGGAGCAGGCGGCTTGGGCAGCCCGATGCTGCTCTATCTGGCCGCAGCGGGCGTGGGTACCATCGGCATTGTCGATTTTGACTGTGTCGAGGACTCCAATCTGCAACGTCAGGTGCTGTATGGTGTGCGAGACATCGGGCTTTCCAAGGCGCAAGCCGCACGTGTCCGCATCCTGGACCTGAATCCGCACATCGAGGTGCGTGTGTACGAGGCAGCCCTCACTTCTGCCAATGCATTGGAGATCATTGCCGACTATGATGTCGTAGCCGATGGCACCGACAATTTCCAAACTCGCTACCTTGTCAATGATGCTTGCGTGCTCCTCGGCAAAGTCAACGTCTATGCCTCGATATTCAGGTTTGATGGGCAGGTTGCCGTCTTCAACGGCCTGTTGCCCGACGGCAGCCGTGGCCCCAACTACCGGGATTTATATCCCACGCCACCGCCAGTAGGCAGTGTGCCCAGTTGCGCCGAGGGCGGTGTCTTGGGCGTATTGCCTGGCATCATCGGCACTTTGCAAGCCAACGAGGTCCTCAAAGTCTGCGCAGGAATCGGTCAAGCATTGATCGGGCGACTCTTTTTGATGGATGCCTTGAGCATGGAGACGCGCACGCTGAAGGTGCGCAAGGATCCGACCAACCCCATTTCAGGCGATGACCCGACGATCCATGCGCTGATCGACTATGACCAATTTTGCGGGGTGCAGCCGATTGCAAGCACAGAAATGGTGCGCAGCATCGACGTGCACACGTTGGTGCAGTGGCGTCGGGAAGGAAAGCCATTTCAGTTGATCGATGTGCGGGAACCCCATGAGTTTGCCGCAGGCAACCTCGGCGGCCTGCTCATTCCGCTTGCGACAATCGTTGCGCGCAAGGGCGAAATCGCACAAGATCGCGATGTCGTGATCCATTGTCGCAGCGGGAAACGAAGCATGCAAGCCATTGATCAATTGGTCAATGTACTTGCCGAGTTCAAGCATTTGATCAGCTTGGAAGGCGGGATCCTTGCTTGGGAAAATGCCTTTGGGGCAGCCTCTACGAAGCCAGAATAGGAGCAGCCACATAAAGGCTATCGTAGTTGGGCACTTTGATGAATTCCCCACATACAGAAAATCAACTCGTCCATATTTTCCCACCAAGGCAATACGCCTCGGCGCACACGGTCGGATGAAAATGTTTGAGGATTGGCATCCACGTTTCCTCTCAAAAGCCATCGATTATGTGTATGCCCACACAACGACCTGTGCATACCAAAATCGCTCAGCATGACGGTTCATTTTTCGTTTCACAAGCATTTTTCTGGTGAAGGCCTTGCCAGATTCGCCCCAAGGATATTGTCCAATAGCCGATCGAGGCAAATCTAGGGCACTTTTCGGGGGCAAACCAAAAAAATGGTGGCATGAGGTCCATCATCCGCCGGAAAATAGG
>JANORP010000228.1:0-2123 GCA_031415375.1 Bacteroidota bacterium | reverse complement strand
CCAACCGTGGGGGGCTGCATGGCGCAATATCTGCAAGATATAGCGCTCCCACAATTGGTTCATGTCAAACATGAGTGCGATCACATTTTCCTCGCCACCTCTGATATCGGGATGGTGATTGAGCAGCAACAGCCGCGCAATGTCGATGGCTTTGCGATAGCCCTCGGTTTTGCGCGACCAAGTGAGGCGCTGAAATAGCGCCTCATCGACCGCAATATCAGGCAGCTCTGGAAAATCGATCAGCAGTTGCGCGACGTGCGCACGCAGGCTTGCCTGCGTGCTCAAGCGGACGACCAAATGCAAGGCCTTTTGCAAGATGCAATTGAACTTGTTTTCGCGGTCGTAGGTGCTGTGTTGCACATAAAAGCGCTCGGCATGCACGCTATTGTGACGGATCTGCTCTGCAAACAATAGCTTGCCTTTGAGCGCTGTGCGGTTGCCTTCGGTCTTGCGGTAGGACTTGGTGAGGCCCTGCCGCATGAGGTAGGCGACCTCGGTCACGAGCAGCTCCATGTACAGGTCTAGAATGCTGAGCGGCTTCAGGCGCAAAGCGGCGTTGTCGGTCGTTTTGAGTTCTAGGCCATGGACTTTGCGCAGCATGTCGATGAGGACTTTGCGCCAGCCATCGCCGTCTTTGTGAAGGCGATCGACTTTGGGCAAAACCTCGATCGTGGTGGCCCCGACTTGCAACACCCCCACGTATTGGTTGAATTGCACACCTCCCCTGATTAAGCTGTAATAGGGCTTCCCGTCGCCATAATGGCGTTCGAGGGCATCACGGGTCGCACCCGTGATGTGCAGCTTGTCGTATTCAAAGCAGGTGATCATGGTGCA
Source organism: Bacteroidota bacterium (assembly GCA_031415375.1). Taxonomy (GTDB): domain Bacteria; phylum Bacteroidota; class Bacteroidia; order J057; family JADKCL01; genus JADKCL01. The sequence goes on along the minus strand of JANORP010000228.1, from coordinate 1,289 downwards.
GAGAATGGGAAGACCTTGAGTTCGGCCAAGGCTGCAAGGAAGGTCAGCTCATCCATCGCGGCGATATTGTGCAGGTGCCAGACTTCGCGCTGCGCGAGGTCAGACTCATAGCCCGTCTTGAAATCGGCAAAGATCTCGTCGGCTTTTTGGTAGCCTTTGAGTTTGTGTACAAAGCCCTTGCCGAGCACCAAGCCGATCTTGGAATAATCACCAAAAAAATATTCCTGCATGAGCGGCATCAGCTTGTGCTGGAAGGCATTTTTCAATTGCTCCCAAGTGGTGATCCCCATAAAAAAGGCGTGGCCGATTTGGTGGTCGCGGTCGAGGAGTTTCTCGATGCGCAGGTTGATGGTATAGAGCAAGTCACGCAAGGCAATATCGCTAACCCTGAGCAAGGGCGAGTCCAGATCTGCTGGATCGATGCGCAACAGATCGGGCTGTGGGGCCATCTCTACAAACTCAAAACGCCGCCGCAGGGCGGTGTCGAGCGCCTCGACTGAGCGGTCTGCAGTATTCATCGTGCCGATGATATAGAGGTTGGGCGGCACGGAAAAGCTTTCCTTGGAGTAGGGGAGGGTGACGCTGAGCGCCTCGGGCTTGCCAGCGCGCTTGTCTTCCTCGATGAGGGTGATGAGCTCACCGAATATTTGGGAGACATTGCCACGGTTGATTTCGTCGATGATGAGGATGTGGGGGAGGGCTTCGGAATCGCCTTTCGCTTTGACGAGGCCACGTGACCTACTCATATGGTCCACAATCCCCTTGACATAAGTGACATTGTAAAGCCCTTCGGTGCTGCCGGATTCGAAGTATTTTTCAATCATTGGAATTGATGCAGGATTCCATGCATTTTCCTTTGTCGAATTGTGAGGTTGAACATAAAACATATTTCCTCCTCGGAATTTTACATCAAAAGTCGAGGATTGCGTTTTTACTGTGAGCGGAGGTTTATTGTCTGCTTCGGAAATTTCCAGCTTGAGTCGTTCGATTACCTCCGAAAAATTTCCTTTTCGTTGATCTGCTTTTTCACTGATGGACTTGAATATCCCGGGTTGTACCTGGTACATCAATCCTTCGTCACCTCCATCTTCTTTCAAATGAGGCTTGATCCCTTCCACGAAATCCTCATAACTCATGCTCTGATGGAAGGTCACAAAGGCGATTTGGCCTGCATTCACCTTTTCCTCAAAGATGCGCTTCATTGCTGCGCGGTCGGTGGTCGTGATGCCCAAGATCTCCAAGGCGCGGTTTACGGTGTGGTAGGTTTTGCCGGTGCCGGGCGGGCCGTA
>JANORP010000227.1:0-15803 GCA_031415375.1 Bacteroidota bacterium | reverse complement strand
GGCCTACCCCCGAAAAGGCCCCAATGACTCGCCCCGCTCAGCCACCGGACAACATCCCCGGGGCGAGCGGAAAAATGCATCCACCAGAAAAATACCCGCGAAACGAAAAATTGAAGTCCCTCAAGGCGCAAGCCGAATTGCTCCTGGACGTCCTGATGCAGGAAATGGATTCAAACGCCGCCATCATCCAAATCTTGCTCCTGATCATCGAACTCATGGAAGCTGAGGAGGAACCCGAAGATCCAGGGTGATGGATTTTCAGGTTTCATGCGATTACCCTGCCTTCATCGGTCATCGAGTTGCACTTTGCCCATTGTTTCACGAAATTTATGCATTCACTCAAGTTGTTTCGCATGAAGAAAGTTCAAGGCATCGTCAAGGTTGCGGTTTTGTTGTCTTCCATGACCCTCGCAGGTTGCTTTGTGGCCTATCGTGCTGGTGCGCTCCAGGGTTCCAAGGACGGCGGAATCAGCAATTCCTCCATGATGTCCAGCTCGAAGTCCATGGCGCTGCCTCCAGGCCATGTTGCCCCTGCCGATTCACCCACGGTCGATGAGCAGCTCATGGGCAGCTCCAAATCTGGCAAAGTCTTTACCTTGGACAGCCCGCGCAAGGCATTGCCGGTGCAGGATGATAATACTTGGATGGGCAGCTCCAAAAGCGATGGTGTCTTTGAGCCTGTTCCTGAAGGGCGGGATAAGGCATCCAATGACAGTCAAGTCACGCAGCAACAAGAGCGCTCAGTGATCCACAAGGAACCCGCAGGGTTTATCGGCAGTTCTAAATCGGGCGAGATCTTCAGGCCAAAAGCAAACGAGGCTGCACCCGCCAAAGTCGATACGGTGAAATTGCGCACGTTCCCTTCAGATGACGACGACTTTATGGGCAGCTCGAAGTCGGCACCCATTTTCAGACCACGCCCCGACACCAACAAACCCAAAAACGTCCCCAACAACCCGCCCAAATAGATGGACTTCGCTTCACAATTGCCAGCTTGGCTGGGGAAGGGCCTTGGTTCCATGGTGGGTGGTTTTGCGGCGTTGCCTTACTTTTTGCAGGCTGCGATCTTGGCTGGAGCGAGTTTGTTGTTTTTGGCACTGGTGTTTCGGCCCTTGGAATTGGCCTTTCCCGCCAAGGTCGGGCAGCGTTTTTTCAGGCCCGGCTGGTTGTTGGATTTCTGTTTTTTCATGGGGCAATATCTGCTGTGGAATGGGTTGATCGTCTGGTGCTTGGTCGGGTTTCGGTCGCTGCTCACTTGGGATGCTTATTTAGATTTCCATGTGCTGGTGCAGTCGCAGCCTTGGTGGCTGCAATTGCTCGAGATGATCGTGCTCAGTGATTTGCTCATCTATTGGGCGCATCGTTTGCAGCACCAAGTCGGCTTTCTCTGGCAATTTCACAAGGTGCACCATAGCGCCGAGCACCTCGATTGGTTGGCTGCGCACCGCGAGCATCCGCTCGACACGATTTACACCGTCGGCTTGATCAATCTGCCTGCGATCTTGATGGGATTTCCCTTGGGTACGATCGAAGGATTCATTGCGTTCAGGGGCATCTGGGCCATCTATATCCACGCCAATGTGCGGTTGCCGATCGGGCCGTTGCGGTGGGTCATCGGTGCGCCCGAGTTGCACCATTGGCACCACGACCTCGACCGTCGCGCTGGCAATTACGCCAATATTTCGCCGCTCATGGACCTCTTGTTTGGGACCTATCAATGTCCCGACCACGAGCCTGCAAAGTTTGGGATCGATGAGTCGATCTCACGCAATTATTTGGGGCAATTGTTGGAGTCCCTGACCATCTGGCGCAAGGCCGATGATGAGCATGCTCGATCCGCTAGTGAGGCCGTGCCGCCGACCGCAAATCCCAAAGAGGAGTCTTCCTCGACGGCACTATGAAGCCGAGCGATGACCTCTATCAATTGATCCATGTGCTCACGAAGGCTGAGAAGCGCTATTTTCGCATTTTTGCAGGGATGCGTGCCGAGGAAAACGACAAGCATTACTTGGAATTGTTTGATTTTTTATTGGCCATGCCGACCTACGATGCTGCGGCTTTGGAGGCCAAGTGGGGAAGCGAACGGGGCCATCGCCTTGCCGCCGACAAGCATTATCTCTTCGACCATATCCTGAAGGCGATGCGGCTCCTCAATGCTGAGTCCAACCTGCGCAACCGCAGTCAAAGTGCCCTTTTGGACAGCATTTTTCTTTACAACAAAGCACTCTTTCCGCAGAGCCGCAAGTTGCTCGACAAAAGCAAAAAACTTGCTTCCAAAATTGAATATTATGGCGCTTTGGTGGAGATCATGCAGATGGAGCGGCTATTGATCAAGCGTTTTCGCACCTCCAACCGCAAAGAGTGGCTCGACGAGGCCATGGACGAGAAAAAAGTCGTGATGGATGATCTGGTGAACTTGTTGCATTGCCATGACATCTATGACCGTGTATTATGGGCTGCCCAAGAGGACTTTTCGCCCAACCCATCCGAAGATTTGCATGAGGTAGAGACCAAGCTTGCGCAATTGATGGAGCAACCCGATACTGCTTCCAAGTTGTTTCGCGCAAAGCATTTGCTCTTGCAGACACAGGCAACCTATCAGCGCTTGTTGCAAAATCCTGAGGCGGCACTGACCTGGACACGCAAACTCATGCAGCATTGGGAATCCAATGCCGACATGATCAAAGAAGAGGCTTTCAAATACCAACTCATCCTCTGCAACTACTTGGGTTTTTGCTGCAAAGTCAATGATTTTTCAGACTTTGAAAATGTGCTGCAAAGCCTCAAAACCTACAAGGGGACCTCGCTGCATGAGCAATTTGAGATTTACCAAAACCTGCATTATTATGATCTGCTCTACATCCTCAATGCGGGTCAGTTTGTGCAAGGGAAGGTGAGGCTCCCGGAAATTGAGGCTTGGTTTCAACAGGCTAGGAAATCGCTCAATCTGGGACGTGAGTTTGCATTTCGCTACAACTTTGCGATCCTGAGTTTCTTGCTGGAGGATAGCAAGCGTGCGCTGTATTGGGTGAATGATATCTTGAACGACGGGAGCGCCGAGGTGCGGATCGATGCGCAGCGCCTGGCGCGCATCATGCAGCTGATCTTGCACTATGAACGCGGCAACTGGGATACATTTGACGCGCTCATCAGGTCAGCGAGGCGCTATTTGAAGCAAAACTCGCGTGAGAGCCTCGGCGAGCGTGCCCTCATCGACCTCCTCAGAAAATTGCGCGACTTCCCTACGGGGCCAGCATCTTCCAGTGCATTCACGGATTTTAAACTGGCAATGCAGCGCTTGAATGATCCTGCTCATGACACGGCCGCAATCATCCCGCTGGAAATACAGATCTGGGTGGAGGCAAGGTCGCGCAATATTTCCTTGGTGGCGGCGACAGCAGCCTTCAGGTAGCTGTTGGCGGTGGTACCTGGGAATGAAGCCCAATCTGCGTCCTTACTGTTGGATTTCGTTATAATAGACATCAAATGCCATTATCGGAATGGGGGCTTGCGTGAAGGAAACGGGATCAGCCACGCCTTGAATTGTAATGCTGATAGGATCCATGATGCCAACCCTGATGACGACCCCCCTGATGTCTCCACTGATTGCTGGATCGAACGGGAGGGGCACGGTCCCATACAATGGGATTTCAAGGGCTACAACACCGAGGGGGTCTGTATCTACAATATCGATGATGCCGATGCCCCCAGCCCAGAGGTGGCCGTTGTCGGGGTTGAGCGTGATGGCTGTGAATTGTTCCTTCAGAGGTAGAAACTCGCGGTAAAAGGGTCCCAATAAGGTGGCCGGTTTAGAGACCAAGAGCATATTGGGTGCGTTTCTGTCGATCACCAGCAGCACACCAGATTCCCAGCTATCGAGCGGTACACGATCGACGGGCATAGTCGAATCCATGGGAACCAAGAGCAGGCTTTTGAGATCGTGGGTGAAGACGAGGTCGTAGCTTTTGAGATCCACTTCATAGCTGGCGATCTCAAGTGATTTTGTGGCATTTCGTTCCATTGTGTAGGGGTAATAGGTAAATAAGGTGGACAATAAGCGTTTTATTCAAGTGGATCGCAGTGTGCGTTTCCGATTCAGGATTTATCAGTGAGGACCATGCGCAATGCATGGTTGAAAGCCTTGCAAGCGGACAATGAAGTGTCACCCTCGAGTGCGCTCCCCAAAAGATCCTTGACTTGCGCCTCGATCAGCTCGGCCTTGGGTGCAAATTTGCCCATCAAACCGAGTCCCACTGCAATATGGCTATATTTGAGCTGTACTTTGTCGATTTGCAGCAACTCTAAACCGATCTTTTGTAGATTCTCCATCCAGCAGGCACTGTACCTTCCGGTGGCCGTGCCCGTCAGTTGGATCGCTTTGGCTTCTCCAGTGAACGTGCAGCTATGTCGCACTTGCCCACAAGCAGCCTCGATGCTGCCTGCAATGCTGGCTTTCAATGGGTTTACCCATTTCAATTGGTAGGTAATGGTGCCACTCAACTTGGGGAAATCGACCAAATAGGGGGTCGAAACTGTGATCCCTTCCACTTCCATCAAGTGCAAGCCATGCATATCACAGATGAGATATTGCGCCATTGCATCGGCCATGCATTCGCCCAAATCGATTCCCCCGAGATTTTCCGCGTCGGTAGCGACAGTTTCCCAGGGGTCATAACCCGTTGTTGCGAGCGCGATCGGCCAGCTGGGGCCGACTTGCGTGCTCATTTCCGAAAAAAATTGCGTCAGTATGGCCTGGTACATGATGCAGATGCCTGTTGTCAATCACGACCTTATCCAACCAAGACGGTAAGCGGCAACTTGTAATAGCCATATAATTCTTGGTCCTCGCCATTACCGGCGGTATCATAGACGGCGACCTCCAAGTAGAATCGTACAATTCCGATTCCTAGAAATTTCATTTTCAACGCGGTGAAGTTTTGTGTGGCTTGCAAAGGCGGCAATCCATTGAGCTGGTCTGGGTCTGGCTGCACGGCCATGAGACTTGAGATGACGACTTTGGTCGTGTACAGCCCATGGGGCAACGTGTGGCCCGTCGCGCCATAGAGAATTGTGGCCGCATCATAGTTACAAGTCGCAGACACACAGCGTAGCGTCAATTTACTGCCTTTTGCTAGGCGCATTGAAAACGCAGCATCGAGCTCAGGGGAGGTCTCCGGCCGACCGGGAAGGATCAGATTCCAGAGCGATGGATCCATAGAAGCGGGAGTTGCCTGATCGCTACTTGGCGCAAAACTAGATGTCAGCAAAGAGATCGTGTCGATCACAATCAGGGCATCGGTATTGGACAAAAAAGTATTCATGGTCGATGGAAACTTTGCGAATGATCAAAAGCAAATGCTCCAAATGCAGCAGGGGCGATAGCGTTGCCCCCGCTGCTTTGGAGGTGGAGTGAAGTTGGTTGGAAATCAGGATACGGTGACCGTAGGGTCCCAGTAGAAGTAGCCATACAACTGCTGTTTTTCGCCAGTGGCTGCATCGAGGGTATAGACGGCAATCATCACGTAGAAATTCTCAGTGCCCTGCTTGGAAATTCTGGAATCCAAGCTTTGGAAGTTTTGGGTCACCGACACCGCTGGCAAGCCGTTGAGGTTTGCGGGATTGGGCTGGGCGGCCCCCGTCAAGGTCACTTGGTCTGTGACAAAGGTGTTGAAGACGTTGGTGCCATTCCAATACTTGATTTGATAGACGATCACTGCGTCAGTTGAGTTTTGGGTGACCGATGTGCCCCTGAAGGACACATTGTCGCCTGGTTGCGCCTTGAAATTCAAGTCGGCAGTGCCTTGGCCACTGATGACATTGCTTTGCGGTGAGCAGATCATCCAAGCAAAGTTGTGGCTGATCCCCACGGGGCTGTCCACGTTGGGGTTGGATTGCTTGGGGTAGCTAGAGGTGATACCTGCGGTATCGACGACGACTAAAATGCTAGAATTTGACATAAAATTTAGTTGGTAAAATCTTTCCTTACTCTTCAGGCTTTTCAGGATCGGCCCCCGATGGTGTACCTCATCCCCGATGCTCGGGACGCAGCGGGATAGGCGTTTTTTTGAGTGGGTGCTGCTCCACTATGAGTCTTGCTGTTGTGCTCATCTCATGGTGTAAAGATGGGGGGTTGGTTTGGGGAGGCGTAACCATCATTCTGAATCCATTCGGTCGATGAAGGGGGCAGCTTGCCATGATTTTTTTGGCTTGCATGCTCTTTGTTTGCTGAAATATCTTCCTGTAGTGGCATTATCCCCGCCGCAAAATGGAGTACTATTCGGTCAATAAATGGTTTTGAAGACTGTTTTCCAGTCAATTTTTGATGGAAACTCAAATCTGGTTGCTCCCACGGGCATTGATTTTTCGTTTTTCAATCGCTTGGAGGATAGGTTGAGGGGTTGATCTGCGAAAAACGCTTGGCTGCCCATGTCACTGCGCCCTATTCCATGCGACTGGCAGGCGTGTGAAATGAAAATCGGCGAACACATCGTACATTGCCTTGAACTTTCAATTTTCAATCGTCCTCCATACCCGTATTCAAACCATGAATTCCCATCCCTCCTCAAAACCCAAATTGACCATGCTGCTGGGCGCGATGATCCTCAATATCGCAGGACTCATGATTCTGGGTGTATTGGCATTCTTGTTCAACAGTCCTGGTATCGAGATTGGGTATGCGCGTGGGAGGGCAATTGGTGAGATCATGGGGCCTATCACCATCGGTGTGTTCATAGCCACCGTGGCAGCCGTCCATTTTTGGCAACAAGATCCAGCAGAAAACAAGCGGCAGGCGATGGTCGCCGTCGTTGCAGGCGCGATTTATCTCTTGGTGATCGGGACTTATGTGATCAGTATGTTTTTTGGGAATTGAGGAGGTGGCACGATAAAAAGGCCCATTTAGTCTAAGTGGGCATCTCCCATTGATTCTATAAAAACCGTACCTTTGCTCCATGGAACTTAGAATTCGAGAAATACGCGTCGAGGGCCTCTTTGGAATGTTTGACCACGTCATTCCCCTCAATCTGGACAGCCACATCACCATTGTCTATGGAGAGAATGGCATCGGGAAGACGATGATCTTTCGGATTTTGGATGCGTTGTTGCGGAAGGATTTGGCGGGGTTATCACGGTTCCCATTTGGGCGATTCTCCCTCATGTTTGAGGGAGGGGATGAGATCGGAATAAAGAGGAGACAAGACCTGAAATTGGACTTTGATTTGATGCAATTGGGGAAGCGCCAAAAGGTTTCGGTCCATCCGCAAAGCCAGGTCCATCCAGCAGAATTTATCGAAACGGTTGTTGGGAAAAACGAACTCGTAGGTTTAATTCTTGAATTACATACTTGGGGCAAAAATACAGACCAGTTGCCCAAAATGCTTCCTGAACTCCTAAAATTGTCCCAAAGTGGGACAAAAAAGGCAGAACTCAAGCAATTAAAAAGGGTGGCGAGATTGTATCCGGATTTCTTCATTGAGAAAATCAAGGCTTTGACTCTTTGTCCCGAGGAGATTGCTGATATGATCTCGGGCATCAAGTGTTATTTCATAGGTACGGAAAGAATAGATTTTTTGGAATATGTAGATTCAGAGTTGGATGAAGAATTGATTCCAAAAAGAACGCCAAGCGTAAGCACGTATTCAGAAGAGCTTCTCGCATTGATTCAGAAGGCACATTACAAGTATCAGAAGCGAACCGAAGAATTGGAGGGAACGCTTCAGAGCAGGTTGGCTCATGACAAGGTTCGTACAGAATTTAGTGCGCTGGAGCTGCAAGAAATTGTCACAGATGTGGCCATGTTGAGGATTGAATTAAGTAAGCTGGGTCTATTGGACGAAACGAAAATCGAGAATATTCCAATTGAAGGGGCATTGAATCCTATTTCTCGAGCAATTATGGGTGTAAGTCTATTGGATATGAAGGCCAGGCTGGCTGTTTATGACGAGATGCATGCCAAGCTTCGCCTCTTATTGACCATGGTTAATGAGCGGCGCTTTTCGTTCAAAAAACTTAGCATTCATCCAGAAAAAGGCTTTCAAATCACCGCAGTTGACGGCCAACCGCTCGAATTGACCGATCTTTCCACCGGCGAGCAGCATGAACTCATCTTCTTGTTTCTTCTCATTTTCAAAGTTCCGCAGAATTCATTGGTGCTGCTAGACGAGCCAGAAATTTCATTGCATCTAGATTGGCAAATGGCATTCATCGACGACATGAGCGAAATTATCAAACTCCGTGGTTTTGACTTGATTGCAGCTACACATTCCCCTGCCATCATCAATGGAAAATGGGATTATACAGTGGCCTTGACTTCTGAATCTTTGGTTAATGTCTGATATCAGAAATACTTCGAAGGGGCGATATGCCCTTGATGCTTTGAAAATGTGGCACCTGAGCAATAAAAGGCAAGGAAGAGTTGCTGTTGCTGTCGAGTCTGCCAAGGATGAGAATTTCTACAGACGCTTTTTTGAACCAGTAAGGTTCTTTGTGCTTGATGGCTGGGAAGGTGTAGTAGCTTTGATGGAATTGGCCGAGAAAGATGTCATCAAAGGCGTTTTGGGAATCATTGATGCCGACTTTCGGCATGTGATGAACGAATCTGCCCCTATCAATGTTTTTTTAACTGATCACCATGACTTGGAGCTGATGCAATTGCATTCACCAGCTTTTGAGACTATACTTTCCCAACATGCCGAATATGGAATTCCCGGCGAAGAAGAAATGGGTCGTCTGGACGCCTTTGAAAAGAAAAATAACGAACCGTTTCTCCAGTCACTGCTAAAATCCGCGAGGCCATTGGGAGTATTGAGATTCCTGAACCACCGTGATACCTTGAATTTGACCTTCAAAATTCAAAAAAAGCAGGGAGGTGAATTTAGTCATCTTAACCATGATGATTTCATTGATCCGCTGACACTCAAATGCGATCGAAAAGCAATGTTCAAGGCTGTTGAAAACAAGTCAAGTCGGTTAGGATTTTTTGGAAATCATCCTAATGTGGTGCAAAACTTTGAAAAGGAAATGTTGATCGACCATGATGTTTGGGAAATATGCAACGGTCATGACGTTTTGAATATTCTAGGACTTGCGCTACGAGAGGCTATTGGACGGAATAAGTCCAAGCCACATAATTACGCTCAATCCCTAGAAGAACTCCTTACGGTCGCCTATCACTTCGAGGACTTCAAGAAAACGCAACTCTACAAAAATCTCCTCGCTTGGGAAACCTCTCTCGCCCCCAATTTCAAATTGTTCAAATCACAAGTTGCTTAACGCCTCACTGCATGCCATTCTCCACGTTCGGTCTCTCTGCCCCATTGCTGCAAGCCCTCGCCGAGCAGCAGTACACCGAGGCTTATCCCATTCAAAAAGAGGCCATTCCAGTCGTGATGGCTGGCAAGGACTTGCTGGCGCTCGCGCCTACGGGTTCGGGCAAGACGGCTGCCTTTGTGCTGCCGATCTTGGAGATGCTTATGCATCGCCCGCCCCTGCGCAACCGCTATATCTGGGCGCTCGTGCTCGCGCCTACCCGCGAGCTCGCTGCGCAGATCGAGGAGGTGTTCAAGCAATTGGCTTCCAAAATGCCGCATCGGCCCAAGACCTTGGCGGTCTATGGCGGTGTGTCGATCAATCCGCAGATGATCCAAATGCGGGGTGTGGAGATTTTGGTGGCGACGCCAGGGCGCTTGCTCGACTTGGTCTCCAACAATGCCCTCAACCTGAGCGAAGTGGAGGTTTTGGTCTTGGACGAGGCCGACAAGATCTTGAACCTCGGATTCAAGGATGAGTTGGACCGCATCTTTGCCTTGCTACCGCAGCGTCGGCAAAACCTGCTCTTCTCGGCCACCTTGGGCGACGATGTGCAGGCCGTGATGGGCAAGATGCTGCACGCACCGGTGCAGGTCGAGGTCAAGGGCGAGGAGGGCTTGGCTCCCATCTCCATCGCGCAATTGGCTTACCATGTCGAGCCAGAGCGCAAGGGGCCGTTGCTACGGTACCTGATCCAGCGCGGTGAATGGCAGCAAGTGTTGGTGTTTGTGAGTTCGGTGCGCTCGGGCGACAATGTCGCCGAGAAATTGCGCAAGAATGGCATCGATGCCTTGGCTTTTCATGGCGATAAGAGCCAAGGGAGCCGCACGGAGTCCTTGCGCCGTTTCAAGGCGGGGCAAGTGCGGGTATTGGTCGCGACCGACCTCGCGGGGCGCGGCATCGACATTCAGGGATTGCCCGTCGTGGTCAATTATGAGCTGCCACGCTCCCCCCAAGATTATGTACACCGCATCGGCCGCACGGGCCGCGCCGACGCCGAGGGCCAGGCGATTTCATTGATCTGCCCCGAGGACATCCCCCACTTCAAAGTCATCCAAAAGAAGATGGGCAAGCGTGTGCCGATGGTCTGGACCAATGAGCTGGATTTGCATGGGTTTTGAGGCGCCATGCAAATGGCGGCTAGCGCGCGCACTCAGCGCGCCAATTCCAGGAGCTATCGACCGTTTGCCTCCGGCAATTTCGTCTTGTAGTCGTTGATATTGAGCCATTTATGCCAGAGGCAAATGGTCAATAGCCCTTCGGCCAGAGGCCTCGGGCTCAGAATCGATCAATCGAAAACTGAGGCGTCATGCAAATGGCGGCTAGCACGCTCGCTCAGCGCGCCAATTCCAGGATCACTTTGGTGCCTTTTATTTTCTCGTCTTTGGTCTTGCGGATGACCTCCTTGATTTTGTCGCGCTTCACGGCGGCGTAGGCGCAGTCATCTTTGACCATGATCAGGCCCAGATCGTCCTTTTCCAAGCCGCCTTTTTTGGAAAGAAATCCCACGATATCGATTTTGTTTATCTTCGCTTTCTTGCCTTTGCTGATGTAGAGCGTGGCCCACACCGGCTGTGCTGGCAGCTGTAGCTTGTCTGAGAGATGCACGGTTGGGATGTCGTCGGCGACATAATAAGGCAATCGTTCGCCTGGGCCGATGATGACGTAGGCTGCCCCCTCGGCATGCATGCGAGCGGTGCGCCCGTTGCGGTGCGTGAAGGCATCCTCGTTGATCGGCAGGTGATAATGGATCACCGCTGCAATCTCAGGGATGTCCAATCCGCGCGCGGCCAAGTCGGTGGTGATCAAGATGCGGCTGCTACCATTGCGAAACTTGGTGAGGGTGCGCTCGCGCATGTTTTGGTCGAGGCCGCCATGGAAATAGTCGTGTAGCACGCCTTGCTCATCCAGAAACTGGCTCACGCGCTCCACCGCATCGCGGTGGTTGAGAAATACCAACATTGCCTGCTCGCCGAGCTTGCAGATGAGTTGCAGCAAGGTCTCCAGTTTGTCGGCCTCTGGGGACACGATTTTTTTGATCTGCAATTGCTCCACCGAGTCGCGCTGCGCGAGGAAGTTGAGGTGCAATGGGGTATGCAAGCCCACAAACTCGGGAATCTCTGCGAGGTCGGTGGCCGAGGTGAGAATGCGCTGTTGCAGGTGTGGCATTTTGCGCATGGCATATTCCATCTGCTGATGAAAGCCAAATTCGAGGGACTTGTCAAACTCATCCAAAACCACAGTATGCACCGCGTCGAGGTTCAGGGTGCCACGGTCAATGTGGTCGATCACGCGTCCAGGCGTGCCTACGAGCAGTGCGGGCGGCTCAGACAAATTGTTGATTTCCGTCTGGATATTGTGGCCACCATAGCAGCAATTGATCTTGAATCCTGTCTGCATTTTCTTGAAGACATCCTCGATTTGCAAGGCGAGTTCGCGTGAGGGCACGAGTACCAGCGCCTGCACCTGCTTGAGGTCTGCTTGCAGGCGGGAAAGCAAGGGGAGGAGGAATGCAAGCGTCTTGCCCGAGCCCGTCGGGGAGAGCAAAATGATGTCTTGGGGCTTTTGCATCGCCGCAATGGCGGCCTCCTGCATGGCATTGAGCTGGAAAATGTTGAGGTGATCGAGCGCCTGCGCTGCCTTGGGGTCCATGGGATTCATGCCGCAAAGGTAGGCAATTAAGGGTTCCGTTCTTGATGGCTGTAATTCAGGGGTATTGGGCAAATTTGGCAGCTATTCAATTCGCGAGCTCCCGTTCTTTGAACGGGACAGGCACGTCTCGCGATTCCGTCAGCGTGGGAGCTCCCGCACAATGTGCGGGACAGGCATAGCTCCCGCTTCTCAATCCGCTTCCCAATCCCGTTTTCACAACGGGAAATAGAAATCCCCATCCTCGGTTTCAAACCGATACTCCATCACGCGCTGCCATAGTGGGGGGATCACCGTCGATTCCCAATCGCCGTAGGCGGCCTCTAGCATGTGTACAATGTCGGGCGATTGTGCATAGAGATTGTGCTGCTCGACCTTGTCTTGGTCGAGGTTGTAGAGCACATGGTGGCCGCTGAGCTGATCGACGATGAGCTTCCAAGGGCCTTGCCGCACTGCCCATGTGTAGTTGCTACGCCAAAACAGGGCCTTGTGCGGGTGGTTGACTGTATCGCCCCTGAGGTAGGGCATCAGGTTCACGCCATCATATTTGCGGTCTTGCGGCAATGCCACGCCAGCCATTTCCACCGTGGTTTGAAAGATGTCCATGGAGACGACCGGTTGCCGATATTGTGTGCCAGCGGCGATTTTCCCTTTCCATTGCAGCATGAAGGGCACATTGAGGCCGCCTTCAAAGTTGGTGAATTTGCCGCCTTTGAGCGGATAGTTGTCGGTGGCGCGGGTATAGGTCGCGCCGCCATTGTCGCTCAGGAACCAGACCATGGTATTGTCTTCAAGGCGCGCATCGTGCAGTGTTTGCGTGATCTGCCCCACGGCATCGTCCAAGGCTGCGATCATAGCATAATAGACACGTTTGTTGCGGTCTTGAACGTGGGGAAATTGATCGTAATATTTTCGCAGGGCCTGAAAAGGTGTATGGGGCGCAGAAAAGGGGACATAGAGGAAAAACGGCTCCTTTTGATGCTGGCGGATGAATGCACTCGCCTCATCGGCCAGTTTCTGCGTGAGATAGACGGAATCCTCGACGACCACGTGGTTGCAGCGCAAGGCGCAGTTTCCCTTGCGGGCACCCTTCCAGATATGCGCGTCTGAGAAGTCATCGTGCCGCTGATTGACGATATCGGCGCGCTCGGTGTCGGGCTGATAGAGCGAATAGGCCTCATAGAAGCCATATTGATAGTCAAATCCGCGCTTGTTGGGCTGGCAATGCTCCTCGACCCCGAGATGCCACTTACCGATGATGCCCGTGGCATAGCCTTGTTGTTGGAGCAATTCGGCGAGCGTAAACTCCTGCATCGGTAAGCCCTGCTGCAAAATGGCCTCAAAATCGGGAAAGGTTTTGTCTTGCGTGAGATTCCAATCTCGGGAATCCATGAAATTTTGATAGACGAAGTATTCAATCGCATTGCGGGGATAGCGGTCATGGGGCTGGTACTCGTAGCCAAAGCGTTGTTGGTACCGGCCCGTGAGCATGCCAGCCCGCGAGGGGCTGCAAATGGGGGATGTGATGTAACCCTCGGTGAAGGTGACGCCCTGTTTCCCAATCGCATCGATATGCGGTGTCTGTTGATGCTGCCCGCCATACAGGGAGATGTCGGTCTTCCCGAGATCATCGGCTAGGATCAAGACGATATTGGGTCGGTTGGCGGGCGGGTCGCTGGGTGCTGCTGCGAGAAATTGTGTGTGGAAGTCGATTTTTGAGGCATCGGGATGGATATCCCATTTGTCGCTGGAAAGCGAGCATGCCGTGAAACTCACCATCGTAAGGCAGCCTACAATCACGCCCATGCATTTGCCGATTTCATTTCTCATCTCCTGGCAAATTGGCGAATTGTCCCAAACGCGCAAGCAAAATTTTCTTGCCCTATCCATCTGCCCATCCTTTTTGCTGAACCCTGCTCATAAAACAGCTTGTGATTGCCGCGCGCGCCTCACAAGCGCCTCCAGGTAGCAGAATCTCTATCTCAAGGCAGCAATTCACATTATTCACCTCAAAAATTGCGTTCCACGGCAAAATCTGCGAACTTCCCATTCTGTTTTTGTTGAATGGATTCAACCTTTGGGATGAAGGAGAGTCTAGGTGGTAGTCTTGAATATAAATAGTGTCAAAATTTGATATGAGATCGACCAAAATTACGGCCATAGCGGCCACACTTTGTTTTGCTTTTGCTGGCTTGCTGCATGCACAATCGACCTTTAACCGTGTCTTCAGAATCCTGCAAAACAATTGCGCGTCGTGCCATGGCGGCACGACCCCAATCGCTTACGATATGGGTACCACTGAGGCATCGACCTATGCTGCGATTGTCGGCGTGACGCCACTCAATCCTGCGGCTGCGGGCAAGGGCTATAAGCGTGTGGATCCCGGTCATCCCTACAATAGCTTTCTGCTCAAGAAGATAGGCGCCAATCTCGATGGTTATTACAATGTGCAATCACCCAGCGAAGGCAATCCAATGCCCCAGGGCGGGGCACCATCCCTGAGCGCATACGAGGCAGAGATTATCCGCCAATGGATCCAAGCGGGTGCGCCGCAATCGGGCCACCATGTGGATACAACCCTCATCAAAGACTATTACACCAACGGTGGCCAAGCTTTTGAGACCCCGCCAGCACCGCCTGCAGCGGGTACGGGTTTCCAAGTACGCCTTGGCCCACTCTTCCTGCCTACGCTCGGCAATCCTGGCAACGAAATCGAATATGTGAAAAAAGAGCAGCTCAAGCTCGATGCCGACAAAGAGGTCGTACGCATCGAGGCCGACCTCAATCCGATGTCCCACCACTTTTTGCTGTTCATGTTTGACGACTCGACCGCTGCCACACAATACCAGCAGGGTTTGCGCGTCGTGGACATCTTCAACGGTGCCACCGATGGCAGCAAGCAATTGCAAGGATCCTGGCAATTTGACCACACCGCCGAGCTGCCTGCGGGGACAGCATTTTACTATGACAAGCGTGATGTGCTCGATCTGAACTATCACCTGAAAAACTACAGCTCGACCGATATCTTGCCCGCCGACTTGTACATCAACGTGATCACAGAGCCACGTGGCTCGGGTGCCCGCGAGATGCGTGCGCAGTTGGTCAACAATGGCGCGCTCTTTTTGATTCCTGGGAGCAATACGGTGACCATGGAAGACACCTGGGGCGGAGATGACCGTGAAATCTGGCAGATTTCCTCGCATACCCACAAATTTGGCGCAGACTTCGACATCTACATCAAGGACTCCACCAATGGATCCCAGGGTGCTCAGATTTACGAAGGCTTTTACAACCGTGACTATACCTTCAACCAAGGCTTTTACGACTGGGCACACCCTGCAATCCGTGTTTTTGATACGCTTTACACCGTGTATGCCAGCGAAGGTCTCATTTTCAGGACCCGCTACGCCAATACGTCGGGCAACATCGTGACTTTTGGCCTCACCACCAATGATGAGATGCAGCTCTCCACATATCTATATGTGAACAAGCACGAGGTCGTCGCTGTCGGCAATATCCCTGCGACCATTGCCGACCCATATCGTTTTGTGGTCTATCCCAACCCGATGCAAGATCTGACGACCGTCGATTTTGGTGGCGTGCGCCGTTCGGGCACCTACGCCATCATGGACGTGAACGGCAAGACCTTGCTTGACGGCAACTTCAAGCAGGCCACCGAGTTCAAGATGGTGCAGCCCACCCTCGCTGCCGGGGTGTACATGTTGCAGATCACCCTCGACAACGGCAAAATCCTGAGCAGGAAGCTGATGGCTGACTGATCAGTGGTTCGTATAGGAAAGCCGCCCGTGCATGCTAGCTGCTGCACGGGCGGCTTTGGTTTTGAGATG
>JANORP010000226.1:0-2009 GCA_031415375.1 Bacteroidota bacterium | reverse complement strand
CAGATAGAAACATTCAAATCCAAGGACCGACCCCGTTCACCCCGTTCACTGACCCCAGAGACTGACCCCAGAGATGTTGCGTGCGTGTTGCGGGAACTGGCCTCAGAGAGATCTTCATTTTGTAAGTGAGCGTCTTTCAATAAGCATATCTAGTTGTCCAATTGCCTGCACTAATTCACTTGAAAATTCTTTACCCTCAAAGTCACAGTATAAGTTAAACTCTCGACAGATAAAATCAGATTGCAAGACTTCTCGCAATACTTTCAACTGATTTATAGATAGAAGTTTGTCAAAAACTGTTTTGCGACGGTCATCATCAGTCCCTATGTCCCGGACTATACAAAAAAGCGCAGAATGACAATCATCATAACTCAGTAAAGCTCCAGCCAAAACCGACGGTAGAAAATTTGCGTAAGCACAATCCGTAAAAAGGTAATAAGCCTCACTACTATACCTTAATAAACTGGGACTTACATCTCTCCATAAAATATTGGTGAATTTTCTCATTAGGTCCACTTCAAATGAGTCATCATATCTTATATTTCTTCCAACTGACTCAACCGAAGAAAAGGATTCCCGTGATTCAGGGAACTCCATACCAATAATGTTAAGCAATTCCTCTTTGGATTTCACGGATTTCTATAGGGAGCTTTTGCAATCCATTCAAGACATTTTTTCACTGCACCAGAAGCACTATCATTGATTTTGTCGTGGTCGCCGTCATCTATAAAGCATTTCTTATCATACAAGCGCCTTGCGGCTACAGCGGCCTCCCAAGCCGCTAGCCTTACGGCAAGCTCTTGTGGTGAATGATTGCCTTTACACCCACCAAGTACCTCAGCGGCCTGTACAGCAGCCCACTTTGCCAATTTTAATTTTTCGCATTCGTTATCATCGCTTCCTGGCAATCTCTTCTCGTGTCGAGGTGGGGGTGGGAGTGGCGGGCCATCAGGAGTAACTCGTGGTGGGTTTGGACTATCCAGTTTCGGGTTAGGAGGTTTTGGAGCAGGAACCGGTATCTTGTCCGCATCGTTGAGCTTGTCTCCTAGCTTACTCGATTTCTGGCATGCTTTTCCCACATATGAACCCGGAACATAAGGCAAACAAGTTGCACCAATATCCCAACACAGGAATCCAAAGTTGCCCCATGAAGGTTCTGAGCAAAAGTCATAAGATGAAACCCCGATTGAACAAATGTCTAGTCCCGTCTCTATCGGAATCAGACCCATTAAATCGAAATAATTTAAGGCATCATTCCCGACGAACCCATACAAATTGATTTTTCCCTCTTCCCCAATCGGATCCCTTGATGGCCATCTACCCGTCAGCGGGTCGTAATATCTGTACGCGTAGTAATAAAGCCCGGTTTCCGAGTCGAGCGGTTTGGTACTGAAGCGGTGAGGAAAAACCGAAGAATGGGAGCCGGTGGAAACAAGTGACTTGCCGAAGCCGTCGTATTCATATTTCGCGACCACGGTGCCCGATCCGTCGAGGTATTGACCAATGTTGCCGTTGCCGTCGTAAAGCGGCTGATAGACTCCAGTGTTGGCTCCGTTTTCCTGACAGGCGGCAAGCAGGCCGCCCACTCCGCCTGCGCCTTTGATGCTGCCCGAGAGGTCGGTCCCCCAGAGCCAGGTTTTCTTCAAGGTCACGGTCGGGGCGGTACCGCTGGTGTGGACGTCTCCTGTGAATTGGGCAACAAGGTTCCAGCCATCATAGAACCAATAGGTGCGCTCGCTGCCTTCCGTGCTGGCGAAGCGGCGGCCGAGGCCGTCGTAGTGAAACTTGATGGCGGTGCTGCCGGAGGGCGTGACTTGGATGAGTTGGTTCTCACCATCCCAGAGGAGCGCGGAATTCGCAGCGGGAACGAAGGGTATTGGGCCGGAGGTCATGTTTCCATCCAGATCGTAGGTCGGGCTCAGGGTGCCGACGGCGTCATACTGGTTGAGTGCGTTGGGCGTGTAGGCTTTGGCGGTGCCGCCGGTGGCGGTTTGGGTGCCGTCGCGGTG
>JANORP010000225.1:0-24036 GCA_031415375.1 Bacteroidota bacterium | reverse complement strand
CAGCTGCTGTTGTGGGGTCGTTGCCCGACGAACGGATTACACCCGCTAGCGGGGCCTTGCCCCGATTTTATCGGGGAAGCCCGACGAACGCTTAGCATCGGTGGTCTCGATGGCCACTACGTGTGAAATTGCTACCCAAATTGCCATTTTCAGATGTCATCGTTGACATCGGCTATCATCGATCTCAATGCGTTTGCCCTTGTTGCTTGCTAGCGGTACTTGCCGAATCGCAAGAATCTTGTTATGGCTTTTTTGCAGGGGTGAAAAAGGGTTGGAAGCATACTGGAATCTATGCGGTTCCCGATGACCTCACGCTCGCCAAAGACTTCGCCGATCGAGCGATTTCATACACTGACCAGCATTATTCTAATGTTGATGACGAAGAGATTTAGGGCGAACTCAATCCTTGTTGGAAGGGTTGCTGCTTTGGGAGGGCAGGATCAGTCCAAGCCCGATGTAGAAAAATGCAGCCAGGCCACTCGTCACTGCAAAGGCTGCGATGAAGATGGCACGTATCAAGGTCGCTGATATGCCAGATTGGGCCGCTAGGCCGCCACAGACTCCCATGATCACTTTGTCGGTGTTTGACTTAGACAACCTGCCACTGAGACTGCCCCGCGAAAAGGCATTCATCGCATTTTGGTTTGTTTTTTCAGTCTTGCGACGCAGCTCGAGTTGTGGCAGATTCAGGGTCTTTTTACGAAAGACCCTGCGCATGAGGCGCACGGCACCCAGACCTACCCCTGCGATTCCCATACCTAAGAGGTAGGGCCACGCTTCAGCAAATAGACCAAGGTTGGAGACTGCCAGTAAGCCTGCACCGCTCAGCATTGCAACCGCACTGGCAGACCACAGACGGCGATTGTCTTGGCGCACCTGTTCAGGCAATTCGTTGGCCTCACGTTCCAGCAAATCCAATTCGTTGGAGCCGGATACTGATATCCCTTCTAGAAACTGATCGTAATTGTAACGGGTGACGGTCTCCTCTTCCATATCCTAGCGCATACGGATTTCTAGATCGCAAAGTTCGGGTTGAAGCGCATGATTGCCTGCTCGGTCACCACAAAATCCAAGGGGATATCGTGTGGCTCATTGGGCAATGCGGTCGTGAGGTGGCCTGCTTCAAAGCAAATGCCAATTTTGATGCATGCAGGACGTGTAAGCGCAAGAAATTGGTCGTAGTAGCCTGCGCCGTATCCCAGGCGATGGCCTCGATTGTCAAACCCCAACATGGGCACAATCACCATATCGACTTGCAAAGGATGGATGAAATCGACGGGCATGTGGGGTTCCAAGATTCCCCATTTGTTTTTGCGCATTTCGATGTCCTCATGTACATAGGCGTGTCGTAAGACATGGTTGATCTCATCGACCACGGGCACTACGATATGCACCTGTGGGTGTCGCTCACGTACAAAATCCATGTAATCGGTTGTATCGACCTCGTGCTTGTGTGGCATCGTTTGGTAAGCGTGGAAAAAGCCAATTCGCTTGAGCGAAAAACGATTGCGCCAGCGCTCAAATATCTGTCGGCTCTTGGCAATGAGCTCCTCGTGGGTCATCGTCATGCGGTGGGCGAGCAAGTCGCGCCGCAGTGTTTTTTTCAAGGCAGCGTGATCCATTTGCCCTCCGAGTTTTGCCATGCGGCGTTCTGAACCAAGATCTGCGCCAACTTTTGCGGATCGATTGCCCTGAAGGAAGTAAAATTGAGTGTGCGTTGTTGGGCTATATTCTCAGGTTCGATGGCATTTTTGAGCGCTGCAATGGCCTGATAGGGCTGCGGATTGCGGTTGCGCAGTGCCTTTTTGAATTTCTTGCGCAAGTTGTCAAAGGCGTTGTCTGAGCGTGCTTGCTCGGCACGGATGCCCGTTGCAAGCGTGGGATCGACCTCCTCCACGAGTGTGGAAAGCCCGACAAAGGCCGTATCGACTGCGGCAATCGCCGCCGTCAAAGTAGCCTCATCCCAATGCTGGGCGAGGTATAAATCGTTGAGAACGTGTATTGGCTGCGCTATGGCTGCTAGCGGGAGGCCCAAACTATCCCAGTCCTCGGCTTGGTCTGTCTGCACTATGGTGGCATGCAGACGTGGCACTACCATTGGATAAAATGTGCCATGTACCCGAAATCCATCTCGGAGTTGCAGCCAATAGCCTACCTCTGCCCAGCCGCCGATATAGGCGAGGTTGGGCAAGATGGTTTCTTGATAGACGGGGCGCAAGGCTACATTGGGGCTGAAATGCTCTGGGTGAGCTTGTAATTCTGAATGCATGGCCGCCTCGGTCCATGTGCGCTCACCGTCTTTGAGCTTGAATCCGCCTTCTTGCCGATCGATGAGTTGGCGCGTACCATCGCCGAGGTAAAAGAGATTGATGTCACGAGGGTAAATCTGGGCCTTGAAACCCATTTCTTCGAGCGCCTTGCTCGTCGCCCGCACGGGAGCGGCCATGCCTTCGCCACGCAACTCGCGCGCGATGGCGCTTGCAAATGATTGTTTCAAGGATGGACGATCAGCATCCAAAATGACCAAGCCAAATTGCCCAAAAAGGTGGTGTATGAGCGATCTGAAAGCCTCGGCCAAGCTGTGACCAGGCACATAGAAGGCTCGTAGTTGGGCGGGCAAATCGGCAGGCAATATGGATGCAATGCTTTCATTGAGCACATGCCGTCCTACAGGACCCACAAAATTTGCGGGATAGGTGATTTTGTTGGCGAAGCCAGCAAAATAATGGTTGATCTCTTCCCAATCGTGGTCTTCGGTAGCCATCCAAAGAATCGGGACAAAACGGTATTGCGGGTGCAAAGCAGCTAGATCGCGTGCCATGGCGATGGTCGTTGCGATCTTGTAGAGGGTAAACATGGGGCCGCCCATGAGGCAGACTTGATGGCCTGTGGTCACCGTGAAGGTCGATTCGGCAGCAAGTGCTTGGATGTTGTCGATGGCCGCCTCAGCGTCTGGCAAGTGGCTGTTTTGCGCCAGCAATTCACTGACTAAGGTTGCTCTTGGGACCTTGTGCTGTTGGCGGGCTGCTATAAGTGCCGCCATTTCGGCCGATGGCCATTGCCAATCGGCCAAGTCCCTTAGGTCTTGGTCGCCAGCAATATAAGCCTGCTTGATATCACGCTTTGAATCTGCCAATGTTGTCTTTTTTGAGGAAGTATAACAATTGGTCGAGCAGAAATAGCACAACCAACAAGGCCATAAAACCGATGCCGAATACCACGGGTTGCCAAATAAGCAGGCCACCCAAGATACCGAGCAAGGTGCCTAAGTATTGGATATAGAGCAGCTGCTCGTTGGTGGCGCTCCAGATGAGTTGTTCCAACCTCGCTTCGTCGAAATGTTCCATCTGTTTGCTCAGCAATGTGCGAATGTCTATGCGGTCCAGGACATCGACTACAACCTTGAGTAGCAGGTCTTCGATCTCCTTTTCACGTTGCCTGATCGCCTCGGTAATCGCCTCGGTTTCGCTCTCGACCTCCTCGATCAACTCGACCACGATGCCCGGCACACGGTTGAGGATGTTGTTGAGGATGGAGTCGTATTCCTTATGATTGATTTTGCGGTAGGCCTTGAAAATAAAGCTTGGCAGTCCAGTGTTGATGTTTTCGTCGAGTTTCTCATCGATGATCGCCATAAACCGCTCGCGGGTCTCTGGGATCGCCAAGCGTTCCTTGACATATTTGTAGGCAACCAGCTTCACCTCGCGGCTAAACTCCTCGTCTTCGAGCAGATTTTGCACGCCATCGACCAGGAGGTGGCTGATTTTCTGCGCCAAACCACTTTTTGTGATGCGGTCGCGTATGAGTTCCTCGTTCAGGATGTGTTGGTGGATGCCACCCGCGAGATTCCAGACAATGCGCTCCTTGTGGGCAGGAATGAGACCTTGACCCCAAACCGGACGTCGCAAGACTGGTTTGAAGAGCATTTTGACGGCCACCCAATTGGTCCCAAAGCCGATCAAGCCACTCACGGTGATCATCCGCATGAAGGCTTCCATCCCCAATGCCTGTCCACCAAGTGTGAGCAGGTCATCTTTCCCAAAATCCCAAAAGAAGGAAATGGCAAAGCCTATCCCACAGATGATCGGGAGCACCTTGAGAAATTGGAGGTAAATGAAAAAGCCCACCTTGCGTTTGCGTTTTGCGACAAAGCTTTGGTCATCCACCGTTTGGGGCGCATCAAAGACCTCTTTGAAATTAAAATGCTTCTTTAAATACTTCTTGACCATGCGATTGCTCCTTCCCTTTTTTGATCTAACCCAATGCAACGCGATGCATTTTGCCTTCGTCGTTTCTAAATAAAAATTTCATTCCGCAGCGGCTGTAGGTCCAAATCTCGAAGAGAGATGCCCCCAACTTAATGCTGCTCTGCTGATCGGGTGGGCCATAGAGGGTGAGGACCTTTCCCCGATCGGTCTGCCACCCGGCTACACCTTCATAAAAATTTTCGTTTGCGTAGAATATGCGGTTGTAATAGCGTTCGATGGCGTCCATGGCCGTTTCTTGGGTCGGATTTGCCCGCTGTCCCCAAAACTCCCAGAACGCAGCCTGCTGCTCGTCGGCATTTTGTATGGCTTTGAGCCGCGCAATACGCCCGGGTGTCGTGACCAAAGCCATCATGTCGATGGCTGCATTGAGATCCCCAAACACGTCTTTGAGCCGCTTCCAGTCGATGAAAAAACTGCGTGCAGACTCTGCGACGAGTGAGTCGTCACGATAGAGATACACTTCTACGAGGTATTCGCCATGCGGCAACTCGGCGAGATCGAGCCTATGGCTCAGTGAGGCAGTGCCCGTGCGCGCATCCACGACGGCATTCGCTTGGTTCAGGGTTACAAATTGGCTGCATTGGCTTTCTTCTGCATCGATATGGCCTGTGTGGGCGCCATCTTGCCGCAGGTACAAGACGGCTTTGGCGCGGTAGAAGCCCGGTTGTCGCGTATAGACGAGTACCGACATGTTCAAGTGGTCTGGCACAGAGGTGAAATGCTCGCCAA
Organism: Bacteroidota bacterium; assembly: GCA_031415375.1. GTDB lineage: Bacteria > Bacteroidota > Bacteroidia > J057 > JADKCL01 > JADKCL01. The sequence continues at coordinate 19,039 of JANORP010000225.1, read as the reverse complement.
GCAATGGCTGCGGCGCAACGATATTGCCAAACTCTTGGATCAGTTCTGGATCTGATAGCGCCACGGTCGCATCCAGGTCGCGACAAATGTGAGGAATGCTTTCCAAATAGTTGCGACGCGTAGTTTTGTCCTCCAGTTCCACGATCACTTCATATTCCCCTGGCTCCACGTCAAACCTGAAACTATGGAAAAAGGGATCGATTCCTGAGAGGAAGTCATGATTCAATTTCAAGATCTTCTGGCGGATGATCACCATGCGGCCTTGGGGCATCTTGCGAAAACTGATGCGCAGTTGGAGATCGGAACTGAGGATGCCCGTTTTTTTATCAATATGGAAGAGCGATGGCTCTAGCCGCAGGTACAATGCGGTATTGTCTGGTCCTGCTTTGGAATTGAGGCAAGACACACCAAACTGGGTATGTGCCCATGCGGCAGGGGCAGTGCCGATAAATGCAAACAGCATGGCCAAGCATGCTAGTTGCAGCAAAGGATATGGTGCTTGCCTTTTCACGGCTCAGACGACAGTCCCAAACAGGTCAAATTCGGCGGTATCATAGATCTCCACCTGGCAAAACTGCCCTATGACAGGGCCATCGCCTGAGATCAGCACCTCATTGTCCACCTCAGGGGAATCAAATTCCGTGCGGCCGATCCAGTATTCTCCTTCACGGCGATCCACCAAAACCTTAAGGGTCTTGCCCATCAATTCACCGTTCAGTTCGAGGGAGATCTCTTGCTGCGCCTCCATGATGGTGGCGACACGCAGTTCTTTGACCTCGGCCGGCACATCGTCCTCGACCAGGTAGGCGTGGGTATTCTCTTCGTGTGAATATTCAAACACACCCAAACGGTTGAAGCGCGCTTCTTTTACAAAGGCGAGCAGGTCTTGAAAGTCCTCCTCAGTTTCGCCAGGATATCCTGCAATCAGGGTCGTGCGCAGGGCAATACCGGGTACTTCCTTTCTGATTTTGGCAATCAAAGCAACGGTCTTGGCGCGGTTGATGCCTCGGCGCATCGCCTTGAGCATGTTGTCTGAAATGTGCTGCAATGGCATGTCGAGGTAATTGCAGATGTTGTCGCGCTCACGCATCACGCGCAAAATCTCAGTCGGGAATCCCGCAGGGTAGGCATAGTGCAGGCGGATCCACTCTAAGCCCGGGATATCGCTGAGTCGCTCCAGCAAGGTATCGAGTTTGCGCTCTTTGTAGAGGTCCAAACCATAGAATGTGAGATCTTGTGCGATGAGCATCAGCTCTTTTACGCCGCGTTTCACAAGCCATTCGGCCTCCTTGACCAGCGATTCGATGTCGCGACTCTTGTGCTTGCCACGCATGAGCGGGATCGCGCAGAATGAGCAGGGGCGATCACAGCCTTCGGCAATCTTGAGGTATGCGAAGTGGGCATCTGTGGTGATGATGCGCTCGCCGACCAGCTCGGTTTTATAGTCGGCATTGAACCGGTGTAGGAGGGCGGGCAGCTCCATCGTCCCAAACCAAGCATCGACGTTCGGAATCTCCTGGCCCAAGTCGTCTCGGTAGCGCTCAGAGAGGCAGCCGGTCACATAGACTTTTTCGATTTCCCCGGCTTCCTTGCGTTCCACATAGTCTAGGATGGTATTGATCGATTCCTCCTTGGCACGGTCTATGAAGCCGCAAGTGTTGATGATCACGATGTTGGCGGGGGTGTCGCTCTCGTGGCTGGCATCGATATCGTTGCCACGCAATTGTGTGAGCATCACTTCACTGTCCACGATGTTTTTGGAACATCCCAGTGTGATGATGTTTACCTTGTCTTTTTTGAAGGCTTTCGTTTTCATTGGGGCGATTGGGTCAATGGCGCATGCAAAAATAGCTCATTGAGAGCAATACTGCCGAGCTGTTGGTGAGATGACGGCGCAGACAGCACCATGGGCAATGTCATTTAGAGGTAAACATCGATTCGACAAATTCTTTGGGATGAAACACCTGAAGGTGATCCATGCCCTCACCGACGCCAATGTAGCGCACGGGAATGCGAAACTGGTCGCAGATACCGATCACCACACCGCCCTTGGCTGTGCCATCGAGCTTCGTGAGCGCAAGTGCGGTCACTTCTGTGGCTTCTGTAAATGCCTTGGCTTGCGCGATGGCATTTTGGCCAGTCGAGGCATCGAGGACGAGCAAAACTTCATGTGGCGCCGAGGCCAAAGGTTTGGCCATTGCGCGCTTGATATTCGTGAGCTCGGCCATCAGATAAGTCTTGGTCTGCAAGCGGCCTGCGGTGTCGATGATGACCACATCGACGCCTTGTTTCATTGCCTCTGCGACGGCCTCAAATGCGACAGATGCGGGATTGACATTCATCCCTTTTTCCACGATCGGCACGCCAACGCGGTTGCTCCAGATGCGCAACTGATCCACGGCAGCAGCACGAAAGGTATCTGCAGCGCCTAGCATCACGGTGTAGCCACGTTGCTTGAACTGATGGGCCAATTTGCCGATGGTAGTGGTCTTGCCGACACCATTCACGCCGACCACCATGATCACATAAGGCTGTTTTTGGCCGTTTTCAATATTGCTCGGCACGAGAAAGTCGGCATCGCCACGCTGCTGATTTTCTTCCAGCATTTTAGTGATCTCGTCACGCAGCAAAAAATCCAACTCCCCTGTGCTTGTATATTTGTCCTTGGCAACACGTTGCCTGATACGTTCAATGATCTTGATGGTCGTATCGACGCCGACATCGCTGGAAATCAAGATCTCTTCCAACTCATCGAGCACTTCCTCGTCGATACGGCTCTTGCCTACAAGGGCCTTGCTGATTTTTGAAAAAAAGGAGGTCTTGCTTTTTTCAAGTCCTTGATCCAGATTTTCCTTATTTTCCTTCTTGCTGAAGAAGCCAAAAATACCCATTGCGTGCGTTTTGCTTAACCGAAATCAGGGCTTAACCACCCCCGCGAATCTTGAAACTATACTCGCTATCCTACACCAACTCAGACAGTTTAGATACTGTTCAAATTTAGAGGTCAAAGATATTGTTTTTTTTTGTGGGTTCCTTGGTTTCGGAGGATTGAAGGAGCACTATTCACATGTTCCAAGCCTTCGTGGAAATCTTCTTTGCAAATTGGACACTCCCAAGGCCAAAAAGTGGCGTGGCGTTTGTTGATTGATCGTAATCTTTTGCTAAATTCGTTTATCAATTCAGAAGTAAAATGGGTGTTGCACTAAGGAGATCGATGGTTTTGGGGATGCTAATCGGCTTTTTGAGCGTGGGAACGTTTCAATCTAGCCTTTGGGCACAGCAAAAAAGTAGTTTTAAGGTCAGTGGCCCTTGCATGGCTTGTGGTGCAGGACGCATCGAAGGGATTGTCAAAGGCTTGGATGGCGTCAATGCTGCCTCCTACAACGCCAGCACATCCTTGCTGACCGTCGATTTCAGCCCAGTGGCAGCTAGTCTGTTGGATATTCAGCTTGAATTGAGCATCAATGGCTACGATGCCGGCGACTTCAAGTACGATACGAAAGCCAAATTGCCAGCTTGCGCAGGTGGTGGCATGCGAGGTGACCAAGCGGCAGATATCGAGGAGCCAGGGATCGACGACATCGAAGGCTTGGAAGCAGATACCGATTGGGAGAACCCAGATGCCATGGAAATCGCAGGTAACTCAGATAGCGACGACATCGACCTCCTCGGCGATGACGAGGAAGATGACAGCGATCTCACAGGCTGGGTCGGCGACGACGTCGATGACATTGCACCGCTAGACGATGAAGAGGATGACAGCGACGATCTGTGAGTGCTAGCCCTTTGAGGCTACTCATTTAAGCATAGGAAAGGCTTGGCGATTGCGTCAAGCCTTTTTGTTTACCACTCGCCGCGCTCTAGGATGCGCTCTGCAACGATGAGATCATCGGGTGTTGTGATCTTGAGATTGTCGTAGCTGCCCATGTACATCTGAATCTGCATGCCGTGGCGCTCTGCAAGGCTGGCATCGTCTGTAAAGACTTCTTGTCCACGACGCAGATAGCAGTTCAAAATTTGGTCCAAGAAAAAGATTTGTGGAGTTTGTACATGGTAATAGAGGTCACGATCGACTGCTTGGCTTCCGGCTCCCGTGCGCATCCGCATCGACGACTTGACGGGAACAGTGGCAACGGCATTTCCTTTTTCCTCAGCCAAGGCAAACCCTTCGCTGAGCATACGTGCACTCACAAACGGGCGCACGGCATCATGGATGGCTACGAGGATGTTGTCTTCGGCTGCCAAGGCTTGCACATGAAGGAGACCATTGTGGACAGATTCGCTGCGCTCATCGCCTCCCAAGCAGATATGGATGCGTGCACTTTGGTCGGCACCATAGTGCCAATCCATAAATGCACTCCAACTATCTGCTAGGGAGGCATGCAATACCACGACGATCTGCATTTCTGAATCAAACGATAGAAAGCGATCGATGGTGTGCGCGATCACAGCCCTTTCTTTGAGGGGCAGCATCTGCTTGGGCAATCCAGCACCCATGCGTGTGCCAGTACCGCCTGCGACGATCAAAGCATATTTGGAAGCAGGCGCTGTTTCCACGGCTTACTCCAAAATGAGCATCGCGTCGCCGTAGCTGAAAAAGCGGTAGTTTTCCTTTACGGCCTCATTGTAGCACTGCATCATGAAGTCATAACCCATGAAAGCAGACACCATCATCATCAACGTCGATTTGGGACGGTGAAAATTGGTGAGCATTGCGTTGGCAATGTTGAATTCGTAGGGAGGATAAATGAAGCGATCGGTCCAGCCTTTTTGCGGCTTGAGGGTGCGGCTCGCCGACACCGAGCTTTCCAAGGCTCGCATCGTGGTCGTACCCACGGCAAGTACTTGATTGCGACGACCTTTGGCAGCATTCACAATTTCGCACGTCTTCTCATCGATCTCGTAATATTCCGAGTCCATGCGGTGCTTGCTCAGATCCTCAACCTCAACAGGTTGGAAGGTGCCTAAGCCTGTATGAAGTGTCACTTGGACTTGCTCCACACCTTTGAGCTCAAAGCGCTTGAGCAATTCACGCGTGAAGTGAAGCCCAGCAGTAGGGGCAGCAACTGCACCTACATTTCTTGCATAGATGGTCTGATAGTCTTCACGGTCACGGTCTTCCACATCGCGAGGGATGTAGGGAGGAATTGGCGTCTTGCCGAGGGTATCGATCATTTGATTGAGTTCCTCGTCGGTGCCATCAAACAAAAAGCGAATCGTGCGGCCTCTAGAAGTTGTATTGTCCACCACTTCGGCGACAAGCTCATTTTCTCCAAAGAAAAGCTTATTGCCAACGCGGATCTTGCGTGCAGGATCCACAAGCACATCCCAAAGCTTGGCTTTCTTGTTCAGTTCGCGCAGCAAAAAGACCTCGATGGATGCGCCGGTCTTTTCTTTTTTGCCGAGGAGCCTTGCTGGAAAGACCTTGGTATCATTGAGGATGATAGCATCGCCATCGTCAAAGTACTCTAGGATGTCCCTGAAAACTTTGTGTTCAATACGCCGTTCCTTCCGGTGGCAGACCATAAGTCTGCAACTGTCGCGAGGATCTGCTGGATGGCTAGCGATGAGGGAATCAGGAATTTCTATCGAGAACTCAGAGAGCTTCATATCTGGATTTTTAACAAACCGCAAAGATATAACGCGAATGTCGATCTACCCAAATAAAGTTGTCACTAGATTTTGCAGCATCTTGCAGGATCGATCAAGTCGGTGCCCAATATGCCCTCTTCGTGTATCTAGGAGGGGTATTATTCTTGCTGGGGATTCCCACAGAATGTCTATTTTTACAACCAAATGAGGCAATTTGCAATGTTGTGGGAAGGCGCTCGCATCGCCATGGGTTCGCTGATCGGCAATCGACTGCGCACGGGGCTCACGATGTTTGGCGTGTCGATTGGTATTTTTGCGATTACCATCATCTTTACATTGGTCAACTCATTGACCTACAGCCTCAATCGCAATATGAGTGAGCTAGGCAACACCGTGTTGTTTGTCTTTCACTTCCCATGGACCAACGATGCCATGAGCAACTGGCAAAAGTATGTGCAGCGCCCCATGGTGAATTACAATGAGTATTTGCGGCTCAAAAAGGGACTGGAGCATGTCGATGGCGTCTCCTTTGAGGCACGCATATCGCGACAAACCTTGAAATCACGCTATGTAGAGCTTAGTCCTGTACCCGTGAGGTCGGTCACGCTGGATTATTTCCCCATCAACAGCCTGGAATTTGAAGCGGGTCGGCCTTTCAATGAAGTCGAGATCGACGGTGGCCGTGCGGTGATCGTGATCGGGCACAACATTGCACTGCAATTGTTTCCTGAAACCAATCCCATTGACAAGATCGTCGAGTTCAAAGGCAAGAAGCTGCGTGTGGTCGGTGTGACGGCCCTGTCTGGAAGCAATATGTTTGGCAGCTCACCCGACGACATGGCCCTCATTCCCTATCCGCTAGGTGCTCGCTTGTTTGACATGCGGAGCAAGCGTGTGGAAAAGATCATTTCGGTGAAGGTCTCAGACGCCAAGTACATGCCGCGGGTCGAGGACGATATCGTGGGCCTCATGCGCAACGCACGTGGCATGCGGCCACGCACGGAAAACAATTTTGAAATCAACCGTCCAGAGATGCTGATCAAGATGTTTTCGTCAGCGACAGACTACCTGCGGATTGGGGGGATTTTCATCAGTCTTTTTTCCATCGTCGTTGGTGGCTTCGGAATCGGCAACATCATGTTTAGCACGGTGAAGGAGCGCACGTTTGAGATCGGAGTGCAAAAGGCGCTAGGAGCGACGCGGCGCTTCATCTTGTTTCAGTTCCTGTTTGAGTCCATATTGTTATGCTTTTTTGGTGGCCTGTTGGGATTGTTGCTCAACTATGGCGTGACCGTCTTGTTGCAATGGGCGATCGATGAGGCAGGAGCAGGCTTTACGATGGTCACTTCTTGGGGATCACTGGGATTGGGCGTCGTCATCTCCGTTTTGATCGGATTGGCCTCCGGTTTTATACCAGCAAGCTTGGCTGCCAAAATGGATCCTGTGGAGTCTATGCGGTCCTGATCGACGTCAAATTTCCTATAAACCATTTAGACTTTGTGAGAGTTCATGGATCAAATTTGGGATTATCCCCAATAGCCAGCTATTTTTGCAGCCTCAAAGCACGAAATGAAAGTCACAGAACACCTCGCGAAAGCTAAAAACCCCTTGATCAGTGTGGAAATCATTCCACCAAGACGCGGCGCGAGCCTGCAAAAGATCCAGGAAGCCATCGAGAGCATCAAGCCCTACAATCCGCCGTTTGTCGATGTTACCAGCCATTCTGCCGAAATTTTTTGGGAGGAAATGCGCGACGGTACCTTCAAGAAGCGTGTCAAACGCAAAAGCCCAGGTACTTTTGGGCTCTGTGCTGCGATCAAATACAAGTTTGAGTTGGATCCCGTTCCGCATATCCTGTGCTCAGGATTCACGCGGGAGGAGACAGAAGATGCGCTCATCGAGCTCAATTATTTGGGCATTGAGAATTTGCTCGCCATCAGAGGTGACGGCAAAATCAAGAAAAACGACCGTCCCGACCGCTCCACCAACGAGTATGCAGTCGATCTTGTAGAGCAAGTTATGCGCATGAACAAAGGGCATTACCAAGACGAGCTCATCGACGCCGCCCATACCAATTTTTGCGTGGGCGTATCATTTTATCCAGAGAAGCACTTCGAGGCCCCCAACCTCAAGTTTGACCTTGAAGTCTTGCTCAACAAACAAAAAGCGGGTGCTAGCTATGGCGTTTCGCAGATGTTTTTTGAAAATGAACGCTACTTCCACTACTGCGACGAGGCCATCAAGCTCGGCGTTGATATTCCCCTGATTCCAGGCCTCAAAATCCTCACCACCAAGTCACAACTCACCGTAATCCCAAGCATTTTCCATGTGGATCTGCCCGAAGAACTCACCGACCGCATGCTCCTGGCCGACACCAAGGAAAAGCAGGTGATGGTGGGCGTGGATTGGGCTTATCAGCAAACGATCGACCTTCTAGAAAAAGGGGCGCAGTGTGTACACTTCTACATCATGCAAAACACACAACCGTTTGTGATGCTGATGGAGAAGTTGAAAAAGCGGATGTAAGTGTTTGCTATTGGAGAGCCTTCCATTTGGATGGGAAATGAGGTGTGAACCACAATTTAACCACCGTCCAAATATCGAAAGCCGAATAGCAATGATCTCAGTCGATGCTATCCGTGCAATTCTCCGAGCAACCTCCCTTTGTCGATCGGCACCACGCCGACTTCCTCACATACAAGACCACCAGCCAAGTTGGCGATTGCGGCTGCATCGGGCAGCGCGACCCCTGTGGCGAGCGCCAAGGCCATCACTGAGATGACAGTGTCGCCTGCGCCTGAGACGTCGGTGATTTTGCGGTAGTGGGCTGGGATATGACTGGGATGCCCTTCATGATCGATCGCTAAGACGCCGTTTTCGCTGAGGGTCACGAGTGTGGACGTGTGAGGCATGCGCTTGCGCAATTCCATGACCGCCTGCGCAATGCCAGCAAGATCATGGTTGCCGAGGCGCAAACCGAGTGCTTCATTGAGCTCCTTGAGGTTGGGCTTGAAGAGCGTGGTGCCTGCATAGCTCCAAAAATTTCTGTATTTGGGATCGACGACGGTCGGGATGCCGAGCGGCTGCGCTGCGGCCACAACACCTTGGATCAATTCCGCGCTGAGCATGCCTTTGTCATAGTCTTCAAAGACGATGGCGTCAAAGTCACCGATGCGCTGCGCGATGGCGGCAAGGCATTGCACACGCAGATCGACGTCGATGGCTTCCCTCACCTCATGATCCACACGCAAGACCTGCTGATTGTTGCCGATAATGCGGGTCTTGGTTGTCGTGGGGCGCGTCAATGTTTCAAAGACCAGGCTGGTATCAAAATCTGCAAGGCCGAGACAGCGTTGCAGAATGCGACCGTTGTCGTCGGCACCGATCACCCCACAGAGGGTGACGTGTGCCCCGAGGCTGCCGATGTTGAGCGCAACATTGGCAGCACCGCCTGGTCGATTGTCGGTGCGCTCGACATCGACGATGGGCACAGGTGCCTCGGGGGAGATGCGGGTGACGTGACCAAAATGGTAGCGGTCGAGCATGAGGTCACCGATCACCAAGACCTTGAGACGGCCTAGGCCGTCTTCAAAGCGCTGGATGGCGGCTTTTGTGATCATTGGAGGGCGTTGAGGGCTGCTGCGAGTCTTGCGGTACCTTTTTCCAAGATGTCCATGCCATAGGCATAGGAGATGCGGATATGGCGATCGGTCCCAAATGCGGTGCCCGGGATCACGGCGACTTGACCGTCCACGAGCAGGTAGTGCGTGAGTTGATCGATATCGTCCATCCGTTCGCCGCTCGGGGAGACTTTGCCCAAAAAGTAGCTGAGATCGGGATAGAAATAAAATGCGCCCGGCGGGTCATAGGATTTGAGACCAGGGATCGCAGCCAGCTGCTTGCCCATGAAATCGCGGCGGCGCTCAAATTCCTTGCGCATCTCGTCACTGGGCTCCATCGGGCCTGTGAAAGCTGCAAGTGCCGCCCGCTGAGAGACCGAGCTCGCACCAGACGTGATCTGCCCTTGGTATTTCTCACACAATTCGGCGATCCATTTGGAGGCCATCACATAGCCGATGCGCCAGCCGGTCATTGCGAAGCCTTTGCTCACACCACTGATAATCACGAGGCGATCGGCAAGGGAGGCAAAGCGCGCAAAAGAGACGCTCTCATGGACAAACCAGATGTGCTCGTAGATCTCGTCGGAAACGAGGATCACTTGCGGGTGGCGCTCCAAAACGGCTACAATGGCCTCTACCTCGGCGAGCGTGAACATCGCGCCCGTCGGATTGTTGGGGCTGTTGAGCAGCACCATTTTGGTATTGGGTGTGATGGCGGCCTCCAACTGCGCGGCGGTCATCTTGAACCCGCTGTCGATGTCGGTTTCTACAATGGTCACATCAGCCTCGGCCATCTTGAAAATTTCCAAATAGGAAACCCAATAGGGAGCCGACATGATGACACCGTCTCCTGGATCCACCAGTGACATCACAGTATTCACGACCGATTGCTTGGCACCATTGCTCACGACGACATTGGCGGCCCCGACATCGGCACCACAAAAGTTGCGGTACAGGTCGGCAATCGCACTGCGCAATGCAGGAATGCCCGCCACGGGCGTATAGTGGGTGAAACCTTCGTTGATGGCTGCGATCGCTGCTTGGCGAATGTGATCAGGGGTGTCAAAATCGGGTTCTCCGAGTGTGAGTCCCACGACGTCTTTGCCCTCTGCCTGCATTTGCCGCACGAGTTTTGTGAGTGCGAGGGTCTGCGATTCAGACAGCACTTCCAGGCGTTTACTACCTTTCATCCGGCAAATATTACCGTTTCATTCTAATAATGAAAGCTCGAAAAGTCGGAATTGGTCGCGGCAATCGCACAAAATGAGAGTTTTGCAATGAGAGGACAGCCTAAATGAGCTTTTGAAGGTGAATATGGCTCGAAGCATTCAATTTCATCTTCTAAGTGCAATAGAAATTGTCGCTCGCGCTTAGGTGTACAACTAGGGGCCGCTCCAATATCGTATTGCTTGGGCAACATATTCACGCCCAACAATTTAGAAATTACACCGTTCAGACCTATCGCAAGGCAAATGAAATTCTGTAAATTCCGCAAAATCTGTAACTCTGCGTCATGGTCAATTCAGTAATGCTGCGCGCAAGCGCCAAGATCAATATCGGGCTTCACTTGGTAGGTAAGCGCCCCGACGGCTATCATTTGCTAGAGACGCTCTATTATCCAGTCCCTAAACTGAACGATATGCTCTGGATTGAGCGCATGCCAGGCGAGGAATGCGTGATCGAGATGCAAGATTTTGACGAGGAGATCGTCTTGGAGCAAAATCTATGCTACCGTGCGTGGCGACTCATGGCTGAGGAGTTGGAGAAGAAAGAGACGGGGTTGCGCATCCGCATCAAGAAGGCGATTCCTGCAGGTGCAGGCTTGGGAGGAGGATCCTCTGATGCCGCAGCTGTGCTCAAGGCATTGCGTTCGCTTTGGCAACCTGACATTACCGACGCGAAATTGGCCTCGCTCGGCGCAAAATTGGGGGCAGATGTACCTTTTTTTGTGTACAGCGAACCCATGTATGCCACCGGTATCGGAACCACCTTGGAGCCGTTCACATTGAGCTTGGACGGATATGAGATGCGCTTGAAGCTCTTCAAAGCACACTCATCGACTGTGCAAGCCTACCGCGAGGTCTTGCCCGAGGACATCGGGCATACGCGACCGCTCAAGGAATTGCTCGCATTGCCCATGCAGGAATGGCGCGGTTTGGTGGTCAATGATCTGGAGAAACCCGTGTTTGAGCGGCTGCCATTCATTGAGGCTGCCGTTGCAGAGTTTTATCAGTTGGGTGCTGTATATGCAGCGATGTCGGGCAGTGGGAGCGCTTGCTACGGGCTATTTCGCCGCTGATTGGGCATAACGCTCCAGATGATCGATTCCGATGGTCTGCACGTCTTGCGGAGCAAGTACCGCTGGCAGTTGTGGCGCCGCGACGCCGCGCTCAAATTTCTGCGGACTCACACAACGATAGATTTCGTCCCAAAGGCCCACATCCAAGAATTGCTGGAGGAGGTGGCGTCCACCCTCGACCAATACACTGCCGATCTGCATGTCTTGGTACATCGCCGCGATTACCGCTGGGAGGTCATCGCTGTCAGTCACTTTCCAATAACGCACGTTTCCCACAATCTCATCGCGTTCGGCATTGAGGACTAGGGTAGGAGGGCCGTGAAAAACATGGAGGTCGGCAGGAAGTTTCAACCTGCGATCCATGACGATGCGCAGGGGATCACGCCCGGGCCATAGCCTTGTCGTGAGGCTAGGATTGTCGATGGCGGCGGTGCGGTTGCCAATCCAAATCGCCTGCAACTCATGCCGCAGCCAGTGAAAATGGCGATTCACCTCGGGGCAGGAAATTGCCCTCGGCTGTGGCTCACCCATAGCATTGGTCCCTGAGATCAAGCCGTCTGCACTTTCAGCCCATTTCAGCACGATATAGGGCCGTTTCAGGATTTGATTCACCCAGAAATGACGATTCAGCTCCACAAATGCACGCTGATCGTCCAACACCTCTACGCTCACGCCACGTGACCGCAGGAAAGTAATGCTCTTGCCGCTCATCTGCGGATTGGGATCGACCGAGCCAATCACGACTTTTGGAATGCCCATTTCCAAGATCAGCTCTGCACACGGCGGTGTCTTGCCATGATGGTTGCATGGCTCCAAGCTCACATACAAGGTCGCGTCTTTGAGGAGTGATTTGTCTTGGACACTGCGCATGGCGATTACCTCGGCATGTGGCCCTCCAAACTCCATGTGCGCACCCTCGCCGATGATGCGGTCATGCAACATGACCACAGCGCCTACGCACGGATTGGGCGCGACTGCTGCGCCGGGCGCCCGCGCAAGCTCTAGGCAGCGCAATAGGGGGGTAGGAATGAGGGATGATGCTCCGAGATTGGTCGAAGGATGGAGCATCGGGGCTTGGTTTTTTTCAGGAGATGGGAGCGACATCTTCGGAGTAAAAAACAAAGGACAATGGGTTCTCCATTGTCCTTTATCCATTTTCAGATGAAAATAAAAATGGCGGCAAGGTGTCGCACCCGTCAACCACCTACGGCTGCTCCATTCCTGGCCTGACCGGGTTTAGCGGGACATGGTCGCACCCGACCGCCGATGCAAAGGTAGAAGGGAGTTTATTATTTGCAAAGCATTTTTACCTAATTTAGCCCTTCTACACATGTTTTTTTTGCTATGAGTGATTCCAGTTTTGAAAAAGTGTTCCAAGACACTGATATTGAATTCAATAAGAATGAAGACCACAACCGCGAACTGATGCGCAAGCTTGAAGGAAAGCTTGATGCAGTAAGCTTTGGTGGAGGGGCAAAGTCGATCGAGAACCATAAAAGCAAGGGAAAGATGCTCGCCCGCGAGCGGATTGAGTATTTGCTGGACGATAAATATGATTTTTTGGAGGTGGGCGCACTCGCCGCCGACGAGATGTACAAGGAGCAGGGCGGGTGCCCGAGCGCAGGCGTGGTCACGGGCATAGGCCGTGTGAGCGGCAAGTTGGTGATGATTGTCGCCAACGATGCGACGGTCAAAGCTGGCGCCTGGTTTCCTATGACAGGCAAGAAAAACCTGCGTGCGCAAGAAATCGCGATGGACAATTACCTGCCGATCGTCTATCTGGTCGATAGTGCAGGCGTTTTTTTGCCGATGCAAAATGAGATCTTTCCCGACAAGGAGCATTTCGGGCGCATTTTTCGCAACAATGCTGTGATGAGCAGCATGGGCATTCCGCAGATCGCGGCCATCATGGGCCCCTGCGTCGCAGGGGGCGCCTACCTGCCGATCATGAGCGATGAAGCCATGATTGTGGACGGGACAGGGTCTGTCTTTTTGGCGGGTTCCTATTTGGTGAAATCAGCCATCGGCGAGGAGATCGACAATGAATCACTAGGTGGCGCAACGACGCATTGCGAGATCTCTGGGGTGACCGATTACAAAATGGCCAATGACAAGGCTGCCTTGGACCGCATTCGGTCGCTCGTCGCCAAGATGGGCAAGCGACCTGGCACCGAGTTCATGCGCACGACGCCGCTATTGCCGCAATATGACCCTGCAGAAATTGCGGGCGTATTGCCTAGCGAGCGCACCAAGCAATATGATATGATGCAGATCATCGACCGCATCATCGATCGCGGGTCTTGGGATGAGTACAAAGCAGGATATGGCAAGACCCTTCTCACAGGATACGCTTATGTAGATGGCTGGGCGGTGGGTATCGTAGCCAATCAGCGTGTGATCGTCAAGAGCAAGAAAGGGGAGATGCAATTTGGGGGTGTGATTTACAGCGACAGCGCCGACAAGGCTGCGCGCTTCATCATGAATTGCAATCAGAAGCGCATTCCGCTGGTGTTTTTGCAAGATGTCTCAGGCTTCATGGTCGGTTCCCGTTCAGAGCAGGGCGGCATCATCAAGGACGGCGCCAAAATGGTGAATGCCATGGCCAACTCCGTCGTGCCCAAGTTCACGTTTATCATCGGCAACAGCTATGGTGCCGGCAACTATGCCATGTGCGGCAAGGCATTTGATCCACGTCTCATTTATGCGTGGCCGAGTGCCGAGATTGCGGTGATGAGCGGTGCCTCGGCCGCCAAGACCTTGGTGCAGATCGAAGTATCGGCGCTCAAGAAAAAAGGTCAGGAGATCGCTCCCGAAGACGAGGCCCAAATGCTCAAGAAAATTACCGACAAGTACAACAGCGAGATTTCCCCCTACTACGCTGCTGCGAGGCTCTGGGTCGATGGCATCATCAATCCCACCGCTACCCGAGACGTGATCTCCAAAGGCATCGAGGTGGCGAGCAACCATCCCAAGATGCCGACCTACAATGTCGGCGTGATCCAGACTTGAAAAGGGGATGTCGTGAAGCTGCTGCCTAGGTAGTCCTTTGGCCGCTTTGCTACACTGGATTTCCCAAAACGGAAAATTCAAGGCCCATATTCATCCAATTTATCAACAAGATTGGTTGCAGGAATGCCCTAGGTGATCTCCGTGTACTTCTTCAATTCGCGGGCTAGCGTCGCCAATGAAGGGCGCTGTACCGTTGAGGAGTCTTGTGCGCTTGTGATGAGGAGGAAATCAATATTTGTCGGAGCTAAGTGACACACGTGGTTGTGTATCCAAGCAGACAGCGTGTCGATTTTTGGTGCTGAATCGAGGGGCGCAGTGTCGCCTCTAGCAAACATTTTTGCGGATTGCTGCGTTAAATCATCTGAAATTGTGAATAATCACGTTGCGTGGTCTGCGCAATAAATTTGTAATTTTTGGTATGAGTAGCCCCAAAAACCCGCTCACGGAAAGCGAATTCAAAGCGCTGATCCACTTGCTCGACGATGACGATGATGAGGTCACGCATCACGTTTGGAGTACATTGATGGCGCTAGGCCCCTCGGGTGTAGAGCGCCTGGAGGCAGAATGGCTCACTGCATCAGACCCGGAGGTGCAGCGCAAGTTGGAGGATGCAATCAACCGTATCCATCGCAAGAGTGTCGCACAGGAGCTGTTGGAATGGCGCAAAGATGGAGGACGCGACCTCTTACGCGGTTGGTACCTCGTCTCCAAGTTCCAGTTTCCAGAGCTCGATTTCCAAAAGTACCGCAATGAGATCAACCGCTTGGTGAACAAGACTTGGCTGGAACTCAATATCCAGATGGATGCCAACCAGAAGGTGCGCGTGATCAATCATATTCTGTTCAAAATGGAAGGCTACGCCCCTAATACGGGCCGTCCAAACTTCCCACACAATAGCCATCTCAATTACCTCATCGACCATCAACAGGGCAATGCCGTCTCGCTTTCATTGCTCTATCTCATTTTGTCGCAGCAATTGGACCTGCCCGTTTCAGGCGTAATCTTGCCCGGCTACTTCATCTTGATCTACAAAGATGAAAAAGAAGAGTTTTATCTAGATGTCTTCAATGGAGGGCAATCCTTCAACCGCGCGCGTCTGGAAGGGTATCTCAAGCAGATGAATGTGCCTGAGAAGCCAAGTTATTACACGCCAACTTCCAACATCTACATCATCCTCAACATGATACGCACCATTGCCAGCGACTATGCAGCCAATGAAAAGCCCGACAAAGTGGCCGAACTCGAGGAATTGTTGGATGACATCGACATCCGATGGGAATTGTAAGCTAGAAAAGGGAAAGCAAACGCTACAATCTCGGTATGCGCAGCATAGGCCCTACTGAGCGTAAAAACACCCAGCGTACAACCGCCGAGGCAAGGAATTCCAAGGGCAAAACGTCCATCAATGCATAGTCAAGCACCCCTCAGGAAAAGTGGGGAAGATCAGCTAATTCACAAATTCCGGAAATTCTAGAAATTCTGAAAATTCTGCTCGCTATTCCTCCTCGTCGCCACCACCCATATAGACTTCGAGCAAGCCGTCAGGGAGGTTGGTCGCTAGGGTATTGGCTGTGCGGTCGATGTTGCCGACGATATTGCCAGCAATCGGAATCAAGATTTCCTTGCCTTGATAGCGCATCACAATCACGGGTTGGGCAGGGAACTCCTCTACTTTGATGATCGTGCCGAGTGTACCAAGCTTGGAATCGACGATGGTGAACCCTTTGATCTCGTGGAAATAGAATTGATCGTCTGCAAGCTCAGGCAGCTCATCCATGGGGAGATAGAGTTCCAATCCTTGCAAATCCTCTGCTTGTGTGCGGTCGAGGATGTTTTTGAATCTCACAATGGCCATGTTGGGGCCTTGAATGTTGAAGTCTTCAATAAAAAAAGGAGCCAGTTTATTGCCTTGCAGCACATAAACTGACTCCATCTCTTCATAGTCCTCGATGAAATCAACATCGAGATAGACTTTGCATTCACCTAGGAGAGCGTGCGCTTTGCCGATGCGGCCTAGTAGGAAACAATCTTCAACGCGCATAGACTAGTCTTACTCACCTTCTGGTTCGCCAGCCTCTGCTTCAGCCTCTGCCTCAACAGCAACCTCTACAGGTGGCGGTGTGTTTTTTGCAATGATAGCAGCCTCTTTGGCAGCTTTCACGTCGCCTTCATGCTTGAGGGCGTCTTGAATAGCCTTAGCCTTAGCAGCGCTAATGCGGTCTTTCTTGGCATCAATTTTTGCCAATTTCTCATTCATCCAGCGGTTGAAGATGAGGTCCACAGTGGCCTCGTCTTTACCTTGCTTGATGAGGGCGTACTTCAAATTGACTCCTGTGTAACGGAGGATCGCCTTCACCGTGTTGGTGGGTTGCGCGCCGTTCTTGAGCCATTTGATGGCCTTGTCATGATCGACTTCGATCACGGCAGGGTTAGCGATCGGGTTATACGTCCCGACCTTCTCGAGGAACTTTCCGTCACGTGCAACGCGCCCATCGGCGGCTACGATGTGATAAAACGGTTGTCCTTTCCGGCCTTGTCTTCTAAGTCTAAGTCTTACAGACATGTGAATTGATAGTGCTTAATTCGCAAATAATTTTAAAACGAAGGGCAAAGTTAACTCCCTCTCCCGAATTTCCAAGCATTGAGAAATATATTTACCAAACACATAGCGGATCGGGTAGGCTATCATGGTGGTAGAAGAATGGTTCGGGCTTGGCGGATACCCAAAAGTGCAGCATGGTTTTGCGCCCTGAGCGCACTTCGGCTTGGTCGTCGGTCTTGCTGATGCGAGCCCCATCCCACAATAGGGTGTCGCTCTGCGCTGGCAAGCTCAATAGAATCGCTTTGTAATCCATGCAGTCCTCCTTGATATCATGCACAGACCTACACATCTCGGTGGCACAATCGACCTTTTTGGGGATCGGTTGGATTCCCGATGGGCCTTCCCAAAAAAACTCGTCTCTCGACCAACCTGTCTCCAGTTTGCTAGAGGTTTCCAAGATGCCACTCGGAGGAATGTGGTATTGCACTGCCCCGTCCACGACAGGTAGTGCGGCTGCACTGGGCTTTTCAAAACGCACCGTGACCCAGCCCGCATAGCCCTCGGGAATGAAATAGTGCTGTGCTGGGCGATGCGTGAAGAATAGGTAGCCTGCAAACAGCAGCACGGCCGAGCTGCCTGAGACGATCAGCAGACGGTTGAAAAGTCGTTTTTTACGATCCATGGCCGCAAATTTAGAAGATTCATACACAAGCCCTAGTGAGAATATTTTCACTCAGATGGCAACAGGGCGTTTACAATTCGTTCAGATACCTATATTAGAAGTGTGGAAAAGCGGCGAAAAGTACTGAGAACCATTGGCAGACGCGATCTCGTGGACCTGCCAGGCTTGCAGTTGCTGGAAATCGACGCAAAAATTGATACAGGTGCCTATACCTCTGCCCTGCATGTGAAGCAGATAGAGGCATTTGACAAGGAAGGCGAGCCATGGGTCAGATTCAAATTGGACCATCCCCATCATCCTGCCTTCAACAACAAGATGATCAAGATGCCCGTCTTTGCCCACAAGCACATCAAGAGCTCGACAGGGCAGGCCGAGATGCGCTACATCGTGCGCACGCAGATTGTTTTGTTTGGCAGGCGCTACCTTGCCGAGTTCTCACTCACGGATCGTTCAAAGATGGACTTCCCAGTTTTGCTGGGGAGAAAATTACTTTACAGAAAATTTATTGTGGACGTGACACAAAAAAATCTATCTTTCAAGCACAAGGTAAAACGTAAGTCCAAGGAATGAAGATCGCGATCCTTTCACGTTCCAAAATGATCCATTCGACACGCCGCCTCATCGAGGCAGCAGACGAAAGGGGTCATGAGGTAGAAGTCGTGGACCATCTAAAATGTTCGGTCATGATGGAGACCGGCCTGCCCACCGTATTTTTTGATGGGCGCACCCTCGAAACGGTCGATGCCGTGATCCCCCGCATCGGTGCATCAGTCACCTTTTATGGTTGCGCCATCGTGCGGCAGTTTGAGATGATGAATGTCTTTTGCACGAGTTCCTCCCAAGGAATTCTCAGGAGTCGAGACAAACTCAGATCCATCCAAATCCTCAGTCGTGAGGGATGCGCTGTCCCCAAGACCGCTTTTGCACGGCATACGGTCGATGTGAATGAACTCATCAAGTATGTCGGTGGCGCACCACTTGTTGTAAAACTCGTGGAAGGAACGCAAGGCTTGGGTGTCGTGCTTTGCGATACCAAAAAAGCTGCCAAGTCTGTCATCGAGGCCTTTTATGCGCTCGAAGCCAATATCTTGGTGCAGGAATTCATTGAGGAGGCCAAAGGCACCGACATTCGGGCTTTTATCGTCGATGGCGAAGTGGTAGGGGCGATGGAGCGCAAAGGACCTGAGGGCGAATTTCGTTCAAATCTGCACCGTGGAGGCACCGCACGATCGGTCGAGCTCGATGATGAAATGCGGGAGACCGCCATCAAAGCAGCTGCATCCATGGGATTGGCT
>JANORP010000224.1:0-1879 GCA_031415375.1 Bacteroidota bacterium | reverse complement strand
CATGAACTGATCGAGCGCCGCTGGAAACAAGTGTGGCGACAAAGCCAGCATGAGCACAAGCCGCTCGGGAGCACTGAGTCCAAGGTTGATCACAAATGTTTTGTAGGGCGCATCTTCGACCTCCATCGATGGCACCTCGATCTCCCTGATGTCCTTGTAAGGTGTGGGCAAGTTCCAATAAACGCAAAACCGAAATTCGACGACATCGAGCAACCATTGCTTTTCAGCCTCCAATACCGCGACATTTCTGTCGTACCAACTTTCTATGGACTCCATGTCAGATCGTTTCTCGTTTGATAAAGCTCAAATGTAACGAAGTCACGAAAGGATTGGAAGGGTGCCTGCATTCTTTTTTTCTTTTTTGCGTCCTGGGGCTGCCCAGTCAAACCGACCACGACCAGATAGACTGGGTGTACGACAAATTCTGCACCTGTTCGTCGGCCCACAACAACGTAATTCCTGCGCCTGCTCCCGCTCTCTGAGCGGGAGCGTACACCCGATCCACCTCACCCAGACACATATAATATATGTGCAAATCGGCGAATTGTACTTTTCGTCTTTTGTGCACGACGACCTAGCTGCTCTTTTTTGCAATCACCCAATGACCAGAAATTTGGCTTTGCCCCTTCCCTTTACCATCGAATGGATGTATATTTAACAAAGTGATCGGTACATCGGCTGATTCCACACATACACCTTATAGTATATGGCAAAGTCTGCGCGTCGTCGTCTTGCTCGCATCAAGTCTCCTTCACAAAAAAAGGGGACAGATCATAGCGGAATGCATATCCTGCCCGCCACGATCTACGCGACAGATACCTATCCACAGCAGCATGATCCCCATACACCGACCGGCGTGCATCCTATGGCCAAAATGCGCCCATGGCAACAGCAGCTCTATGACCAAAAAATGAGCGCCATTGCACAGCAAGGCCCCAATGCCATGCCGCCAGCCGTGCGATCACAGATGGAAAATACATTTGGCGCAGACTTCTCGACCGTGCAGGTCCATGCCGACTCTGGCAAAGCCAAAGAAATGGGTGCATTGGCCTATACACAAGGAGAAGCCATCCACTTCGCCCCTGGCCAATATGACGGAAAATCACGCAAGGGCCAGCAATTGCTCGGCCATGAGTTGGCACACGTCGTGCAGCAGCGCGCGGGCCGCGTGAAGCCGACCTCACAGACCAAGGGGCTGCCGGTAAATGAAGACCGTGGCCTAGAGCAAGAAGCCAATCGCTGGGGCGCGCGGGTCACCCAAAGCGGGTCAGCGCACAAACCTGGCATCATGCCGCAGTTCGCCAACCCACATGCAAGTGCCCCCAAGGCACAAGCACCCGTGCAGATGTTTAAGGACTATGCACTTGCGGGAGCATTGGACAGTAAAAAAACAGCCCATTGGGCGGGCAAGGTTTCACCCCTGCGCGTGACCGAAGACGGCCAAGCTGCAGTCGGGCAAGTTTGGCGCGGCGGCGGCCAGGAGCTGTATGTCGATGACAGCCGTGAAACCTCGATCAATGCAGACTTGAAGGCCGTAAGTGCCCCCTTCACGCTCGTCATCGATGGCACCGATACCGTCACGGGGGGATTGCCCAAGAACCTCGAAACCTCACCCGCACGCACCCTCAAAAAATACAAACCCGTCTTTGCCGCCGATCCTACCAAAGACCTCACGATCCCCGACGATTGTGGAGACGCAGCCAGGACGGTATCAGGAACCTTTGCCGATAAAAAACAGCTGCACGCCTATTTCCAAGGAACCGATGGAAAGAAATCCGTGACCACACAATCCAATCCCGAATTGATGAAATATGAAATCATGGTTCATCATTTCGGCGCAAAAATTACCAACGCCAGCACAATCGTTGCCGAAATTGCA
>JANORP010000223.1:0-4423 GCA_031415375.1 Bacteroidota bacterium | reverse complement strand
AGCCACCCTCGCAATAGGCCGATTGCGGATAGGAAAAGAAGGGATCATCGGGAACATCAATCCAAACCGAGTCCCGCACATCCACAGCGCAGCGGTTGGCGATGTCGTAAAAGACGATGTAGGGGCCACCCGCTTGCATGGCGCTCAGGTCGAGCGCCCCGACATCGGTATTGCTGAAGACAATACCACCCCCAGCCACAAAATTGCCCACAGTATCCCCAAAGACCGTAGGGATCGGGTCGAGACCCGTCCCACAATAATGGTCAGGCACGTAGGCGAAAAACGTAGCACTGTCAGTCGCACTGATCTGCACGGTTTGCGTAAACTGTGCCTGACAAGACCCAGCAAGCGTATAGGTCACATTCCAGGTTCCCGGTAGGGATAGGTCGAGACCTATCCCACCACTCACGGAGTCCACCACCAGGCCCACATCCCCAGTAAACACACCCCCCGGCGTCCCCAAGACCACAGGCAAGGGATTCGTATCCCCGCTGCAAAACACCGAGGCAGCATAGGCAAAATTCGCAGAGGCCGTCCCGAATACATTCACCGTGACATCCAAGCTATCCTTGCAAAGACCACCCGTAATATACCTGATCACATGCACACCCGCCCCACTGGCAGCGAGGCGCAGCCGCCCATCCAGATCGACCACCGTCACAGGCGTGACCGCCCGAAACGTGCCGCCACCCGCACCCGTCACCAATGGCCACGGGTCTGCATCCCCCAAACAAAAGACCCCACTCGGCGGATAGGTAAATGTCGGATTGTCAGTGGCAAGCACTGAGAATGAAACTGTCGCCGTGTCGGCGCAATATCCCCCAGTTACATGCCGCAAAAGATAGCTCGCGCCGCTGGCAATGCCCGTAGCGGCGATGGCTATCGGTGCCGTGCCTTGGCTGAAAAGCACCTGCCCTGTCGTGCTGGTCACTTGCCAGATGCCCGTCTGGCTCATGGCGATGGGCGACAACACCCCATCAGCACAATATTGCCCTTGCCCCAAGGAAAATTGCGCAGACACCACCGTATCCACATGCAAATTCGCCACCACCAACACAGTATCAGGGCAAAGGCCGGTCGTCGCATATTGCACATTGTACACACCTGCGATGCTATTGCCAGGGTCGATATCCCCCAGTCCCCCCAAGTCCAGACCGCTCGGCGCGGACTGGAAAACACCACCCGCATTGCCACTCACAAACGAGGGCCACACCGACGCCGTGCCCTGGCACAGCGTCGGCAGCCCAGCATTCAAGGGGATCGCAGGGTAGCCGACCACGGCAGTCGCCACTGGCATCACCACAATTTGGATTTCCACACTGTCAAAGCAGGGCGTGTAAGGCACATACCACAAGCTGTGCAGCCCCACAGGCGACAAGCTCGGCGCAAACTCCCCTGTCTGAATGTCGTTCACCACCAGCCCCGTCCAGCTATGAAACTCACCGCCCGTGGGATACAGATTGGCCGTGTCGGGCAGCACAGTCGGGCTGCTCTGGCAGACCGTGAAAAAAGTCTGCCCTTGGATTACTGCGATGCTGGCTTGCCTCGGCTCGATGGCAACCGCCAAAGCCACCGTATCTGGGCAGCGCGGATGATTGGTGCAATACAAAAATTGATTGCTAGGACTGACGGCCCCGGGATGCAGCAGTAGCTCGCCAGTCGCAGGATTCACCCAAAAGCCCGGCGCACCCGTGGCACAGCAAAACCCACCCGTCGCCGTAGGCGGCGAGAGCGTGACCTGTTGCGGCAATGGATTGCTGTCCCCGAGGCAAAACACAGGCGCGGCATAGCTCACGATGGCCCGGTCACCCGTGAGGCAGACCGTGTCATTGGCGTAATATAAATAGACATTTGCCCCTTGGTGCGTCTTTTTGATGAGCTGCAAGCCGACACAAGTGTCGATCCCCAAGATAAATGCACCCGGCGGTATCTGGCAGACGATCCGGTCATTGTTGCCATTGCCTTGGCTGGTGATCGTCACCGACGGGGATGCAATCGTCCCAAACACCACCCACGTGGTATCCCAAATCTCCGCGCCCATCACCTTCTTGAAGTTCTGACCGTGGATGGTGATCCTCTGCCCCTTGCAAAAGGTCGTGTCTGCGTTGATTTGGTATGTAGGCGGCAAGCTCGTCGCGTCGTAGTCGGTGATCATCGGCTGTGGGCTCACCTGCGCGGCGATCTCGCTCGCCACAAGGCAAAAAAACAAGAGCAATAGGAGGTTGTCCCCGCCGTGGCGGGAATTGTAGATAAGCGTCTTCATAGTCTTACAGATTGATTTTGTACTACCTATTTTCTCAAAATATGGGCATGGGATGACCTTCACCCCTTTGTAGGCGTGTGTCTATGCAAGCAGGAAGTTGTGTGTCTTACCTAGTCGGTGTCAAGCCTTGGGCCATTCCAGCCTAACTTGCAGGCGAAATCGTCTGCAGGCGCATGAAAGTCAGTCCCTCAGCGGCGTTGCCCTCTGGTTATGGGAAATGAGGTGCATTAAAAATGCTCTCCTCTTTCCTTGACAGCCTGCTCAAAAATCTCCCTGATCATGGCTGTTTTTTGTTGCACCCATGCGCGGCAGCTATCTGGGTCGTAGGAAGGGAGATCGACACCAACTATGTCTTCGACTAATCGAATCAAGTAATTGTCCTTTTCAGGTTCCAGGAGTAGCATTTCTAGAGCCTTCAAGTCTCGCTTCAAGTAACGGGAACCCAATTCGACAGTCGCAAGAATCTGAATCCTTGCATCTACGTCAGTATTGCCGTCTCCAAAATAGATGCAAAGGGCACCTTCAACAACCTTATTTAGATTTTGTGGACTGATAGCGAAGCCGTCGATTAGTTCTTTTTTCTTTTCGGGTGTCATTTCTAGTATAATTTGAAGATTTCAGGAGCGGAATCGAATAGTAGCTCTGGAAATAAAGTCACGACAAAGTAGCTTGGCGGGCTTCCTGGAATCAACTTCAGGGTAATCCTCGCATTTTTGGAAGGCAAAGGTGCTATTGCAAGCAAATGTGGGAATCTACTGCCATATGATCAGTATGGCAACGAGATCACCCTACAATGCCAAATTCAATGGCCTCAAGCATGCTTCCCCAGTAATAGTGACTATCTTTTTCAAGCAACTGCGGATCGATTGCAAGCAGCCTTTCCTCGAGCATCTGGGCGTACTCTTTGTGATGATCCCGATATGCTCCCAATGGAGCTAAGAGAACCGTGCTTTTCCAGAAGTTCTCTAACTCACAGATTTGAAGGAGTAGGTTCTTGACCGAGGCGGCGAGGAAATACTCCTCTCCATCCATATATACGGTTCTCGCAATTGGATCATAGGAGACAATTTCTCCATACGGGAATTTGCCAATTGTCCAGTGTCCATTCGGAAGCTTTTCAATAGGGATTGTGAAGTCAATGTCCAGTTGCGAATTAGGTAAGCCTATCACGGAAATCACTTCACCATCCTCAAGGTCAATAATTTGCGCTAATTGTTCAGGAAGCGTCCTAACCGTTAGAAGTGTACCAAATATTTGTTGGATTTCAGTCATTTTCAAGTTCATTTCTGATCGTTTTTAAAGTTTTCAAAATCGAGCCTCCTCCGATCTACGCCCATCTGTAGGAAAAAGGCGGTTAGCTTTTTCGCAATTAGCGAGTGATCAATACATACCATAGGAGCGCTCTTCAAGATGATCTCTCCAAGCTCCGATTTCAACGCATTGTGCATCGATCTCGCTGAGCAACGATCTTTGAAAATCAGAATATTTCGCAGCATTCTTGGCAAATTCACCCATCGATTCTGATTGGATCAAAGATGACATGACGCAAGACTCTGTAAGGGAACACAAAATAAATTTCAGAAGACTTGAATTCAAGAAAACTACCATCGAAGGCGAATAATTCCAAAGATGGCAAACGGAACCCAACTTCAAATCAATATAAACCAAATGCTCTCGACCTCGTGTATGGGTACCTAAAATGAGTCTGTCCGAATCAATGTATGGAGTAATCATATCGTACTCACCCATGATGTTGTGAGCAGGGAAGCCATAGGTTGCCAACAGGAAAGTTATTTCTTCGGGAACTTGGAATTTCAAGCTGTCAGGAAGACTGATTTTCTGAAAATATCTATTCAGCATAGCATTATTGATTAAGTAGTTTCTTTAGTTCTTCTGTCCTCAATGCAATTGACGCCCTTCTTTCCGCACCACCGAGATGATCTGTCCCAGGGTATTTGTAAGAATATTCGATCGGCGCGAATGGAAAATCATGCTCAAGCATCCCTTTGCAATTTGGCTTTGAAAGACCGCAAGGTTCAAGTTCTGAGTAAATCCGTTTTATATTTTCAAATGGGATTTTCTCATTTATCATAAACTTTCTACCGAGCTCTTCTGCATGCATCGTGGAGCCTTTGATCGTAGAAAATGCCTTTCTTTTAA
>JANORP010000222.1:0-12386 GCA_031415375.1 Bacteroidota bacterium | reverse complement strand
CATCACTCCCCGCCGCCTGATTTGCCCGCGTAGATCTTCTCGATCTCTGCGGCATACTTGGCGTAGATCACCTTGCGCTTCAGGGAGAGCTTGGGCGTCAATTCGCCGCCGGCGATGCTGAGCTCGGTGGGGAGCAGCTCGAAGCTCTTGACTTGCTCCCATTTGCCGAAGGCGACGTTGAGGCCAGCGACTTCTGAGCCGATCTTTGCCTTCACCTTGTCCATGCTCACGACTGCGGCGGGCATGTCTTTGTTGAAGTTGATGCCTTCTTCTTTCATCCAGCCATAGAGGTGCTCAAAGTTGGGCACGATGAGGGCGCCGGGGAAGTTCTTGCCTTCGCCCACGATCACGACCTGCTCGATAAAGGGTGATTCCTTGTATTTGTTTTCCAAGACTTGTGGCGCGATGTATTTGCCGCCACTGGTCTTCCACATTTCTTTTTTGCGGTCGGTGATCTTGACAAACCCTTCGTTGTCCACGATCCCGATGTCGCCAGTGTGAAACCAACCTTCGGAGTCGATCACCTCGTCGGTCATCGCCTGGTCTTTGTAATAGCCCATCATCAAATTGGGGCCTTTGTAAAGAATCTCACCATCCTCGGCGATTTTTACGGTGCCGCCATTGATGACCGTGCCGACGTAGCCGATCTTCAATTCCTTTTTGCCGAAGCCGCCGACGGAGATCACAGGTGAGGTTTCGGTCAAGCCGTATCCCTCGGTGAGGGGCACCCCGATGCCATTGTAAAAGTGAAACAAACGCAGTTGCAGCGCTGCCGAACCCGAGGCTACAGCCCGCACGCGGTCCAAGCCTGCCTTCTTACGGATCTTGGAAAAGACCATCTTGTCGGCGATCTTCATTTTGAGGCGGTATAGGAAGCTGCCCCCGCCGTCGGGCTCCCATTGCTGCGCAAGTTTCGTCGCCCAGAGGAAGACCTTTTTCTTGAATCCTTTGTTGGCATTGCCGCCCGCCATCACACGGTCAAAGACCTTTTCCAAGAGGCGGGGCACGGCTGTGAAGACCATGGGGCGCACCTCTTTGAGGTTGTCGCCGATCTTGTCCATGCTCTCTGCATAGTAGGTCGATATGCCCACCGAGAAGTACATGTAGTTGATCATGCGCTCAAAGATGTGGCTCAAGGGCAAAAAACTCAACGCGACGTCGCCCTTGCCCACGGGGAGTCGCTCCATCGAAGAGAAAATATTCGATACGATATTGTTGTGCGAGAGCATGACCCCTTTGGGCTTGCCGGTCGTGCCTGAGGTATAGATGATCGTGGCCAAGTCCATGGCCTTGATCGTGTCTTGGATCTCTGTGAGCTGTTTGCGGCCATCTGCCGTCACATTGGCTTTGAGTTCCTTGTAGTTCTTGGCGGCCTTCACCTCACGGAATGTGTAAAGGTGTTGCAGGCTCGGCACCTCGGCTTGGCAGGACTTGATTTTGTCGTAGAGATCTTCACTTTGGCAGAAGCATAGCTTGGCCCCGCAGTGATGGAGGATGTAGGCGAGGTCTTCTTTGCTGGAGGTAGGGTAGAGCGGAATGACGATGCCACCCATCTTCTGGATGCCATGGTCGGCAAAAGCCCACTCCACGCAATTTTCGGAGATGAGGCCTATGGCGTCTCCTTTTTGCAGCCCCAAAGCGACAAGGCCCAAGGCAATGCTATCTGTGATCTCGATGACTTGTGCCGTCGAATAGGTCTCCCAAACGCCGTTGGCTTTGCCGGCCAAGGCCGCGCTTTGTGGGAATTTTTCCTGTTGATAAGGAAAAATGTCGAAGAGTCGCTTTACTTCCATCGTGTGTAATCCTGATTTTACCGTAATTTTAGCCGAACGAAGGTAATATTAACAAAAAAAGTGAAATAGGCCCCTCGGAACTGAAAGAAATGAAAGAATACAAAGGTTTTGGTCAACAAATTTGTTGTGATGCAGCTTCCAAGGGGCAAATTTTGCATGGCCTCGGTAGAAGTCACCAGGCAGGTGCGCTCCTTTGGCGCAGTGGGCGCATCGCCTGCACGCTCGCCCTCATCTTCCAATTGTGTACGTCGGCTGTGCACGCCCAAGCAGACAGCATCCTAGCCCAAGGCAAGCTCTATGCCCGCGATCTCGCCTCCCCTGCCATGTTTGGCCGAGGCTACCAAAAAGAAGGGCACACCCGTGCTGCCAATATGATCGCCGCCCACTTTGAGAACTTCGGCCTTGTACCCGTCCCTGGCAAGGGCGGATCCCCTAAGCCCTACTTCCAGCCGGTGCGTGTGACCGTGAACCTCGTCGAAGGCGAACAGTCATTTGCCCTAGACGGCAAACCCCTCCAAATCGGCAAGGATTACATCATCCACGAATCCAGCAGCCGATGCAAGTTTGAAAACGCCAAAATCAAAGACATTGGCCATGGCATGCCCGATCAGTTCACGACCGCCCTCAAGGGCAGCGTGATCATGCTGCGCAGTGGCCTCCCCGAGAAGTACGAGAAGGACCCCGAGCTCAAGAAACAATACGCCAAGTTTGCGGGCGACGATGTCAAGCTCGACTTTGCCCACAAGATGCAAGTCAAGGCCGTCATCTTCATCAAGCCCAAGCTCACCGCGGGCCTGAGCCAAATGCCGATCGACCTGCCCGTTGTGGAGGTGCTTGCGACCGCGTTGCCCAAAAAGAAATCCAAAAAATGCAGCCTCACCATCAACATCGGAATCAAGACCACCAACAGTCAAAACGTCGTGGCCATCTTGCCGGGCGGATTGTATCCAGACTCCATCGTGATCGTGAGCGCCCACTATGATCACCTTGGCACCCAAGGTGACGCCATCTTTTTTGGCGGCAACGACAATGCATCAGGCACATCCATGCTCCTGTCCATGGCCGAGCACTACGCCCGCATGGACCGCCTGCCGCCCTATACAATGATGTTCATCGCCTTTACAGGCGAGGAAGCCGGCCTCGTCGGCTCGCAATACTACGCCACCAAAGAGCCGCTCTTCCCGCTGAGCAAGACCAAATTTATCTTGAACCTAGACCTCATGGCCAACGGCGACGAAGGCATCACTGCCGTGGCGGGCCTCGACTACCCAGAGGACTTCGCCGCCCTGCAAGCCCTCAACACGCAACTGAGCGCCGTCCCTATCGTGAAAGGCCGCCCCAACGCCCCCAACAGCGACCACTATTGGTTCGTGAAAAATGGCGTCAAAGGCATGTTTATCTACACCCTCGGCGGCCCACCCCACTACCATGATGTAAACGATACCTACGAGGCCATGCGGTTCTCAAAGTATGTGGAGGTACGGGATCTGTTGATCGCATTTTTGAATTGGGAGATGGGGAAAAGGTGATTGGGGAGGAAACACTTGCTAAGCGCAGCGGGCGCGACCTAGCGGATGCCCACATTGTGCTTGCGCTAGAGCTAGGACCGGAATTGTTGCGGCTACAGGATCATGATTGGCCCAATGACCCATCGATGGATCATGCATTGGCCTCTGACACCTTCTGGAAAGCCTTTTTAGCAGACAGCGGCATTGTCAATGTGACGGCTATTGCCTTGGGCGAATGGCAGGTTGCAGCCGCAGATTTGGAGGATGCTACGCTGGAAATCTTGCTTCATGCGCATCTGTTTCGCTGGCAAAACGATGACGAGGAGGGGCAGGAAGTGATGTCCCCAGAAAAGACCGAAATCTCGCAATTGGACTTGAACCTATTCGGAGCATTGAACGGCGGCTTCTATTGGATCGAAGGTAATGACATGATTTTCAAGCCACAGTGCTGTGGTGACCTTGGAAATTATGCAAATTGGATCGACGCCATGAACCTGCAACCGGGGGAACATGCATCGATTTGGGTGGGTCATCCTTCCATTCCTTGCCGTCGCGTTCAGGACACGCTAGAGTTTGCAGATCATAAAGATTGGACTGGCGAACTCCCAGACGAAGCATATCGTTTTGAAATTAAGTTGCTAGCCTTTCAAAGCATTCTGGATGAAATGGCGGCGCAAATGGCAGCCTTTCAGGCTAGGCTATTGGCGCTTTTGCAAGCAATGAAAGCGCCAGACCCGAAGGGATTGACCGAGCAGCTTTCAGGTGTCAATATGATTGGAAATGATTTCCTGTCCCCAAAAACACGCCGCTAGGAAATGGCCAGCATTTCCTAGCAACAAGAGCGTGGAGACGGTCCATCTAAAACAGCGAAATGTAAATCCTGCTAGGTAGGTGGTTCTAACATTCTTGAAAGCCATTCGATCGATGACTTTGAAGACAAAAAATACCGCGCCGAATTTTTTTTATCCCAAAACAGCATACGCATTCAGAATTACAGGAGATTGCGTTGATTTTCGAGTTGCTGCGCAGCTCGAATGCCGATTCGCCGCGCTCAAGTTGCGTTTGTCCACCATCAATTAGTTCCTATGCTCCCCAACATACTCCTAGACACTGCCGAGATTCCCAACAAAGGTGGCCAATTAAAGCTCCTACAGCGTGGCAACCAATTCTCCATCTGGATCTCTGGACCCACTGAGGCTGAATTGATGAACAATTTCGCGCACGGTTCCGAAGAGGCCCTCGCCGAGATGACCTGTACGCGCGTTGCCAAGCGCCCCAATCCCACCGTCCTGATTGGCGGCATGGGCATGGGATTCACCCTGGCATCAGCCCTCAAGCATCTCGACGCCAACGCCAAGATCGTCGTGGCCGAGCTCATCCCCAAAGTCGTCGAGTGGAACCGTGGCCCGCTCGGCGAATGTACCGGCTACCCGCTACGTGACCCCCGCGTCCACGTGGAATTGGGTGATGTAGGTAGGCTCATGCGCGCCTCCGAGGCTGCTTATGACGCGATCCTCCTCGACGTGGACAACGGGCCCAAGGGCCTCACTCACACCAACAACAACTGGCTCTATTCCCTCCACGGCCTCACGGCTGCCCGCAACGCCCTCAAACCCAAAGGCCTCTTTGCCGTTTGGTCAGTGAGCGCCGAGGCCAAATTTACCGAGCGATTGGAAAAAGCAGGTTTTGCGGTGACCGTAGAAAAAGTGCGCACCCATGGCCACAAAGGTGGTCACCATGTGATCTGGCTCGCTGAGCGCACCAATTGACCCCAACTGTGCCCCAATGACGTGATCGCCTTCAGAGATTCTCTCATGGCGATCCAAAGCATGATTTTTGCACCTTTTGGGGCCGTTCAGAGCCTTTGATATTTGTTTTTTCCCTATATTGAGGACGTGAAAAGATCCATCCTATTCCTATTTTGCTTGCTCTGCACAAGTTCGCTCATTGCCCAAATGGTCTGGAGCAATCCATCTTTTGAAGGCAGCCCTCCAGGATCATCCATTTCTCCTCCCAATTGGACAGCCTGTAGTGGATCTCCCGACACGCAACCAGGCTGCTGGGGTGCAAGCTTGGCACCCGCATCAGGCATCTCCTATATCGGATTGGTCTATCTGCTGAGTACGCCTGGCAGCCAAGAAAGCGCTGGGCAGACATTGGCGACCCCCATGACTGCTGGCAACACTTACGCCATCAGTCTCAGCCTAGTGAATCTGGACATCTACAACGGCTCATGGAATGGTGGCACCATCATCAACATCTACGGTGGCGCCACCAATTGCTCTTTTACACAGCTCCTTTGGAGTTCTGGCAGCATCTCGAACTCGACTTGGGTGACATTCAATGCCATTTTGACGCCGACCTCCAATTGGTCACGCTTCGTGTTGCGCGTCCACCCGGGTACGGCAAGCACATTCACTGCCGCCGGCGTGGACAATCTCCTGAGCGTGCCGCTCCCCGCCAAATTGGAAAATTTTCAGGCACAGTTGCAAGGGGATGTTGCTGCCATCGATTGGCAAACCTCGGAGGAGCAAAACATGGAGAGCTATACCGTGGAGCGCGCCGCGAGCGACATGAAGTTCATGGAAATCAAGACTATACCCGCTACAGGCACCGCTGGATCGTCGCAGCACTACCAAGTCCTCAACGCCGATTTGCCACAGGGCCTCTCCTACTACCGCCTGCGGATGAACGACCAAAATGGCACCACTTCCTACTCTGAAATCAAGGAATTGCTCTACAGCACAAGTGGCGAGCATTTTGTCGTTTATGGCATGGGCCCCAATCCTGCGGATGAATTCACCCGCTTGGAAGTCTATAGCCTGCTGGACCAGGACGCCACCCTGCGTGTGATCGATGTCGCTGGCAAGGTGATCCATGAAGTGCAACAACCCTTGAGCATGGGGGCCAATGAATTTACGCTCACCACGACAGATTGGCCTGCTGCGCTGTACCGCGTGCAAGTGATCGCAGGAGGCAAAGCCGCCACCAAGTCATTGGTCGTTGCGCACTGACGATGCTACAAAAGCTGCAATTAACCGTCACTGGTATAGTATCGTCCTGAAATAGCTTTTCTCCGATTACTCCCCATGCATCTCAGACGTATCTGGGAGGTATCTCAGTAGTATCTCGTATGTAACTGTATTCACTAGGCAGCAAACAGCGTTCCGACACCGCTCAAATATCTCATTCAGACTTCGCCTACGCAGGGTTGCTGGACTTGTTGATCGCCTCAAAGGGCGAAATCGGATCGCTTTCAATCCCGTGGGACAATTTCTTTCCGGAACCTTTTGCTGTGTCGAAACACTCGTGCAACCATTCCCCGCAAACAGCCCCTATTTCACAGACTCCAATCGCCACCTATTTCGCAACCCCATGCTCAAAAAAAAGCTGGCCGCCGTCCAAACAATGCATTTGAACGGCGGCCAGCAATCAAGCATTCCTTCCCGACTTACTCCACGATAAAGCGCACGCTTTGCGTCTCGACCACACCTTGCTCTACTCCTTGCACCTTCAGGAAATACATCCCTTTCGCAAGGTTGGGGAAGGCCATTTCCCAGCGGTTTTCACCTGCATCGACGAGCTTGATCTCGCAATGCACCTGCTTGCCATACATGTCGTAGGCACATACTTTAACCTCGGTTTCCAGCTCCGCATAATATTCCAAGGTAAAGTTGCCATCGTTCGGGTTGGGGTACAATTTAGCCATTGGCAAGCTGCCCTCAGCACTAGCGGGTTCCCCAAGCTTGGCTGCAGGCCCGGGAAGCGTGGTGAAGAAGTAGCTGATGCTGTAGGCCGTATTTCCGCCTCCATTGGGACAGGTTGCGCGCACATGCCACTCATAGTTCGTATTGGGAGTAAGCCCAGTGAGCGTAGTCGTCGTTGCTG
This sequence comes from Bacteroidota bacterium, assembly GCA_031415375.1. GTDB lineage: Bacteria > Bacteroidota > Bacteroidia > J057 > JADKCL01 > JADKCL01. The sequence goes on along the minus strand of JANORP010000222.1, from coordinate 5,197 downwards.
ATGTGTTCACATTGTTGCCAAATCCACCTGTGGTGCGTCTTTGCACACGGTAGGAACTTGCACAAGGCACCGCAGCCCAAGTGAGCGTTGCGCTCGTGGAACCGATATTGCTCGACACACCGCCTGAAGGCACTTGGCACACCGTGACATCGGTCACGACACTCGTGGCCGTGTTGGCGCAGCCCGCTGCATTGGTGACCGTCACTGTATAGGGGCCCGCTGCCGTCACAGACTTGTTGCGTGTGGTGCCCCCACCTGTCCAAGCATAGGTTGTGAAGCCATTGGTCGCCGTGAGCGTCACGGCCGTCCCGAAACAAATGATGCCATTGCTGGTCGCAGTGATCGTGACGACAGGCAGGGCATTCACCGTCACAGACCGTGATGCAGTGCCGGTACAACCAGAGGCATTGGAGACGGTGACGACATAGGTTCCCGTTGCAGTTGCCGTGATCGTGCGCGTCGATGCACCATTGGACCAAGCATAGCTGCTGTAACCAGCACCCGCATCGAGCACAACATTGCCGCCAGCACAGAACGTCGTTGGGCCAGAGGCCGTGATCGTCGGTGTCGGGCTAGGATTGACGGTGACGGCCATCGGTGTCGCCATTGCAAGGCAACCATTCGCATTCGTTACCGCCAGACCATAATATCCTGTCGTGGTTACCGTGATCGTCGAAGTCGTCGCCAAGTTTGACCATTGATAGGAAGTATAACCAGGCTGCACCGACAGGACCGTATTGCTTCCAGAACAAAATACGGTGGGCCCAGAACTGGCAATCACAGGTGTCGTGATGGCGTTCAAGGTGACAATGCTGCTACAAGTGCTGGTATTGCCATTCACATCAGTGACTGTGAGCACGACTGTATTGGCACCCTGGTTGGAGCAGGTAAATGCCGTCTGACTCGCACTGATGCTGGCAATGCCACAACCATCGCTGCTCCCATTGTCGATGCTGCTGGCAGTGATCGAGAAGTTGCCATTGAGACCTGTACTCACTGTGATATTGCGGCACAGTGCCACGGGTGCAGTCTGATCCACGACTGTGACCGCAAAGTTGCAATTGGCTGTATTTCCAGCCACGTCCACCACACGATAGCTATTGTTGGTGATCCCCATCGGGAAGGTCGCGCCACTGGCAAGACCAGCAATTTGCGACAAGACCGCACCAGGGCAGTTGTCGCTCGATGCCACTGCATAGGTGACCAATGCATTGCATTGCGTGAGTGAGACGCTCACCGTCATATTCGCAGGGCAAGTGATCGTCGGGTTCTCAGTATCGGTGACTGTCACCGTGAAGCTACACGTCGCCGTATTTCCAGTGGCATCGGTGACCCTGTAACTGTTCACGGTAGCCCCAACAGGAAATGTCGCCCCACTTGCTGCACCAGCCGTCTGTGCCAGGCTCGATCCTGGGCAATTGTCATTGGAGGTCATGGCATAGGTCACGACGGCACCACACAAACCCACACTATTGCCGACCGTGATATTGGCTGGGCAAGTGATGGTCGGCAGCTCTGCATCATTTACTGTGACGGTGAAGGTACAGGTGGAGGTATTGCCTGCACCATCGGTCGCCGTGTAGGCATTCGCGGTAATTCCCACAGAGAATAGGCTACCACTGGCAACACCAGCAGTTTGGGCCAAAATGGCGCTACCACAATTGTCTGTGGCAGTCACAGCATAAGTCACCGTTGCATCACAACTACCGACATTGCTCGCCACACTGATATTAGCTGGGCAGTTGATGGATGGCGGAGTGAGGTCGCTCACCGTGATCGTCGCCGCGCAGGTCGAGTTCAGATTACCATCGCTCACGGTCAGGACCACGTTGGTCACACCCAAGGCATACGGCCCGACAGGGGCGACCGTAAACGTAAGTGGATCCAAATTGGGATCCGTGGACCCTCCGTCAAATGCTGTTGCTGCGGCAATTCCTTGGCAGCTCCCATTGGCATTCACTGTGATGTTTTGGCAAATCGCCACTGGCGCTTGGTTGCAGCTCACGCCGAGCACGACGATGTCTGGGAAACAATGGCCTACATTGCCGTTCACGTCGGTGATCGCGAGATCTACCGTGACCGTCTGGCCAGTTTGGGCGCAGGTGAATGTATTGGGGGTCAATATGCTGCTCGCGATCCCACAATTGTCGGTCGCACTCAGCGTCACCTGCGCAGGTGTCACCGTCACGGGATTGCCCGATGTGGGCGACACTTGCACCGTTTGGCAAGTCACTACGGGGGCTTCGGTATCCGTCACGGTCACCGTGAAGCTGCAAGTCGCCGTGTTGCCGATCGCGTCAGTCACGGTGAATGCATTCACCGTGCTACCAAGGACAAATGTATTCCCACTGGCCAAGCCAGCCGTCTGACCCAACGTAACCCCTGGGCAATTGTCCCCAGAAGTCACCGCGTAGGTCACCACTGCGCCGCATACGCCCACACTGTTGCCCACACTCAGATTGGCGGGGCATGTGACCGTCGGATTCTCAGTGTCGGTCACAGTCACCGTGAAACTACAAGTCGCTGTATTGCCTGCGGCATCAGTGACAGTAAAGGTATTCGTCGTCGTACCGACCACAAATGTGCTACCACTGGCCAAGCCTGCCGTCTGCACCAAGCTAGACCCTAGGCAATTGTCAGTAAAGGCGACAGCATAAGTCACCGCTGCACCACACGCACCCACCGTATTGCTCACACCGACATTGGAGGGGCAAGTGATGATAGGAGCCTCGGCATCGTTTACCTTCACCGTGAATTCGCAGCTTGCCGTATTGCCCGCAACGTCAGTGACCGTGTAACTGTTCGTCGTTATGCCGATGGCAAACGTAGCGCCACTCGATTGGCCAGCGGTCTGTGTCAAAATAGCTCCTGCACAATTGTCATTCATTGTGACTGCATAATTCACGGCGGCACCACAGGATCCCATGGGAGCATCAAGATTGATGTCGGCTGGACAAACAATCGTCGGATTCTCGGCATCATCCACCGTCACGGTGAAGCTGCATGTGGCTGTATTGCCGCTACCATCGGTCGCGTTGAACGTATTTGAGGTCACGCCGACGGGGAATGTACTTCCACTAGCGAGGCCCCCGATTTGTGACAAGCTCGATCCAGGGCAATTGTCGCCAGATGAAACAGCATAGGTCACCACGGCAGTGCAAAGCCCGACATCGTTGCCCACCACAATATTCGTAGGGCAGGTGGCAGTTGGATTCTCAGTATCATTTACCTTAACTGTGAAGCTGCAAGTGGTCGCGTTACCGCTGCCATCCGTCACGACAAAGGTATTCGTCGTCGTGCCCAGGGCGAATAGGCTACCGCTCGCAAGTCCTGCTGTCTGCGTCACCGTGAATCCGATGCAATTGTCATTGGCAATCACATTATAGTTCGCGATGGCACCGCACTGCCCAGCATCATTGCCGACCGTCATATTGGCAGGGCAGGTGATCGTGGGAAACTGGTCCTCGTTTACGGTCACCGTGAAACTGCACGTGGCCGTATTGCCGCCGCCATCGGTCACCATAAAGATATTGTTGATCGTGCCGATCGCGAATGTAGTTCCACTGGCTTGACCCGACGTTTGCGTGAGCAATGCGCCTGGGCAATTGTCAGTCATCGTCACGCTATAATTTACCACCACGTCGCAGGACCCATTGCGGATGCTCTCCGTCATATTGAATGGGCAAGTGATCAACGGTGCTTGGAGGTCGGTCACCGTGATGGTGAAATCACAAGTCGCCGAATTCCCACTTCCATCCGTCACAGTATAAAGGTTAGAGGTCGTCCCTACTGGGAATATGCTGCCACTAGCTTGCCCCGCCGTCTGCACCCTATTGGATCCTGTACAGTTGTCGCTGCTCGTTACAGTGTAGTTCACAACCTGTCCACAAAGGCCGATGCTATTGCCCACGTTCATGTTTCCAGGACAAGTGATGCTCGGTGGCATGATATCGTGTACTGTGATCGTCGCGGCGCAAGTGGAGGCCAGTGCACCATCGCTCACCGTCAGCACCACATTGGTCACACCCAGCGCATAGGGGCCAATTGGCGCGACTCCAAACGTAATCGGATCGCCATTGGGATCAGAGGAACCATTGTCAAATGCGATTGCGGCGGCGATCCCTTGGCAACTACCATCGGCATTCACCGTAATATTTTGGCAGACCGCGATCGGCGCTGGATTGCATCCGATATCGAGCACTTCGATGTTTGGGAAACAATGGGCCACATTGCCGTGGATGTCGGTGACCGTGAGATCAGCAGTGACTGTCTGACTTCCTTGTGAACAGGAAAATACATCGGGTAAGAGAACCATGCTCAGGATTGCACAATTGTCGGTCGCGCTCAATACCACTTGTGCGGGCAAGACCGTGACATCGTTGCCAGTGCTCGGTGAAACTTGGATGGATTGGCAAATGACCAAAGGCAATTCGACGTCGATCACCGTCACATCAAAACTGCAAGTCGCAGTGTTGCCGTTGATATCTGATACGGTAAAAATATTGCTGGTACTTCCGACATCAAATTTGATTCCAGAGGCTTGACCAGCTACCTGAGCAATGACAAAGTCGGGGCAATTGTCAGTCGCAGTCACAGTGTAGTTGACCACAGCTGAACAAAAACTACTGTCATTGTTCACCGTGATGTTTCCTGGGCAAGTGATGACAGGAAGATCAATATCATTCACCGTCAATTGGAAGCTACAAGTTGCGGTATTGCCGCTGGCATCGGTGACGAGCAATTCGGTCGTCGTCTTACCTACGCCAAAAAAGCTCCCGCTGGGCAAGCCCGCCGAAACAGTCATGACCTCACCACTACAGTTGTCATCGAAAACTACCGGATATGTAAACACGACACCGCAACTTCCGGGAGCATTATCGACAGTGGAATCGGCGGGGCAGGTGATGGTTGGGAGCTCGACATCGTTGACGGTGACCGTAAAGTCGCAAATCGACGTATTACCAGCCCCGTCAGTCGCCGTAAAGCTATTTATGGTATTGCCAACAGCGAATGAGCTCCCGCTGGCCAAACCAGCCGTCTGCGCAAGCGTCGAGCCTGGGCAATTGTCGCTGGAGCTAACTGCGTAGGTCACAGATGCAGAGCAAAGCCCGATGTCATTGCCGACCGTGATATTCGCTGGGCAAGTGATCGTCGGAACCTCGGTGTCATTCACCGTCACGGTGAAGCTGCAAGTCGC
>JANORP010000221.1:0-19008 GCA_031415375.1 Bacteroidota bacterium | reverse complement strand
TTTAGAAATACCCCTTTCCCAGCTACCGGTTGGCAGCAATTCAACTTTTATGGCCCCTATGTTTGGAATGGGACTGATAATCTGATCGTAGAATTTTCCTACGACAACCCATCTACGGGCGTCAACAATCAAGTCAATTGTTATGCAACTGGCTCCAACAAAGGCTTGGTAAACAATGCAATAGATAACTATATCGAGTTTTCTGGTGCAGAGAGCATCGATGTCGATGCGACGGCTTTTAGTGGGATCTCTAACCAGGTCACGGTTTCGTTTTGGTCTTGGGGAGGTTCCAATCTCCCTGCAAACACGGGCATATTTGAGGGCACGAATGCTGCCGGCGCACGTCACGCCAATGTACACTTGCCATGGAGCGACGGCAATATCTACTGGGATTGTGGGGCCGACAACGGTGGCTATGACCGTATCAACAAGCTTTCTAGCGCCAATGATTTCAGAGGCAAATGGACGCATTGGGCCTTCACAAAGAATGCGACGACTGGCCAAATGAAGATTTGGATGAATGGAACCTTGTTCCACTCAGGTACAGGAAAAACAAAGCCGATAGACATTGAAAATTTCAGGATTGGTGCTGGCCTAGGCGGGGGAGCCCCCTATTACGGCAAAGTCAATGAGTTTCAAGTATTCAGCCTAGCGTTGGATAGCGCAACAATACGCGATTGGATGTACAAGGACCTCACGGTAAGTCATCCTGCCTATGCCAATTTGGTGGCCTACTACAAATTTGATGAAGGCAGTGGATTGATGGCCAATGATGTCTCTCCCAATGCAACCACAGCCATGATCTCTGGCGCCCCGTTGTGGGGAGCGGTGGACGCGACAGCACTTTACCGCAATTTCACTGTGACGCAACAGCGTCCTCAGGTTTATTTTGTGCGTGGTGTTTACAGCACCACCAATGACAACCAAATTACCACGAGAGATTCAGTGATCAATGCCATGCATCGTGTCATCGCTTACACGACGGCCAACAACAACTTGATCCCAGTTGATACCAATTATTACTTTCAATCAGGTTGGAGTTACATTTACAATGGTCAGACGGGAGCAAAGATCGACTCGATTTTGATTGGAATCGACAGCACGATCATTGTTTCCACCCTTAACTATTATCAAAAAGGACCCTCCAGATATGAAATCATGTCTTTTGTCACACCGTATGGCAATGGCTTGGACTTAGGAGCCAATGGGGTCATGTGGGAGTTTGATGTCACGGACTTTGCACCTATTTTGGAAGGTGGCAAACGACTTTCCATGGAATATGGCGGCCAAAACCAAGAAGAAATTGACATCCGATTTGTATTCATCAGGGGTACTGCGCCGCGCGACGTCCTAGACATCCAGCAGATTTGGCCGCTCGGCAATTACGGTTTTCAAAGTGCCTACAACGACGATGTCTTTGAACCTAGGCAGGTTCCCTTGCATCCGCTCAGTGCAGGGTGGAAGTTGAGGACCACGATCACTGGTCATCAACAAAACGGGGAATTCATCGCGCGCTGGCATTATTTGAACATCAATGGCGGTCCTCAAGAGGCGCACTGGCGCGTCTGGAAGGAATGTGCTGACATGCCCGTTTATCCACAGGGAGGCACTTGGCTCTATGACCGAGCTGGTTGGTGCCCTGGTGTCCCATCAGACCTTTTTGAATATGAGGTCGGTTTGCAGGGAACCGCTGGCGATACCCTCACGATCGACTACGGCCTTGATGTCATTGCCAATACCGCCGCCACCAACTACTTGAATTGCACCCAATTGGTCACATACGGAGCTCCTAACTTCAATTTGGATGCCGCTATCACTGATATCAAGCGACCAAGTGGCAATGTGCGGTACCGCAGATTTAACCCTGCCTGCAACCAGCCTGTGGTGATCATTCGCAACGAAGGTCTGGCTACACTCGATAGTGTAGATATCGTTTACAATCAAAAAGGGGGCCCGACCCGCACCTACCACTGGCATGGAAACTTAGATTTTCTAGAATCTGCCGAGGTAACACTCCCGGTTGATAACCCTACTTTCTGGATGGGGACCGCCGCAGTTTTCGAAGCCCACCTGGTCGCCCCCAATGGTGGTGTCGATCAGCAATCTGACAATGACACCTATGCAGTACCCTACAATGCGTGGGACACTTATACTGGCACTGCAATCGACTTCTATTGGCGCACCAATAATCAGCCCGCTCAGAATATCTGGCGGTTGTATGATGAGGGGGGAAATGTGATCATGCAATCTTCACCCTTCTTGACAGCCAATACCGTCTATACTGAGGTTTTTAACCTTCCTGCTGGATGCTATACGCTTAAATTTGATGATGCAGGTGATGATGGCCTCTACTATTGGGCGGCTGCCAGCAATGGCACTGGCTACGCAAGGATGCGAGAAAATGGTGCCACGCGCAAAACCTTCAATGCGGAATTTGGAAAATTTTTCAAATATGACTTCTGGACCGATGGCAATCTGATCGGCAATGAAGTCCAGCGTCCCGAGCACATCCTTTTGTATCCAAATCCCTCAGCAGGGCAATTCAATCTCGAAATGGAAGGCTTTGTGAACGCCCATATTTCGCTGGAGGTCTATGACTTGATGGGCAGGGCTGTCTGGCAAAAGACCATCGAAACCAGCAATATCGGATGGGAAAAGACTGCCATCGACCTCAGCAATTGCGCAAATGGCAACTACCTTCTCAAGATCTGGGATGGCCACGAAATGAAAATTCGTGATCTGATCAAGCAGTAATTCGAGCGGTTTTGTGGTCGGATGAGAGATGTACATCCGATCACGAAACTGCTTTTCCTTGGCATTTATGGCTACACTAGGCTTCTCGGTGCCTTAGCCGTCGGGGACATTCCTCTAGGAATATCTCGCTTGTACAAATTTATCGCGATTGCTTATGACTGAGAACCCAATCATTCCCCAGAAGGCGCCCTACGGAGTGGAGCTTGAAGCAGGAACCTATTTCTGGTGTGCTTGCGGCAAATCTGCCAATCAACCTTGGTGCGATGGTGCCCACAAGGGAAGTGGTATCGTTCCGCAAAAGGTAGATATCACTGAGAAAAAGACCTATTGGATGTGTGGTTGCAAGCATACTGCCAATGCACCATTTTGCGATGGTGGGCACAAAGCGCTTTAGTCATGCTGGCCATTGTGGTTTTGGCAAGGCTAGCTTGGGCTTGAACTGATAAGTACTCGCAAGCCAATCGGGCCTTGCAAATGACGCGATATCATCGAAGACTTTCGAGTTGTTTTGCTCGGCCCACCTTGAATCCCCCAGATTCAATCGCTAGCCTGCATATACCTTGAAAGCAATGTGGACGATGCCCAATATGGGCTTGGTCAAGTCTTTGCTGTCCCCGAAAATCTTGATGGAATATTTTCCAGGGCTCAATGCAAGCCCCGACTTGATCTCTTGCTCAAAGATGCGATCGGTTTGGTTCTCCTTAAGTGTCCCCCGCCAGCCACCTTTGTCATCCTTCAATTGAAGTGAAAAACGCAAATCTTCCTCGGTACCATCTGGTCGCGTCAGCATATAATAGAGTGGGAGGCTCTCCCAGCCTTGCATTTGATTCTCAAAATAGGTGAGTTCCAATGCAAATACAAAAGGGCCGCTTTCGTTGGCTGGAATTTCAAATGCGAAGGACTCAGGTTTTGTATTGCTCAAGGAGAAGTCAGCAGGATCAGATTCCCCAACAAAAATGGCTCGCTTTGCTGCCACGCCACCACATGAGTAAAGAAATAGCAAGCCAGCGACAAACGCAGCAGCGATCCAATGGGTGTTACTCCGAGCTTTCATAGGGCTTTGAGATCAAAAATGATTAAGCATCTTCTAAAGTTTCAGTGCTTTTGCGCTTGGGATCCTCTACAAAACCCATCGCAGAAAACTTGGCGACCCGATGCTCGATGAGCTTCTCTGGCGTCTTAGTTTTCAAGTATTTGAGATCCTTTTTGATTTGTTCTTTGACATTCTTATAGGCTTCTTCAGGCTGCCGATGCGCTCCGCCGAGCGGCTCTGGGATGATGCCATCGATGATTTTGAGCCTTAGATTGTCTTCTGCAGTCAATTTGAGTGCCTCGGCTGCCTCCTCTTTGTGGTCCCAACTACGCCATAGAATGCTCGAACAAGACTCTGGTGAGATCACTGAATACCAGGTATTTTCAAGTTGATAGATCCGATTGCCGACACCGATTCCCAGTGCGCCACCCGAGGCTCCTTCGCCGATCACAATGCAAATGATCGGGACTTTGAGGCGGGCCATCTCCAGCAAGTTGCGTGCAATAGCTTCTCCTTGTCCGCGTTCCTCAGCCTCTAAGCCAGGAAACGCACCTGGGGTATCAATCAACGTGACGACTGGCTTTTCGAATTTTTCTGCCAACTTCATCAGTCTCAATGCCTTGCGATAACCTTCAGGATTGGGCATCCCGAAGTTGCGGAATTGGCGTGATTTGGTATCACGACCCTTTTGTTGACCGATGAACATGATTGTCTGGTGACCGATGCGTCCAAATCCACCAACGATTGCCTTGTCATCAGCAAAATTGCGATCCCCAAAAAGTTCGATAAAATCCTCGGCGATATGTTCTATATAGTCCAATGAGTAGGGCCGTTGTGGGTGACGAGATAGCTGCACCCGTTCCCATCGGCTTAAGTTCCCAAAAATCTGCAGTTTGAGTTTCTCTATCGCCTCTTGCATATCTGCGATTTGGGACTCCAACTCTGCTACTTTCTGCAAGTCCTTTTTGCCACCTTTGGCCAACTTTTCTTCTGCGCGCTGGCGCACTTCTTCCAGCTTCTTCTCCATTTCAACAATGGGCTTTTCAAACTCCAATACGACCGTACTCATCTTTGATATCTCCGTGTTTTAGTGCCGGATAGGCAAAAGTAAGCAGAAGGCGGGAATTGTACTATCGAGAAATCCATTCGTGGATGCAAGACTGGGAAAATGGGCTTTCTGTACATAAATCAGCATTATTCATAGAAAACATCCCTATATTGCCCACTGTTCATTTCTAGGTTTTTGGCTATAATTGAGATTAACATGAGAAAACTTCAACTCCAACATGTCATCCTTTTTCTGGGGATGATACTCGGGCTGGCGATATCCGCCGAGGCCCAGACCACGGTTTGCGCTGGTCAGACGGTGTACTTGACGATCGGTGCCCACAGAGGATATTTGCAATGGCAGCAATCCACAGATGGAGGCACCTCTTGGACCTCGATCGTCGGTGCCAACAATGACACTACCGTCGTGACTCCACTCGACAGCACATGGTACAGGGCCGTTGTGACCGAGGGGACTTGCAATCCCGTTTATTCAGATACAAGTTTCTTGGTTTTATCCGACCTCATGGCCGATGCTGGGCCTGACAGAGTGTATTGCAATTCCCCTGTCTCGATCGGTGGATCGCCCGTAGGTTTTGGCGGAACGGGACCCTACACCTATAACTGGTCACCTGCGGCTGGCCTCAACTCATCGGTGATCGCAAATCCACTGGCTTCGCCCACAGCGCCTACAACTTATGTAGTCACCGTCGTGGATGCTATGGGTTGCATCGCAATGGATACGATGACCGTGGATACCACCAGTGGATCAAATTCGGATTCTACCATTTTTGTCTTCAGCGGTGCTCCGGCAAGCTTTACGGTCCCGCCTTGTGTCACGACCATTAACATTCGTGCGTGGGCTGCACAAGGAAGCAATGCATTGGTTGGAGGTGCTACAGGTGGATTGGGTGGCTATGCTACTGGTACACTCACGGTCACGCCTGGCGAGGTGCTTACTGTGTATGTCGGCAGCCAATCAGGTTACAACGGTGGTGGCCAAGGTGGCATCAATGGAAATGACGTCTTCAGCGGTCTCCCAATTGGGACCTATGGTGGCTTTGGCGGCGGCGCTTCTGACGTGCGTCGCGCAGGCACTGCACTTGCAAACCGCATCATTGTTGCTGGTGGTGGTGGTGGTGGTGGTCACAACGGTGTATGGCCAGGCTGCCAAACGGCTGGTCCTGGTGGCAATGGTGGCGCTGGTGGCGGTACCACTGGCGGCACAGGTACCACAGGCGTAGGTACACCTTGCAACTGCGGTGGCGGTGGCGGCGCTGGTGGCGCGGGCGGCACCCAATCTGCTGGTGGCTTACATGGTGCCTATGGCGGCAGCACAGCTTGCTTGCGCACTTCGTGGGGGCCAGGTAGCGACGGCACGCTCGGCAACGGCGGTACGGGTTCGGTGTTGTTCCACAATGGATCTGGCGGCGGCGGCGGCGGTGGCGGTGGCTACTATGGGGGTGGCTCAGCTGGAAACGGCTCCGACACGACGCCTGGCGGCGGCGGCGGCGGCGGGTCGTCCTACACGACTGGCCTCGGAAACGCAGCGACCATCTCAGGCGTTCGTAGCGGCAATGGTCGTGTAGTCATTCTGTATTGATTCCCCACCTTCAAAATTGAAAAGACAATGAAAAAACTTAAAAATACATTTTTGTCTGCGATGGTGGTGGCTTTAGGCATGCCAGCATTCGCACAGACCTATGTCAATCATAGCGTGAACCAAGCGCCTCAACTTGCTGCCAATGCAGGTAATGCACTGAATTTTTGTGCGGGTGATTCGATTGCGCTTGGCGGCAATCCTAGCGCTGTCGGTGGCACTGCCCCAGTGACCTATGCTTGGTCGCCTCCAAACGGATTGGGTAGCACCACGACCGCCAACCCACAGGCATCGCCAGTAGGGACCACGAGCTATTCTTTGCAGATCACAGACGCTGAGAACTGCACGAGCACTAGCAGTCTCACCTTGACCTTGGTGACACCGGTGGCAGCCTTTGGCGCACTCCCCAACTTGCTGGTGGTCGGTTTCACAGATCAAAGTACAGCGGCGACGACCTGGGCTTGGGATTTTGGAGATGGCGGCAACAGCACGCTGCAAAACCCTACCCATACCTATACGGCAGCAGGCAACTATGCTGTGTGTCTCACGATCAATGGCGCAACCAACTGTGAGGCGATTTTCTGCGATTCCATCAATGTCGTGAGTGTGGGCATCGGGAATGCGCTTCCTGGCGCATCTGTGCACGTATATCCAAATCCTGCAACCGGCAACCAGATCAACTTTGAAATCCAAGGTGCTGGTATGAGCGATGCCATTCAGATTGAATTGTTTGACCAGCAAGGGAAGCTCGTACACGAATATCAAGGTGCCGCCAACCAACTGATCCACACCCTCAATCGCAAAGAACTCTCTGCAGGCGCCTATCAGTACCGCGTGCGTAGCGGCGATGGGCTGCTGGGAACGGGTAAAGTGGTGCTGCGGTAAGGTTTGAAAAGACCCTTCGGTCATGCAAATGGCGCTGATGGTAATTCATCGGCGCCATTTTTTTATTGGAAACGATCGCATTTTTTGCCTGCAACTAGCCCCCTAAAAACCGAAAAGAGCAGCTCATTGAGCTGCTCTTTTGCGGACCGGACGGGACTCGAACCCGCGACCTCCGCCGTGACAGGGCGGCATTCTAACCAACTGAACTACCGATCCAGTAAAGCGATGCAAAGATAGTGTTTTGATTCTTATCTGCAAGGATACAGTAGTAAAAACTTTACAATCGATTCATTTTCAGTCAAAAATAATGCAGTCTCCTCGTATTGCCATCGATCCAAGGCCGAGTTTCCCCTCGAAAAGGGGCAATTATGCCGCAATCAAAGCGAACCAAAGATGGATGGCTGCCTGAAATGGATCATTTTGAACGCAGTGAGAAAGTGCTAACTTGGCAATTATAGACTTCGATACTATCGATACATGCCATTGGTGCTGGAAGAGATACTTTTTCTGGATTTGGAATTGGAGGAGTCTTCGGGAAAGCTCTTGGAGATCGGCGCAGTATTGGGCGAAGGGGTATATCGCGGTGCCTCATTTGCCAATCTTGCCGCCTTTGGTAAGGCCGCTACGGCCATTTGCGGTCACAATCTCCTCCTGCACGACCTCGCCTTCCTCCGTGAGCAGCCTCAGCTTGCGGCACTTGCGGCATTGCCAGCCATCGATACGTTGATGCTGTCGGTATTGATGCGGCCCGATCAGCGCAAGCATGCCCTCCACAAGGACTACAAGGCAAGTGCAGCCGATCGTAATGACCCCGTGGTCGATGCGAAACTCAGTCGAGGGTTACTGGAGGACCTTGGGGCATCCTTCCAAGCGTTGCCGGAGTGGTTCCGTCGGGTATTGGCTGGCTTGTTGGGCAATGTGAGTGGCTTCTCCGCATTTTTTCAGGGCATGATGCCAACCCAAGGAAATCTCGTGCACCATGCGCTTCAGAAGCTGATCAAGGAATCCTCTGTGGGTTTGATCTGTGGCAATGCAAATTTAGAATTGTTGATTGAAAAAGGTCCCGTCGAGCTCGCGATGGTACTTTCCATTTTGCATGGTCCGCAACCAGAGTTGTTCACACCCTCTTGGTTGTTACATCAATATCCGCTCGTGAGCCGCGCATTTCGAAGATTGCGCGCCATCGCCTGTGAAGATGCGGGTTGCACATATTGTAGCGAGCGCCTCGATCCAAGGCGCAATCTGAAAAGGCTGTTCAGGTACGATACCTTTCGACGCTTTGAGGGTGACGCTGCAGACGACTTGCCCATGCAAGAGCAGGCCGTACAGGCAGCTTTGAAAGATCGGAATTTTCTGGTCATTTTTCCGACTGGTGGAGGGAAATCCATTACATTCCAATTGCCCGCCCTCATCCGCGCGGAGGCCACCAATGGCTTGACCGTGATTATCTCTCCGCTGGTTTCACTCATGAAGGATCAGGTCGATAACCTGCGCAAGCAGCGCCACATTGTCTGCGCAACTGCGATCAATGGCCTTCTATCTCCGTTGGAGCGGCAAGAGGCGGTCGCGAAGGTGGCAGACGGATCTGTGAATTTGCTCTATATTGCGCCGGAATTGCTTCGTTCTCGCACGATATTGCGGCTGTTGTCTAGCCGCATCATCGACCGATTTGTGATCGACGAGGCCCACTGTTTTTCGGCTTGGGGCCAAGATTTCAGGGTCGATTACCTCTATATTGCAGCATTTATTAAATTGCTACAACGCACATCCAAGCGACAAGAGCCGATCCCTGTTTCTTGCTTTACGGCTACGGCACGCAAAGAGGTGATACAAGACATCATCGCCTATTTTGAAAAACGATTGGAGCTGAAAATGCAGCTGTATTCCACGGCCCAGGGCAGGCAAAACCTGGATTACGATACCTTGAAAATAGTCGATGCAGATACAAAGATGGTGCGCCTCGTCGAGCTTTTGGAAGGCACAGATACACCCGCGATCGTCTATGTGAGCCGTGTAAAGACGAGCGAGAAGCTTTCTAGGGCGCTGAAACATAGGGGGTTCAATGCCGAGGCCTACAATGGGAAGATGGTGCGCGAGGAAAAAACGCGTATCCAAGAAGGATTTCTGGGGAATGAAATCAGGATTATCGTCGCCACCTCAGCCTTTGGAATGGGAGTGGACAAAGACAATGTCGCGATGGTGATCCACTATGAAATCTCTAGCTCACTGGAAAATTACGTTCAAGAGGCTGGCCGTGCTGGTCGCAATGAAAAAATGGACGCGCGCTGCATCATTTTGTTTGATGAAAATGATCTGGACAAACATTTTGAACTGTTACAAGGAACGAAGCTCAACAAGAAGGACATTGATCAGATTTGGAAGGGGCTTAAAGATTTTAGGGGTGAAAAAATCCTCAAATCTGCCTTGGAAATCGCACGCAAATCGGGTTGGGACACTGAAATGCGTGACCTTGAGACGCGGGTGCGATCGGCGGTCAATGCGCTGGAGGAGGCCAAATATGTGGAACGAAGCCAAAATGCTGCACGCATTTTTTCCGACAGTCTTCAGCACAAGCTCTTGGAGAATGCAAAGGCTTCGCTGTCGCGCAATGAACAAAAACTCACTGCAAAGCAGCTCGAATATGCCGATCGGGCTTTACAATATTTGTATGGCCGCAAAGAGATCGGCGTGGATTATCTAGCAGATGCGATCGGCATCTCGATGCAAGAGGCCGCGACTTTGTTGCAGATTTTCAGGGAAATAGGCATTCTGGGCGATGATATGGACCTGAGCGCACGTCTCGCAGGTACACGCTTCAAAGTACAAGGTCGCAATCGCCTCAACGATATGCTCAAACTTGAACAGGCGATGATCGATCAGCTGTTTGAGGATGATCAATTGAAATCCCCATCGATCAATCTGAGGGAACTCAATACACAATTGCATGCACATGCAATATCCAACGATAGCATTTCTATTTCTGAGATTCGCATCGTTTTGCAATATTGGAAATTTCACAAATTGCTCAAGAGTGAGCGCACTGAGCTCGATGATTTTTGGTACAAGTTGCGGCTTAAAAAGTCGTTGATCGAACTGAAAGAGGATTTTTTGAAGCGGTCCGCACTCGCGACCCAAGTCATTGAAGTCCTGGAAAAGTTGGCTGCCACAACCAAGGAGCAGACGAAGGATCAAGGCCCTGGAAAATTCTCATTTTCCATGGTGGGACTGAAAAAAAAGCTAGAAGTCGAGAATTTGTTCGCCGAAAAATCGACCATCGCGCAATATGAGCAGGTGTTGCTCTACCTCAATTTTGTGGAAGCCATTGAATTGTTGGATGGTTTGCTGGTGAGTTATAACCGCCTGAGCATAGAGCGTAAAGAGCTCAACAACCTCAAGCAATTCACCTTGGCCGATTATGCGACATTGGCAAAACATTACGAGCGAAAAATTGAACAAATTCACATTGTAGGGGAATATGCACGGCGCATGTTGGAAGACAAATCGCTTGCGGGTGAGTTTGCCAAAGACTATTTCGCACAGGACTATGCACAATTTCTCAAAAAATACTTCAAAGGAAAAGACGAAACCTTAAAGCGCCCGTTGTCTGAGGCCAAATATGAAGAGATATTTGGTCGCCTCAATCCCGCGCAACGCATGGCGGTACAATCACCGAGTGACCGCATGCTCATGACCGCTGGCCCAGGGAGCGGTAAGACGATGGTGCTTGTACACAAGATGGCTTCTTTGTTGTTGTTGGAGGATGTCAAACCCGAACAATTTTTGATGTTGGCTTTTTCCCGTCCGGCAGCGCTTGAGTTTCGTGAACGCATATCTGCATTGGTGCCAGGCTTGGGTAGGCACATTGACATATTTACCTACCATGGGTTCGCATTCAGGCTTTTGGGGCGTCTGGGAGACATAGATCTTTCCAAAAATGTGATTGAAACAGCTACGAATGCGATCCGTGAAGGTCTCATTCCACGCGAGAAAGTAAGCACCAAAAGCGTGATTATGTTGGATGAATTCCAAGATGTATCCGCACAAGAATGGGATTTTTTGACGGCACTGATCGAGGCTGCAGACCAACCACGCATCATCGCAGCAGGAGATGACGACCAATGCATTTATGCGTTTAGAGGCGCTTCTGTGGAGTACATGCAACATCTCCTCGATGAGGGGGCTGAGCAACATTCGCTCATCCTAAACTATCGCGCAGCTCCCAATTTGGTCGATTTTTCCAACCAATTTTTGAGCTATTTTCCTGCTAACCGCATGAAATCCAATGAACTGTTGGAGGCGCACCGCAAGGAAAATGGGGAGATTAAGCTCGTGCGCTACAAGGAAAAAGTGAGCCCTTTGGCTGGAATCGCAGCGGCTGTCACCGCCTTTTCAAAAAAGGGAACTACTGCCCTCTTGACTAGTACAAATGAAGAAGCTGTGACGCTGCATGGCCTTTTGCGGCACAATGGCGTGCCAGCCGTGTTGGTGAGCAAGCATGAAGGATTTCGGATTGCTAGGCTTCAGGAATTTGTTTGGTTTACCAAGGAACTTGAAAAAATAGGTGCTCAGAACACGGATCATTCCGTGACTCCTCAACATTGGAAAGCAACCATCCAGCGCTTCAAGGACAACTTTTCCAAATCTGAAGACCTTGAATTTGTAGTGCGGGCGATAGAAATCTTTGAGTCAGCTACACAACGGATCTACCTGCTCGACTGGCGCGAATATTGTGACCAATTACGGGTGGAAGACGTAATGTTTCCCGACAAAGACAAAGTGTTCGTGACGACAATGCACAAAGCCAAAGGCAAGGAGTTTGACCATGTATTCCTATTGTTGGACCACTATCAAACGGAAAGAGACGTTGCGAAAGTACGCGCTGTCTATGTAGCCCTCACGCGTGCGAAGGACCGCTTGGAAATCCATTGCAACGCTCCATTGTTCGATCATTTTGATGTACCGGCTTTGGAAGTGGTTGCGGGAGATGAGCGTGTGAGCATTGATTTTTGGGTAATGGAATGTGGTCTCGACGATGTCGTGCTAGGTCATTTTCACAAAATCAACACAATGCTAGCAAGCGAAAACTTAATTTCCTGTGCGCGATTGCTGATCGATCAAGGTACGGAGATGGCTTTGATCGACGATAAGGGGAATAAATTGGTTCAGTGGTCTGCGAAGATGAGGGATTTTTTGAGTAACCAATTGCTTCATGGCTTTGTATTGAAAGAAGCAAAGGTTGCCCACGTCGTGTATTGGAAGGACAAGAAAAATACACAAGAATGCCGCGTGATTTTGCCGCGTCTCACGTTCCAAAAGAAGGGAAATGCCCACCCCTTGCCGCTATGAATGTTTGGTTACCTGCGACAAGGCGATCGTCCACCCACTTCCAACTGAATTCTTAAGAGCACCACCAATCTCCATCCATCCAATCCAACCCACCCGCACGCGCAAAACCTGCATCCCCAAGCTCACCGTAACGACAGCAAGCTTGGGGATCTTAGCCAATGGATGAGGGCTCGGCTGTGGCCTGTCTCAGATCCGCTTTTTGGTCTGGCTAAATAGCCATGTGTACATTTCATCATAGCCAAATACACGGGCGAGTTGGCTATGGCCCCAGTCGTCATAGACTTTGTAGGTGAGGTTTTTGCCACCGTTGCAGGCACGGATGGCTGTTACCATTTTTTCCGATTCCGAAATGGGTACCGCTTGGTCGAGTTTGCCATGCTGTATCCAGAGTGGAATCTCGGCGAGTCGGCAGCCATCGCTAGGATTGCCGCCTCCGCAGAGGGCTACTGCACCAGCGATTTTGTCAGGATACTTGCCGCTGAAATGCAGCGTGCCATAGCCACCAAGGCTCATGCCGCAGACATAGACGCGGTTGCTATCGGTTTTGTATTGGGACTGTACATAGTTCAAGACATTCAATACTTTGTCGGGTTCCCAAGCCGATCCTGACTTGACCTGAGGGGCAAATACAATCGCAGGAATTTTGCGGCCGCGCACAATCTCAGTGATCACGCCATATTTTTTCACGAGCTCCAAATTGGTGCCCGAAAGGCTGCGGCCATGCAAAAATATCAAAATGGGAGGGTTGGCCTGCAAGATCGAATCTGCTGGCAAATACAACCAAAATGGATAATCAGCTTTGCCAATGACCGTTTTCAACTGTGAAAAGACTTGGCTGCCGCTCGCTAAAAGCAGCACAAACAATACATATTTTATCAATCGCATTCCGTATTCTTTATCGCCCGACGGGCTTTGTTTTACATTCCAACAGCACAATTCCTTCGCCGAATTTTTACAAAGTTAATCTTTTTCAAAAGATTGTGCAAATTTTTGGATGTCAATATGCTTAAATGCTTGTTGTTTAATAGATTAGATGTGCGTCAATAACCGATATTGGGTTGGATATCGGATTGAATAATCGAGGAAATTCCCTCATAAATCATGAAGATATCACTGGCCAATTGGGCAATCAGTAAGCACCCAAAGGGCCATGTTGGACTTTTCAAACCTTTGTAGTCGGCACTTTTGCCAACCAAAAATCATGACGTTTTTTTTGTCGATTTCTCAGAGACCGAGCGAAATTCCTCACGAAGTATTGCAGCCTTCAAAACCAGTTTCGGTAGCCTACACAATAGCTACAATATATTGTGGTAGCCAACAATTCACTCAACTATTTTGCGCTATCTGGATCAGGCTCTCGGCCTATTTCCCTTTGGGCTTTGGAGCCACTTTGGGCACTTTGGCGGCTTGTCCCAAGGTGTCTTGCACGTATGCAAGCGAGTCAGCCTTCCTGGTGGAGTCGGTATCGGCCTGTATTTTTCGCTTGAGGGTATCCTGCCTCAGTGAGTCCTGAACCGCGCGTTCCTTCGCTGTCGGCCCACTGGAAAACACCCCTGCAATCCCCAATATCCCGGCTACCATCACCACTCCAAAAAATACCATGGCGACCCAATATTTTTGCAAAGGACTGCGTGCATCTTTTGGTTTCAAATCCTCCGATACGGCCTCTTGCACTGGCATGGTGCGTGCCATATTGAGCGGTGGCTTGATCGCCACATACCGATTGCTAAGGTGTGGGGAGTCCAAAATACCCACCAAATGCACCGTAATATTGTCGGAGCCACCTGCGGCATTGGCAGCGTCGATCAGGCTTTGCGCCTTGTTGGCCAGGCTGCCCGCACCCGACAAGATGCCTTCCATCATGCGATCGCTCACCATGCCGTTCAAGCCGTCTGAGCATAATAAAAATACATCGCCTTGCTTGGGATAGATGGGATCTGCAGTGATCTCGATCTCGACGACACTGCCGATCCCTAGTGCCCGCATAAGCTCATTTTTGCGGGGATGACGCTCGGCATCTTCCTCGGCAATCAGGCCCTGATCGACCAAACCTTGCACGAAGGAATGGTCGCGCGTGAGCTTGTGCAATTGCTTGTCTGAGTGGATGTAGATGCGGCTGTCGCCCACATGCGCTAGCCAAAGGCCGGTCTCTTTTTGCAGCAAGAGCACGCAGGTCGTGCCCATGCCCTTGAGTTCGGGTTGGTTGAGCGAGGTCGCGTAGATTTGCTCATTGGCAAAATTCACTGCTCTGCGCAATAAATCTACAGGATCAGACGCCTCGCTGCGGGCAAAAAACTCCAGCAAACTGCTCACCGCAATATGGCTTGCACGTGCACCACCTACATGGCCGCCCATGCCGTCACACACTACAAAGACCTGCCCCCACGGGTATTCGGCATGGCCCATATTGTCCTCATTGCCGCTGCGCATCCTGCCCACGTCGGTGAGGGGAGCAAATTCTATTTCAAGGTTTTTTCCCATGGTTGCAGGAATTAAATATAGAAAAATAGGATGGCTTCGCCAGCTTTGATTTGGTCGCCATGTCGCAGCTCGGCTTGCGAGGCACGCGCGCCATTGAGCAGCGTGCCATTGGTGCTGCCGAGGTCGAGCAGGGTATATTTGCCATTTTGATAAATCACTTGGAAATGCGTGCGTGAAATCGTCTGATCGGCGATTTGCACATCGCAGCTCTTGTCACGACCCACGGTGGTGACAGGGGAGGGGAGCTCCATCGTGAGGGGTTGGCCATTCACGATCGTCGTGAGCCTAGGCTGCCGCCCATTGGCATACATTTCTGTAAGCAGCGTCTTGGCTTCCAAGGCTGCCTCTTCCTGACGCTTGGCCTGCTCGAGCTTGCGCTTGCGCTCCTGCTCCTCATTTTGGATGCGCTCCAAGGCAGATTTTTGCTGTTGGAGCTTATTCTCAGTTTCTTTACCGGTCGATTGCACTTCTTCCAGCTTGCGTTGCTCCTCGACGCGGCGCTGCGCCTCTTGTGCATTGCGGTGGCGCAACCACAGATAGAGGCCGATCGCAGCGCCCAATATGAGTACAATAATGACGATAAACAGGATCATATTGGCTGCGATCCATCCGCCCAGACCCAAGGAAGGCGCCTCGTAGGTAAGGCTCAATGTCTCTGTGCCGCCCTTGATTTGCAGGGCATGTGTTTTGCCATCGCGGGGCGTTTCGGTCTTGAACGTAAAGGCATAATCCAGCCCAAGTGAGCGTTGTACAGCGTCATCTGCAAATTTGATCACCGTGTTCGCGCCATTGGCGGTGCTCACCTGATCGACCTCGGCACTCAAACCGTATGTATTGCGGGCGACGTCATCGAGGTTGTATTTGGGTGCCTTTTGCTTGAAGCGCAGATTGTACACCGCCACATCGGCGTCGTTGGCTTTTTTGGTCACCGTGCTGCGGTCATCGATCGGATTGAAGATATTGGGGAATTCCGCCGAGAGGACGATCAGCATTTTTACTTTTTTGGAAGGCGCCAAGACATCGATCGCTTCAGAAATAGCAGGATACAATTCTGAACCGAGGGCCACGTTCACCCCTTTGCCGCCCGGCGCCTTGGAGAGACGCACTTCGGTGGCCAAGGAAGCTGTATCGGCTGAAAATGAGGGTTTGAGCAGCGCCAAGGTTTTGGTTCCCTTGTCTTGGTCGGTCCAGGCAAATGTCGCGACATTGACCTCGTCGCCTTCCTTCAACAGACCTGGCAATGCCCGCATGATCACCTGCCTGAAATATTTGTTTTGCGCATCGCGCACAGGGATCGGCATGTATTCCCAGAGGATCAAGATGCTCTTGGACTGACCCGAATCATTGGGTGTCGATGCGGCGAGCTTGTATTTGACCTCCTTGTCGCCTTCTGTCAGCTCAAAATAGCCGGCGGGCTTTTCCGATGGATCGCGGTGATTGATGTATGCGGTCACCGTCGGGAAGCTATCGGTCTTGGCTTGCCCAGTGGGATTCATTTGCCCAAAAGTGCGCAGTGAAAGCAGCACAAACAACAGGGAGAAGGCGGCAAAAAAACGATTCATTTTCATGCTGAAAAATGGTGAAGCAAGGTAAGCAAACAATATCCGTGAACGTGGATGGATCCAATCAATACCCATGGCATCGGCAAGGCGCGCTGTGCAGACAAGTCCCGCTATGCGAGAATGGTTGTCCAAAAACTGCTGCCGGGGCCCAAGGAATAGTTTTTCAATAAATCCAACTTTGATGCGCAGGATTTTTGGTTTCCAGGAAGCCGCAAATTTGGTGCGTCTCGCAAACGGGACGGGCCGATTTAGCAACGAAGTCAGGAGCCAAAAAGACAAACATAATGTCGGAGGTTATTGAAATTTCATTCCCAAGACTTACAAAGGCGTCTTGAACTTAAAAATGGCGTTGCCAAAACGCAACGTGTCGCCGTCTTTGATCTCATGGGGTTGGCCCACTTGGATTTCGTCGTCGTTGATAAAGGTCCCATTGGCGGCCATCTCGTCTTTGAGGTAGAAATTGCCTTTTTTGAAGAGTATAGTGGCATGATGACCCGAGATCGAGGGATCGCCTGCGATCGTCATGTCATTGCCTGGCGTGCGGCCGATGGTATTGTTGCCTTCATAGAGGCGATAATCGATGCCCATGGGGTCGAGGGAATAGCTGATGAGCCAGCCCACGATCTTGCGTGTGGCGCGGTTGTGTACCACTTCCTTGATCTCGCCGCCCTCTTTGACTTCCTCGACTTCCTGGATGAAAGTCTTGTTCAGGTCCCGTTTTACTGGCGGATTGATCGACACAGGTTGATGCGCAGCGTGGTCGCCACCTGCTCCAAAGACCTGTGTCTTGTCACCCAATGCAGTATTTTCATGTTGGCCGCCTTGGATCTTGGTCTTGTCATCGGCGCCAGCTCCTGATGAACCTTTGGGGCAATAAGGACATTCGCTCAATTCTTCTTTGAAGTAGTGTCCTTTCTCGCATTGTTGATAGCCTTTCATACAGAGTTTTACGCTAAAATGTGGAGTATTAATGAATGACCGTGCAAAAATACGAAAAAGATCAGGATTCTAGCTGCTTCGGATTCAGCAGAATTGGGCAAACGCATTAAAATCGATCTTCGAGTATGTGGCCCCAATCGTGGACGATGAGGATTGTTGCGCAAATTTCGCTTGATTCCTATAAATGCAATATTGATGACCCGTTCGTCGGGCCTCCCTACAACTGGTGGGGAGGCCCGACGAACGGATTGCACCCGCTTTTTGTGGGGCGGTGCCTCGATTTTATTGGGGCCGTGTGCGCCGAGGCGTGAGGCCCGACAAACGGGTAGCATCGGTAGCCTAGATGGCCTCTATGGACGAATTTCGTACCCAAATTGCCATTTCCAGATGCCATCTTTGACATCGGCTATCATCGAAACGATGAGCGATCCTCAAATGCTGTCCTTGCGGCGCATCGCCACCCACACCACCACTAGCAAGACTACCGTAATCACGCCCAAGACGATCATGTCCAGATTTACCGTATAGGCCATGGCCCCAAACAGGTTTTCGTAGCTGTCATGGTATTGGCTTTCAAGGACATCCCTTGCAGTGGCGGTGCTTTTAAAGCTATCGCGAAAAACAGGGTCTTCAATCGCATCAAACCGGGCATCGTGTACTTGGCCTTGCAACAGGCACAAACCCTCGTTTCCCCAGCGGGTCGGGCTCAGGTAGCTCAATACCTCCACCAGTTGCACATCGATCCTGGCCACGACGCCCGCCAGCATCACCTGCGGAATGAGCACCAGCGGCACGATCGTCATCGCTTTTTCTGCGGTATTGACGAGCGCAGAGATCGTGAGGCCGATCACTGCCGCGCAAACTGTAAGGCCCCATACCCAGCCGATCGTGCTACCCAGGTCGTGCCAAGCAGGATCGGTACTGCGAAAGCCCACTTGAATGATGACCGAAAAAAGGATGGCCTGTATCGCCCCAAAAAGCGCCAATACCGCCAATTTTGACAAGATATAGGGCCCGATGCGCAGGTTGAACATGCGCTCGCGGCGATAGATGGCGGCCTCGGCCACGATCTCCCTTGCGGCATTGCTCGTGCCAAACCAGATCGCACTCAGCGTGATCAAAAACGGCACAGAGACCGTGAGCTGTGAAAAAATCAAGCAGACCAAAGCCGCGATGATCGGTGCTTGCCCGATCATGATCACGACGTTGCGCAAGTCATTGGTCTTGATGCGCAGGTAGCGTGCGCTCAGCCAAAACAACTCCGAGAGCACGCGTTTGTCTGAGCGCTTCACCAGCCTTGGATTGGCTATCTGAGAGACAGCTTGCATGGGTACATGCTTGCTGCGGTCGCGGTCGATCCA
>JANORP010000220.1:0-20840 GCA_031415375.1 Bacteroidota bacterium | reverse complement strand
ATCGGGTCACGCATGGTCGTCGGTGCGAGTGCCGCCGACCCAAGCGTGGTCTATCTCGTGCAAATTCTTGCCAGCAACGGCAATTTTGCCGGGCTACTCAAGTCCACAGATGCGGGCCTTACCTTCACCACGCAGTCCACGACCCCCAATATCTTTGACTACGCCTGCGACGGTAGCGGAACAGCAAGCCAAGCCACTTACGATCTCTGCATCAACGTGGATCCCGCCGACGCTAACATCCTTTACGTCGGCAGCATCAACAACTGGAAAAGCACCAACGGCGGCGTCACTTGGACCATCGTGAGCCACTGGGTCGGCAGCAACTTCTCTGGCTCCCCTACCGCCAACTGTGCCGTGTCGGTACATGCCGACCAGCATGTCTATGAGCGCTCGCCCTTCAACGGCCGTCTCTATGTCGGCAACGATGGCGGTGTTTACTACACTTCAGACAATGGCGCGACATGGCCACAAGTCACCAACAACCTGAACATCAGCCAGCTCTACCGCTTTGGGCAAAGTGCGACCAGCACCAATCTGATGATCGCAGGCTTACAAGACAATGGCGCTTTTGCTACGAGCAATGGCATCAATTACACCACGATCCGTGGCGGGGATGGTGCCGATGGACTCATTGACTACAGCAATGCCAATTTTTGCTACAGTTCAGGCGTGCAAGGCAACATCGCACGCTCCACCACCGGGCCTACTGGTGGTTACCCCACCGTCGGCTCCAATGGCACCAATGGCATCATCGAGGCGGGGCCGTGGTTGACGCCATTTTTCTTGCACCGTACCCTACCTACCACCATGTTTGCCGGATACAAGAACGTCTGGCGCACCACCAATGTCCGCGCCACACCGAATACCGCCGTCGCTTGGCAGGCCATCAGCACGGGTGAGATCAACAATATCATCGCCTTGGATCAAAGCCCCGCCAACGTCGATGTCATGTATGCCGTGCGCAATGGTTCCATCAAGCGCACCGACAACGCCAATGCTGCGCCAGGCTCCGTGGTCTGGACGGCTTGCGCCCTCCCCGCAGGTTTGACCCCCAATGACCTCAAGGCAGACCACAACGATCCCAATAAGGTCTATTGTGTCGTCGATGCCCGCGTGTTCAAGTCGGTAAACAAAGGCGTGTCCTGGACTGAAATTTCAGGTAGCCTCCCCAATCTGGAGATCAACTGCCTGGCCCTCGACAAAAACGGCAACGAGGCCATCTACATCGGCAACCAAACGAGTGTGTGGTACCGCGATGCCACCCTCAGCGATCGGATCCTCTTCAGCAATGGATTGCCCCCGGCAGACATCCGCGAGTTGGAGATCTATCACGATCTGGATGTGAACCTCAGCCGCATCAAGGCAGCCACCTATGGCCGTGGCCTCTGGCAAAGCGACTTGATCGAGGTCAAGGTCATCGACCCCACCAACCTCACCGCCACGCCCTTGAGCACCACCCAAATCGATTTGACTTGGGTGCGCAACCCTGGCAACAACGATGTCTTGGTGGCGTTTGCGCCCACCACTTCTGACATCGGAAGACCGACCGAAGGCGTGGCCTATGTGGCGGGCAATTTACTGCCAGGTGGTGGCACCGTAATCTATGTCGGCAATCCTGCCAACTTTAGCCACACTGGCCTCACTTTGGGCACCAACTATTGCTACCGGGCTTGGTCGGTGAATTCCTCGCAAGAATACTCGGCAGGTGTCACGCCCGTCTGCACCAAGACCTTTTCGCACAACTGGACCGGCGGCGCAGGCACTACCGACTGGTTCACTCCCGGCAACTGGGGTCCCAATGTGGTGCCGACCGCCAACGACGGTGCCTTCATCCCCACAGGGCTCGCATTCTACCCCTACATTACCGCCAATGGCGCTACCTGCAAGGATCTGTCCATCGAGGCGGGGGCTTCTGTGGGCATGCACATCTCGGTAAACTGCACCCTGAGTGTTGCGGGCAATTGGACCAACAATGGTACCTTCAACCGCGGGGTCGGTACGGTGGAGTTTTCCGGGTCTGCTGCGCAGCAGAACATCACGGGTGCGAGCACGACCGCATTCTACAACCTCAACATCGCCAAGGCAGCCCAAAGCCTGATCGTCGAGGCCAAGTCCCTGATCTCCCTGAATGGCCCGACGAATCCCTTGTCTCTGACCTCGGGCACCTTCAAGATCAGCAGCGCCTCGACACTCACGCCGTGGACAGGTAGTGTCACCATCGGCTCCACTGCCGCGCTCTGGGTAAATGGCGCCACCATCAACCCCGCCAATATGAGCCTCAGCTTGAATGGTGGAACACTGCGCATATCTGCAGGTACAGTCGGCGTAGGCACAGCGTCTGGAAACGGCATCACCTACCTCAACAACGGCACCCTCATCATTGAAGGTGGCAGCCTCACGGTCGCTGGCCGTTTCTCTCCCAGCAGTGGGACATCTTCAGGCGCATACACCCAATCTGCCGGCACGGTAACGCTCACTGCGGTGGGTAGCACGAGCACTACCCGAGCGGCATTGGAGCTCAATGCCGGGGTTCCGTTTAACTTCAGCGGCGGTAGCATTATCATCCGACGCCCCTGTTCGCACACCACTGCCGATGTGATCATTTCCTCGACGAGCAGCACGGTCACAGGAGGCACTTTCCAAGTTGGTGACGCAAGCACCCCAGTCACACAAGTCATCCGCATCAATTCCGTGGCACCGCTTTTCCACTTCACCGTGAATGCGACCAACAATCCCGAAGCCTCGCTCGTGACCAATGGCCTCACCGTGCAGGGCAACTTGAACATCTTGGGAGGCACCTTGCGAAGCAATGGCCTTGCCATCGCCGCCAGAGGCAACTGGACCAACAATGGCAGCTTCATCGCTGGCGCTGGCACGGTGACCTTCAACGGCACATCCGCCCAAACCATCAGCGGATCCACGGCCACCACCTTCAACAACATGGTCATGAACAATGCCGCTGGACTCACCCAAAGCGGTATAGATGTCAATGTCGCGGGAGCTCTGACCCTCACGGCGGGCATCATCACCCCCGGCGCCAACTTGCTCATCTTCGCAGACAATGCCACAGTGACCAGCGCCTCCAACGCCGCACACGTGAGTGGGCAAGTGCGCAAGGTGGGCAATGACGCCTTTACCTTCCCGGTTGGTAATCTGGGCTTTTATGCCCCGATCGGCATCTCTGCCCCTGGTGTCACCACTGATCATTTCACCGCCAGCTATGCACACACCGACCCCGATCCACTGTACAGCCGTAGTACCGTGCAAGCACCGCTCGTGCGGGTAAGCTCCGTAGAATATTGGATCCTCAATCGCACCAACGGCAGCAGCACGCCCTTGGTGACGGTGAGTTGGGACGATCTTCGGGCCAGTGGCGTAAGCTCACTCGCCGATTTGGAAGTGGCACGCTGGAATGGCAGTACCTGGGTAAGCGAAGGCAATACAGGCGCTACAGGGTCTGCCAGCGCGGGAACGGTCAGCTCCATCCCAGTCACCAATTTCAGCCCATTCACATTGGGAACCATCAATGGGCTCGTGAACAATTTCCCCATCACGCTGCTCAGTTTCACGGCAGTACCCGTGGGCACGCTTGTGAAGCTGGATTGGGAGATCACCTCCGAGACCTCCAATGATTATTTCACCGTGGAGCGCAGCCTTGATGCCAATACATGGGAAGAAGTCGTTCAGGTCGATGGCGCTGGCAATGCCTCCGTATCCAATGTCTATCAGACAATCGATCCAAACCCATTTGAAGGCCTGTCACATTACCGCTTGCGGTCCACGGATTTCAATGGGCAGCTTCGTTACTCCGAGGTTCGTGCCGTCCAGTTCAGCCCCAGCCCAGAACTGACATTGTTTCCCAATCCTGCCAATCACACACTTTACATCAGCCTCGGCCAAGCCGAGTATCAGGTGGAGGTGCGCGACCTTACTGGTAGGCTATTGCAAAGTGCAAAAAATGTGCAGCTCCTCGATACCCATGACTGGGCTACCGGCACCTATTTGGTCACCGTGCGCACAGGCAATAGTGCCGAGTCGCGCCGCGTGCTCATCTCGCATTGATGTAAGCAAGCTCGCGCCGATGGAGGCGCGCGCAGCAGCGCACATTGATGCATTTGCTATTGCCCCCCGCTGTTCAAATCATCTCCTGAGCTCCCCTGCCATTGGTGTTTCCGTTGGCAGGGGAGTCACTGTTTCAGGTCTTTGGCTTGTGCAGGGCTGTCGCCTCCTCAGCCGCCGATGGATCTCTGGGAGCCAGGTCATTTCATTCGACCGACCCAACGTGGGCAAGCATCGGGGAAATCAAAGAAAACAAAGCAGGTCCAGATCAAGGGGATTATTTTTGGCGAAAGGCGAAGGCTGGGACGGCCTTTGGGGTGGGGATGGTTTTGTTGTTTGGGCGGGTGTATTGATCACTGACAATATTTGCCGTCAAAAGCTATCTGGGCAGGATTTCATCCACATGGGCATTGTCCTGCAATAGCCTGATACAAACATTGTACGACTTATGTAGGGAAGCTAGCATCAGATTCGGGCTGTGACCGCTCTTATCCATTTGGTATCAGTACCAATCTGGACAGCGCCTTGCCGCTGGGAGTGCCCCAAAGGCCGCTCAGGGCCGCTCAAGTTTCGTAAAGGCCTTGTTGGGATGCACTTGATTTTGGTTGTGTGATGGCGCATTCAAAGGTCTCAATAAAAAAAACGGAAGACCAAAGCCTTCCGTTTCATTACAACGTTGATAATATTCTGGTTATCAATGGAATAGAATTACCAGAGGCAGTAGCGTGGGACTCGATCAGGTTTAGATGTTACATATTAGGGTTGAATCGACGATTCCGTGTGAGGAACAATTCTCCTGACTCTGCGATACTGAACCTGTGGGCCATTGGTAGCCTGCCAAGCGACATCCACCTCGACGAATTGAACTTGATTTCCGTTGCCATTTCCAGTGTTGGCAATTTCTTTGATTGGAATGGTGGCAAGAAAGGTTGGATTTGGAACCAACAACCTGCTCTGATCGATAAAGCTGCTGTAGGTACCGTCTAGGATCACGTCGCCACTCACCGAAAACGTAACCACCTCAACAGTTCCAGACAAGTTCCCAGAGATTTTCATCACAAGGGTTGCCGTTCCGTTGCCGTTGTCGTAACAATCCACGTTTGACAATACAGCATTCCCATTTTGGTTTTGCGAATTGCCTTGCGCATTGACCTGCGCTGCAAAAAAGCACACCATCATCAAAGCCATCAACATTTTTACAGTTCTCATATTGAATCGTTTTTATAACTTTTTTTTAGAAACTGATGCAATATTAGGCTGCCCTTGCATGTCGCTCCAAACGCGATATAAGAACGGACAGGTTTGCTTTACGAATGGCATTTCGCCCAAAGAATGGATGTCAACCTTGAGAGCCTCCACAAAAAAAACGGAGGACCAAAGCCCTCCGTTTTCAAAAACAGGTTGGAATGGTTGGTGCCATTACCTGATCAATTTACCACTTGATTAGAAGCAACCGGGACATTTGCCTGTAACCTCTTTTGGCATGCGGGCCTTTTTGATCGACTTTTTGGGGCCACCACTTATGTAGCTGAAGATCACTTCAACATCCACCCATTCGTCTGGACCGCCATTGGTAAATTCGTTGAAATTTCTGACAGGAACGGTGGCCAGGAAAACTGGATCGGGGTTCAGATACCTGCTGTGGTCGATTAAGGTGCTGTAAGTGCCGCCGGGGATCAAGTCGCCTGCTACCGAAAATTGGACAGCATCAACGGTTCCAGCCAGGTTTCCGGAGATTTTCATCTCAAAGGTTACTGTACCATTACCATCGGCGGTCACATCGACTGAGGAAAGCACAGCATTCCCATTTTGGTTTTGTGAATTGCCTTGCGCATTCACCTGTGCTGCAAAAAAGCACACCATCATCAATGCCAAAAACATTTTTACAGTTCTCATGTTGAGTCGTGTTTATAATTATTTTTTAGAAACTGATGCAATATTAGGCTGCCCTCGCATGTCGCTCCAAACGCGATATAAGAACGGACAGGTTTGCTTTACGAATGGAATTTTCAGCCCCGAATGGCTGCTTCAAAGTCTGCTTTCTGGTACTTGGAAAGCTTGGCGACTAGTCCGCCTTTCAATTGAATGAGCATCTCAGACTTGGAATAATTCAGGATATGACGCTTGTTGATGAGCCAAGATTTGTGCACCCGCAAAAAGTCTTCGCATCCTTCGAGCATGGTCTCAAAATGTTTGAGGTTTTTGCTTGCGACAAGTTGCCGGTCTTCGGTGTACAGGGTGCAATAGGCCGCTTGGGCCTCGATCGCGATCAAGGAATCCAATGTGACCAAGTGCTGCTGCCCTTTGTCATTGACGATCAGGCTTTTGATCTGTTGCTTCTCGAGGGTCTGACTGAGCAAGTCCATGCGTTGCGCGCGGTCTTTCATTTCGCACTTCAGGCGTGCCCGGGCGACCGACTGCTTGAGACGCTCGATCTCTACGGGTTTGAGCAGGTAATCGATGGCCGCCAATTCAAATGCCTTGAGCGCATACTGATCATAAGCGGTGACAAAAATGATCTCAAAATTCACCTCCTTGAAGAAATTGACCAACTCAAAACCCGCATAGTTGGGCATTTCGATGTCGAGCAAGACCAAATCTGGATGATGGGTTTTGATGGCCTCCACGGCTTCCAAGACATTGCTGCACTGTGCCACAAGCTCGACCTCGGGACAAAACCGGAGTAACAGGTTCTCTAACACTGCGCGTGCGCGGCGTTCGTCGTCCACGATGATCGTTTTGATCTTTTGCATGGCTTCGAAAGTAGCGGGTTTTGACGGCATTGTTGGGGGGAATTTACGAATGGACGAGTTTTGCGAAGGAATGGAACACAAGGCTAAAAACGACGCCGCACAGGGATTTGCAAGGTGATGCGCGTACCGATTGCTTCGCCGTCCGTCATCAAATCCTCAAGGACATAACCAAACTCTCCTTTGTGGACGTCGCTGAGGATATCAAAACGGGTGCGGATGGCCTTGCCGGAAAAGGACTCGTGTTCGCCGCGCTGCCGCTCCCTGATCTCCAAGGCCCGTTGCCGGCCGATGCCATTGTCTTCGATCGTGCAGATCAGCGCTTCCCGCAATTCAAAGCGAATCAATAACTGCTTGATGCCCTCCTTGTGCAGCAAACCGTGGAGCAAGGCATTTTCCACAAACGGCTGAATGAGCAGGGGCGGCAGCTGAATGTCCTCATCGACCAAGTCGGTGATGGTGTATTCCAGCTCATCTTCAAATCGCAGCTTCTCCAACGACAAATACAAGCCCAACAATTCGAGTTCTTGCTCAAAGTCGATAAAGTCCTTTTCAGAATATTTGAGGGTGCTGCGCACAAGGTTGGAGAATGTGGTGACGTAGGAATAGGAATTTTCGACATCGCCTTTCAGGATCAGATCCTGGATCGAGTTCATCGCATTGAAAATGAAATGCGGATTCATCTGGGATTGAATCGCTGCGAGTTTGGAGGCATTCAGCTCATTGATTTGCCGGGCTTTCCTGCTTTGCAGCGTCATTTGTCTCCGGTAGATGGCCCCGACGACGCCTGCAGCGACCAAGAGCACCAATGCCGAGAACCACCAACGACGGTAGATCGGTGTCGCGATGGAAAAGGGATAGGCCACGGGCTCGCTGAACTGCCCTTGGCTCTCGGCCTTGGCGCGAAAGGTGTAGTCTCCCGGCTCCAAGGCATTGTACACGATGGCAAATTCGTCATCATGCTTCAATTGCCAGGCTTTGTCATAACCTTCCAATTGATAATGGATGCGCAATGTTTCGCGGTTGCGCAGACTTGGGAAGGCAATGTCGAATCTGATCTTGCGTTCATCGGATGCAAAATCACCTACCATGGAGGAAGAAACGGTCTTGTCATTGACTGTAACTTGGACGAGGCGGAGCTGCGGCGGCACCTGTCGCGATACCGAAAATGCGAGGTCAATCGCTTGTACACCACCCGAATGGCTCACCCATAGGCGGTCGCCGTCCACTGCAAAGTCAAACACCCGCGACTTGAGAAATCCAAAAGCCTTGCCAATGTTGCGTTGCAAGCGGCCATCCATCCCGAGTTGATAGATGCCGTGTGAAGACTTTGCAAAAATCCTGTCCTTGTCGATCACCAATTTGCTGATGGCCTCCATCCGCCCGATTTCAGGAACAATGCGGGCAATCAATCGATCTTCTTCCAGGACGAGAATGCCGTGCAGCCTGCTCGCCGCAAATACCTTGTTTCCAGCAGCATACATCGCCGTCGGGAAAACGTCTTCGCCAGCGAGCTGAATGAGTTTTGCAGGGCCATTCAGCGGAATGTGGTACAAACCGCGCGACGTGGAAGCCACCAAGGCATTGCCCAGCTTGTCATCGACCATGTAGTGAATGCGGAAGGCGAACTCAGGCAAGGGCGTGACAGTGGGCAGGCGAACCGACTTCCATTCGCAACGAAAAATGCCTTGGCTTGTGGCAAGAAAGGCCAAATCGGGCGCGACAAAAACCGCATCCTTGATGGCTGCCTTCACACCCAAGGACATTTTGCCTGCCACCGGATCCAAGACCATGATCTCATCTCCGCCCTGAAAAATCAGCCGTTCCGATGTCGGCGTGCCAAAGATCCCTTCGACAGGCCGATTCCCATCCTGAATCAAGGCTCGCAACTCCCCATCCTGAAACTGCATCAAATTCCCCCTTGTGGTGCCCAGGTACAAGCAACCGTTCCTGCGCGCGATATGCAGTGCCGTGATCGGCTCAGCAGCAAAGGGATCAATCACATCGGGAATGGCAAGGTTGGGAATGACCAAAATCCCATGGTCAAAAGTGCTGAGCAGGATATTGCCTTCACGGTCTTGAAACACATCGGAGATGAAGTATTTGCCATAATGCAAGCAGGGAGGGATACGGCCGAGCCGCCCTTGCAACCATACAATCCCAGGTAAACTCCCACCGATCCACGTGGTGCTTCCGGTCGCGTAAAAACGCAGGGGCTGACTTCGGTCGAGCATGTACTTTTCGGGCAGCAATTGCATCGCAAAAGTCGAATCCTGGACCCGCCATACCGTATTGCGCATCAAATTGACGGCATACAATTCGTCTTCCACCGCAAAAAAATTGAACAATGGACTTTCTGCTCGCACATCTAGAAGCCCGGATAGGCGATGCACGGAAAATCGGCCTTTGTGAAACACGAGGATGGAGTCTGTCTTTGGATAGTGCAAAAGGACCTGTCCATCAGGCGCCTTGAATGGCCGAGCCCAAGGGTCGCCTGTAGTTTCCCTCCGCTCGTGCACCTCTCCTGCCGCCGATAGCCGAATGATCTTTTTTGAGCATACCAAAAGTTCACCTCCTTCGTCGCAAATCAGGCTCAGGTCTGGGCTGTCCTCATCGGGCAGCAACGCATAAAACAGGCTGCATTCCTTGTCTTTGATCCTGAATATCTGATGGTTCAGGTTGGAGCAATAAATGGTCCCTAACGCATCCGCCACAAAATTGAACATGGCATTGCTCTTGGTCAAGTCGCAACCAATCGGTTCAAAATGCAGAAAATCGTAGTAAAACAGCCCCTCGTTCGTCGAAAAAAGGTAATTGTCCTGTCCGTCCTGAATGACGTCATAGACCTGCAAACCCTTGAATTGCTCCTCACCCAAAATGAAATAGGCGGGTTGCTGCGCCCAAATCTTGCTCAATGCGAACAGCCACATCAGGAAGGCAGCGAGCGAAATGCGATACGGAAAGGACGGATGCCGCACAAGAATTGGATTTTGACTGCGAAGATAGTGAAGTTGCAACAGCGTTTGCATTCAGACGATGCAGCTCAGAAACGTGCTCGGGGACGATGCCTTCTAGCCAATGGAATTCACGCAAGCACCATTGCAAAAACATAGGCCATCGCGATAGATGTAACGATCATAGCCTCCTCGATTCTAGAAAGCTGGTTCTTGTCGATGTTGAGGACATCGGCCAAGGTGCGCATCGAGAAGCCCTTTTCCGACTGGAATGCCTTGACCCGCTTATCAATGGCAATCAGGAACCATTTCCCCACCAGATATCAGGTCCCAAGATCGGACCTCGTGGTTGGTTGAGCTTGACCGCCAGCACGTAGTCCCCGCCACCCTCGACAATCATCGATGCTATCTCTGTCTGGCAGCCCATGGCGTCAATGGTGACCAGCATCTTGTCAAGGCAAATCTGCTTGAGAAGATAGGGAATCGCGACGATCTCGTTTTCCTTGCCTTCGACCTTTTGCTGGGCAAAGCTGACCTTGGCCTCGCTAGCCCAGGCGCTTACCAAATGGAGGGCTTGGATCGACTTGCTCGGGGACTTGCTCCCGCGAACGGCCTTGCCGTCGATGTTGATCGTGGAGCCAGGGGGAATGTCGAAGCATGCACGCACCCATGTCGCAAAGAATGTTGCAAACGCCTCTGTGTCAATTGCTGCAAAGACGTCGTTAAAAACGTCGTGGGATGGGATTCCGGCGCCCAGGTCCAGGAATCGCTCGAAAAAAGGTCGCTTATGCCTGCCAAATTGGGCGATCTCGGTGAAGCCTTCCGCCCCGGAGACGATGGCCGAAAATCCGATCGCCAGGATATTCACAAGCGGATGGATCTTGTTTCGGTTCACCCGAGGGTCGGGAACCAGACTGAAATGCTCCTTGAGCTTCTCAAGGGAAACCTCAAGCGTGACATTTGTACTCATTCTACCTTTTGAGCGCAAAAGCATCGAAAATTATCCCTAACGAAATCCACATCCCATTAGGCACCGTATTACAAATCGGCCAACCTTTTCAAATTAAGAGCGATTGCCATGGGGATGAATTGCCACAATCGGTAATTTGAATAGAACAAACCGTAGTTTTGCGCTATTTTCCTGTGCAAGAATTGGTTTCTTTGCATATCAAAAGTAAGAGGATCGTCCAATGAAATTTGAAGAAAAAATATATAGGGTAAAATCAATCGTCGAACTGCACGAAATTGCAGGATTTGAAAAACCCAAACATCCCTTAATCACCATCGTTGACTATTCCAAAATGGATGCCTCCAATGGCCCTCGCTCAGGGCGATTTGTTTGTGAGTTTTACACCATAAACTTCAAAAGCAATTGCAGCTTTCTGTATGGCCGGCAGTTTTTTGACCACAAGGAGGGTACATTGATTTGCACGGCACCCGAGCAAGTGATCCAAATGGAAGTGACAGAACAAGTAGAGAAAGTCACTGGCTGGGGTCTATTTTTTCATCCTGAGTTTATACGAAATACTCCCTTGGGAAAGAAGATAGCGGAGTATTCCTTCTTTCGGTATGAAGAAAATGAAGCATTGCATCTTTCGGCTGATGAAAAAAATGTCCTGATCACGGTTCTCCATCAAATCGAAAATGAGTATCTCACAAATATTGACAAGTACACACATGGACTATTGATTTCAAACCTTGAGTTGTTGCTGAATTACTGCAAGCGATTTTATGGAAGACAGTTTATTACCCGCAATACGCGAAACATGGAGATCATTGCGCAATTTGAGCAGTTTCTTTCCGAATACATGCTATCAGGGCAACTCAAAAAATCAGGGCCACCTAGCGTAAAGCTATGCGCTGAAAAAATGAATTTATCTGCAAAATACTTTAGCGATCTATTGAAGAATGAAACAGGCAAGAATACACTGGAACACATTCACTACAATCTCCTAGACAGAGCCAAAACACTTTTGTTAAACACGGGAAGCACTGTCAATGAGATTGCTATTGAACTTGGATTTGAATATCCGCAGAATTTCAGCAAACTATTCAAAAATAAAACCGGACTCTCCCCTACTGAGTACAGAAAGATTCAACCCTTCAACAGCTAAGTATATGAAAGCAGTGGTTTACAAAAAATATGGCTCCCCAGCCGTTTTACAATTGGTTGAAATAAAAAAAACCATGCCCACAGAAGATGAGGTGTTGATCAACATCAAGGCAACATCCGTTACCAATGCCGATTGCTACATGCGCAAGGGCGACACGCTTTTCAGCCGCGTGGTTCTGGGCTTGCTCAAACCTAGACGCAGGTACCAGATTTTAGGAACTGAGTTTTCGGGGATCATTGAAGCAACAGGGAGCACTGTAAAAAACTGGAAATCAGGCGATGAAATCTATGGCTTTCGCGGATTTGGAACTGGCTGTTATTCAGCCTACAAATGCATGTCTGTACAGGGTTCGCTTGCCAAAAAGCCAGCGAATATGACCTTTGAAGAAGCGGCCTGCACCGTGGATGGAGCCACAACCGCTTTGTTTTTTCTCCAAGAGAAAGCAAAAATAAAAAACGGCCAAAAAGTATTGATCAATGGAGCCTCGGGAAGTATCGGCACATTTGCCACTCAGCTAGCCAAATATTTTGGAGCGGAAGTGACAGGCGTATGCAGCACCCGCAATATTGAATTGGTGAAATCACTTGGGGCAGACAAGGTAATCGATTATACAAAAGAAGACTTTACGCAAGGCAACGAACCTTACGATATCATTTTCGACACCGTTGGCAAAAGCAATTTTGGCACTTGCAAAAAAGCATTGACCCCAAATGGACAATACATCACCACCGTGCTCAACCTTACTACCTTGGTGCAAAGCTTATGGACGAGATGCTTTGCCAAAAAGAAAGTCACAATTGGCATGTCAGTTGACAAATCCGCTGCACTCCATTTCATCACTGGACTTGTAGAAGATGGCAAACTAAGAACCATTATTGACCGCCATTATTCATTGGAGCAAATTATTGAAGCCCATGAATATGTAGAAACAGGTCACAAAACGGGCAATGTTGTGATCAAGATGTAAACGAAAGAACTACGGCGATCAAGACGGGAAAAATTGGTCAAACCTCCTCAGGCCCAACAAATCAGACAGGACCTCAACAGCTCTCCCGCGATCCGATCAACGCTTGGATTGGAAGACAAGCCCAAAAACATGCTCCAGGTGGAAAACCTTGGGCCTTTGATAAACAGCGCGTTTTTCAAACTCTACCCTCATAGGTGAGTGAGCGTATCCGCGTTCCCAGTGAATTGAGCAAGGTTTTAGGCCAAAAAGAAACGGGAGGAAGTATCAGTTTTGATGCTTCCTCCCGTTGTGTACGGGCAGCGGGCATCGAACCCGCACCAGCCGATTTAGAGTCGGCCGTTCTCACCATTTGAACTATGCCCGCAAAGGCCGCTTTGGCTCAGCCAAGCGGCGGCGACTCAAACTGAGCGCGTGTAAAAATCACCTTTTTCGGCGACAAATGCCAGCCTCAAGGCCTCAGCCTCGGTTCGTGCCTTCACCCAAGCCTTGCGCGCCATCTGGATCGCCGCTTCCTTTTCTGAAACGGCCACACGGGCGACCTGTGTATCAGGTCTATAGGCGAGCAAACGCGCGCACAGCAAATGCAAGAATTGATTCGCCATCCGAAGATTGGTTTTCTTCTGAAGCCGCTCAGCGCGCTTGAGCAACCGCTTCCGCAGGGTCGGCGTGGCGGCTGCTACCCCCGCATGGAGTACCTGCGCGGTGGGCATTTCGCCCAGCTGCCGATAGCCTTGCGCTTGTGCATATAGATGCACCTGCGCGATGCCCTGCATGAGCATGTCGGTGATCGTTTTGAGATCGCAATTGCGATATGTATAAGGATGTGTTTTCGTCATCATTGTGATGTTTATTGAAGTAAAAAAATGCGTAAAAAGAGACGAGTTCCTAAGCCTG
The DNA here is from genome assembly GCA_031415375.1 of Bacteroidota bacterium. Lineage (GTDB taxonomy): Bacteria > Bacteroidota > Bacteroidia > J057 > JADKCL01 > JADKCL01. The sequence continues at coordinate 7,102 of JANORP010000220.1, read as the reverse complement.
GAACGCGCACCGACCGATGTGCATCCTGCGGGTGGATCGCGAATTCTAACCTATGTGGGTGTCATAATTCCTTCTTTTCCAGTTGATATTCAGCGAGAAAGGCGCGGCCGAAGATGGTCTTGGTCCAACCATTTTCATGGCCATGGTTGTTTGCGATCAGGTAGCCGCGTTGCGGATGCTCCTTGATGATTTTGTGCGCATCAATAAAGCGCCCCTTGACCTTGCAAAACACAATATCGCCGATGGCATAAGTGTCTTGCTTTCGGAAGGTCAGCAAGGAACCGCTTTTAAGGATCGGCAGCATCGATTGGCCATAGCATTTCATTTTGCCTTGGCCACTTGTTTCCAGTTCCAGCTGGAGATGATGGTATTTGTTCATGTTTTTGAAATTGAATAAATGGAGATAGGTGAATTGGTTATCAGCGAATTGCACTCCTTGAGGCACAAGGGCAATCCGCCGCAATATTTGCGGACGAGTGGGGATGGCTCCACGGCAAATGCAGTAAGGGCATCGCCGATATCGGGTTCGTAAAAGGTTGCACATTGCAAACCCGCAATGCACAGCCGATCCAGCAATTCCTGCAAGGACGGCAAATCGGGGACAGATAAGAAAATGAGATGGTTGGATTGCAAATGCCAACGCGCCGCCACTTGCGGATAGCGCATCAAAAATTCAACAATGGCATGTCCAGATTGAACGGCTTGGTATCCCGGCGTCAGGTCACGACGGGTAATGACAGTGAGTCTGCTTGTAAATTTCTCGTGTGGAACCTATGTCTCTTTCATCTTGATTGAATTCTAAAGCTACCTACGGCGGATGTGGACGCAGGGTTACATGGACGCAAAGAAAAATGAAAATCGGAGATTTGAGTCAAAAATCATGCGAAAGGTCAGTTTTGGGTAGTGAACGGACTTGCATGGCGCACAGCCCTGGGAATCGCATCACGAGAACAGCAGCTACCTAGCACACCCCACAAGTGAAGTTGAGACCTTTTGTGGAAGGGGTTGAGGCCCAATGGCCGGTTTTGTGAAGGTTCTGTAATGCCCTGCAAAAGCCCCAAAATTTCCTCTTTTGCAACAAAACTGTATCAAAATTTCCCTAAATTGCCACTACCAAGGTCAGGACGCTTCTGTTCGGCCGAAATCGATACATCCATGGGAGATTCCGTCACGCACGTACAAGATTCGAAAGGCAAGAACTCACAACTTCCAAGCGAGGGCGCATTGTCCATGGCGCCGCCGGCATTCCAATTGAAGGCTGGCTCGGTAACCCAACTTGCAGCAGAAACGGAACCGGATAGCACGAGCTACAACGACGGCAAGTTTGAAATCGCTAGTGCTTCTGCAGTCATCCGCAACAAGGACGCTGCTTGGGCCACCGTCAAATACAAGAAGGGCGATGCCGACCTCCCCAAGAAGAAGGTGGGCGACAAACAAGTCCCCGATGAATCGTTTGTAGGGAAGGACAAAACGATTCCCAACGGCACCAAAGTCGATATTGATGATGTACATATTCAGAAAACAACCTCCAAGACTGGCCAAGACACGCTCCTATATGCCCATTGTGTGGGCTATGGCTGGACGGCTGTCACCAACATCAAGGGTGGACTCAAAAATGAATCGGTCGGCGTGAAGGAGGCTATCAAGCCACTTTCCACCGATCCTTCGCATTACACCGTGGCCGTCGAAAAGGCTGTGATTCTCAAGGAAGGTTCGCGCTACCCTACCCGCGCCGACAATAGCGTGATTCCGATGAATACAGAGATCACGGTAGAGGAAACAATCTCGGGTTATTACTTGGACAATGCGCCCCGCAACCTTGCAAAAGTGACTTTCGGAGGTGGCACCGTCTATACCTCTACCAGCAACTACAGCACAAAGGCCCACGACAAAGCAAATCCCAAGAAAAGAAAGATCACCGTTGCCGACGCGAGCATTCGCGATGCCGTGCCTTCCTACATTCCTGCCTCGGGCACGCTCGCCCTGGGAAAGCACGTCGTCATTGGCACCCAAAAAGAAGAAACCACGGGAACGTATGTAGAGGTATTTGATGCAACAAAAGCAGAGGGGTCGGATAAGTATGCGAAAGGCGCGTCGCTCGGCTGGACCAATATGCTGAACCTCACGCAAGGCTTCCACACCGACATCAAGGGAAAAAATGGCATGTGGGATCAGGTCATCCCCGACCAACGGTATGATCGGGCAAAGGGCAAAGACACCGAGGGTACCGCCAAGTTTACTGGCAATGATGACGTGATCAAGATGGTGGACTCCAAAGGCAATATCGAATTTGTGGTCAAGGAAATTTGGCCGGGCCTCAAAGGAATGCTCGATGCCGCAAACGCCGACGGGAAAGACCTGCAACTCAATACTGGATTCAGGGATTGGGCTTATCAGCAAGCCATGATTGATGGCGGCTATCCTGCAAACCCTGTTGGCTACAGTACGCACCAACGGGGAATCGCCGTCGATCTCAACAATAAACAAGATACCGCCACAGGCGGCCTCAATTGGTGGATGGAACGCAATGCCTACAAGTATGGGTTTGTGCGGACTTACACGGGTTTCAAGGAGGGGCATCACTGGGAGTACCGCCCTTCGCAGGTCAAGGCCCCCGTGGAAATAGAAAAGGCAGGTATCAAGTACACGAAATATACCTTTGCCACGTTTACATCTGAAGCACAAGACGTCTGGAATAGAAGCTATGTGCTTGATCCCATCAAAAAATAGCCGCTAGCATGGTCAGAATCTTGCCTGCTCTTATTCGCTTTCGAGGGCAACCTCGAGCCTTTGGCTACTTTTGCCTTATCTTGATGATGGGCGTGGTGGCAGCGTGTCATCCCCCCAATTCCAAAAAGAGTCAGGCGGCTCAGAGCGCTCATCTTTCTACAAAAGACTCGCTGCTAGGCGCACAGTTTCCCTTGCCAGAGCACCTTGTGGCCCAAAAAGACTTGCTCTACAAGCTTTCCAAACCAGCCAAAGGAGTCATTGTACCAAATGGCGAATCTCTGGAGGGCAATTTCGGCAGCGGCACAATCGAATTGATCTTTGATGAAATCGACGGAGAGCCTTTCTTTTTCTATGGCCATCTGGAAGCCCCCAATCCGCAGGCACCGATGGAGTTTATCGTTTACCAAGACATCCCCAACAAACTCCTGGACAAACTCGTTCCTGGACAAAAATACCACGTTCATTGGATCGAGACGGTCGTGGATATGGAACCATTTGATGATGACCGCTATCGGTATTTTTTTGCTTATCGGATTGAGGGGAATTAGGGTTTGGCAGGATGAAGGATGCGCACATGGAGCACGCGCCTCCTGCGCGAGCTGTGTGGTCGAGCCGTTTCGAACAATCGTTTCGATACCTTTTCATTGAGCTTGGCGTCTAGCTTGTCGCGATCTTTGCACACTTCAAAACATTATTTTGTTTTGTCGCCAATCCTGTATTATTTTTGGTCGTAGAATCTTAAGTGGTAGATTGATCCTGAATTTTACTTCACATAGGTCTCATGGAAAAAGAATCAAGGGCGCAGATCCAAAACAGTCAGCCAGAAGTACAGAATGGCCATGGCACAACATTGGCACCACGAGCTTTTGGATTGGAGGCAAGCCCGATTCAGCGGCACGTGGATCCACAAAGTACAAACGCTCAAAATCCAGGATTTGATCTTGAAAGGGCGGTTGCCGACATCATTGCCGATGGACAAATCCTCAGAACATTTCAACAGGATATTGCGCGCACCAACCTTCGTGGTTTTAGTGCGCCAAATCAGCAAGCCTTTGTTGCTTTGCTAAATCCAAATGTTTGTTCGCAGTTCAATCAATATCTGTACAAGGCACTTGCTGCTGGTCATTCCCTTCCAGAAATTACAACTTTTGCCGGCGCCATCAGGGGTAAGAACGCTACTTGGATGCAAAACAATCTCCAATTGACAGGAGACACCAATGGAAACGGTGCACGACAGCAATGGTCTTTTTCATGCAATGCCACGGCGGTCGAAGTCGTGAGAGGTGAGCTAGACCCGATCTACGCATTGTCCATCCATACAGCCAACCCACATTTGCATGAGGTCGATGCATCTGACGGAACAAGCAGGAATCCCAATCTGGCCGAAGAGCAACGCGCCATGTTGGAGAGTCCCTATGCAGGTACTCGTTTTGGCGCGCATACTGGCGTCGCCTCAGATGTTGACGATCCAGCCTCTGGCGCAGGACGTTGGGCAGATGATTTGCTCAATTCGCATTCAGGCTCCACGGGCTTGAACTTTGCCCCCCAATTGGTGGGAGCAGGACAAGACATTTCGACAACTGATGCAATCAAGGCAATCGATTTGGGGCTTAGCACAGGAAGACCAGTGCCGATCGTAGTTGGAAGCGGAGTAGGTGTGACTGCCCACTATGTCGTCATCACAAATGTCAATGTCGTTGCAGGGATACGCACTTACACGATCCATAACCCAGGTGATGGCAGAACGACCCAAGTACCCCTGCAGAATCTGCAAAATGGAAACATGAATCTATCGGGCTGGACTACGCTTACTGCGATCGAAAATCCTTCATTGGCAAAACCTTAAGATGTCCCCAAAGGTTTTTCTCCATATTTGTATAATGATTGCTTTTTGTGCAATCAGTTGCAAGTCTTCAATGGGAGGCAAAAGTAAAATAGACATGAGTCGGGTAAGTAATTGCATGGAAGAATACAAGATTTCGCTACAGGTTGGCAATAAGACGATTGCTTATGGGCCAGAATTGAAAGCTAATCTGATTGCCTCGTTGAAAGCGCACAATTTGAGCGTTGCCATTGATGGTCTAGACCGCGAGCTGTGTCCTGCAGCGCTTTCCGAAGACAAGGTGCTTGCTTTGTTGGGACGTTTGCCAGACTTGGGCGTGGAGCAACTCCAGGCCATGGAGGGCAAAAGCATCAATCTGGCCTATGCCAAATTGTACTTGGCTGACTCCTACCCCGTAAACATCACGGAAATTGAAAAGTGCAATTTGGAGGTAAAGGCAAGCAACAGTCCGTTTATACGACCAACCATGATCGTATCTTTCAGTGAATCAGAGGCCATTCGTCTGGCGGAAAAGGCACGCGCTGCCACCAAATCCTATGACGAGAAAGTCGAAAAGATAAAAGAGATGCCAGAGCTCTCGACCGAATCAGACGGAAAGTTGAAGAACCAATTGAAGTCTGCAGAGGTTTCAAGGTTTTATGCGGCGACCGTATGGCATAGGAATGCAGAAATTTTGAGCCAAGATTTGCAACTCGACAATTGGGAAAACGAAGCCAAAGCCGCAAAAGAGGCAGTTTCTGCCTACCAAGTGCTTGTCGGTGCAGGAATGCCATCCAATTGAGGCTACCCTGCGATGATTTTGGGTTTTGACGACGTCTCCGAAGCAGGCGCATGAGCTCCGCTTCCACAAATATGCTACCGCCTTGTCTTTGTCGGAATCGCCTTCACTGAGTTCAAGTCAGTTTTCGCTGGCAAGGTATCTGTTGGGACGGTACTTTCCTCCTGATCCATCGAAGTGGCAGCCTCATTGAATGCCGCTGCAATACTACAGCGTATCCGCAAATGCCCGCAAGTACAGCTTGGAAGGCTGCCGCAGCGCACTTTGTTGGATGTCGGCATCGGTGAAGCGTTTGGAAAAGAGCAGCCGCAAGGCATGGACATCCTCTTGCGCCTCCGGCAACTGCGCGATGTCATCGGCATATTCGATGCGCAGGTCCGTGAGCTTTTTCAATTGCCCTAGGCCTGCAGGCAGCCGGTCAGGATGCGTGACACGAATGCCGTGAAGGTACAATGCCTTCAGCGGCAGGTGGACAAGCGGCGACAACGATGTCAAGGAACGCGAAAGCGGCAATGTGAGGTCCTTGAGCTTGGGCAGCTTGGCGATCACCTGCAGGGCAGCATCCACATCCAACGATTCGCACTCGCTCAGGATGAGCTTGGTGAGTTGTTTGGCACCCGCCAGCGCATCGGGCAGAGAACGCAGTGGACAGCCCCGGAGCGACAAGGTGCGCAGCGCCGTCAAGTTTCCGATCCCATCAGCGAGGATTGTCAACGGGTTGAAACTGATGTCCAGGGCGGTGAGTTCAGTAGCACGCCAAAGCGAATCCGGCAAGCTCTCCAACAAGTTGCTGCTCACATCAAGCTCCCTGAGATCGGGCAGGTGATCGAAGATGTCTGGCAACGAGGCCCGCTGCTCAGAGACCATGCGCACACCGGCCTTGCCAAGCAAGGGCGTCAGTATTGGGCTCAGTTCTGGGGCAAGCTTGCCAGCGGATGAGGCGGCAGGTGCCTTGACAGCATGGAGTTGATCCATCGTGGCGCAAGCACAGCGTGTTTGTTTGGCCTTGATCTCCTCCACCACCAATATTGAGCCCCTGGCATCACCATAATAGCGACGGTCCGCCCCGCTAGCCTCCGAGATCCTTGTGAGCGCAAGACGTTGCGACAGCGCCTCTCCCTGTAAACCCTTTAGCTCCACTGATGTCTCCTGACGGGAAAAAAATGCATCGTCCAGCAGGATGCGGCAGACGAGTGCTGTCGCGTTCTCGGCATACAGCACAGCCGATGTATCCTCGATCGTGTCTTGGGCGTAAGCGCTACCTTGGGCATCCAAGAAGTAAACGATGTCATTGGGCGAATAAACCACGGGCACGAGATCCCGCCGCTTGCTACCCCCTCGCGGTGCCACATGACCACCCTCACTGAGGCAGGCATACGTCCCAAAAACCCATTGCGGTTCACCCCTCTTTACCTTGCGCCCCTCATCCGGCATGACCAAGCCCCCAAAAGCTGCCTCGAAATCAATTACTGCCGAATGCAGCGCATAGCCATGCTCGATGCAGACCTTTTCCAGGCGCTCCTGTGATCCACGACGATCCGGATCCATGATGCCACCACGCTGCTCCAACATGGCCAAGACAATCGAGGGAAGATTCAGCTTCATGATTCTTTTTTATGAGTATCCGGAACTTTGACAGTAGCAAAAAAAGCCATGTCATTTCGACCGAAGTCTTGGGGGATTTGCAAGGCTCTGAAGGAGCCGAAGCAAATGCACCAAGACGTAGCGGAGAAATCTAGCGCCTCACGATA
>JANORP010000219.1:0-1590 GCA_031415375.1 Bacteroidota bacterium | reverse complement strand
CTCAGCAATGCGGCAGCGGCAAGGGCGGTGGCGAGCAGGGTCAGGCGGATCATGGGGAGCTTCCTGTGGGCCGGGTTCAGATGTTTCTGAACAGCGGGCTGCGGGCCAGGCCCTGTGCGGCGTCGGCGTTGCTGAGAAACTTCTCGATGTAGATGTCGCGCTCGTACAGACGCCCTTGCATGAGGGTGCGAATGCAGGCTTCGATCATCACTGGCGGCCCGCACAGATACGCCTTGTGGCCGCGGAAGTCGTTGTTGAACAAGGCCTTGGCGGTCTCGTGAACAAAGCCCACGCTGCCGTCCCAGGCGCAGCCTTCTGTCGGCTCATTCAGCGCAGGCACGTAGAGGAAGTTCGAGTGCCGCAACGCGAGTTCGACAAACTGCTCGTGGTAGTAAAGCTCGGCCCGATTGCGGGCGCCGTAGACCAGCGTAATCGTGCGCGGGTCGGCGTCGTTGTCGAGCATGTCGACGATCATCGAGCGCGGGCTCGACAGGCCTGAGCCGCCGGCCATGAAGATCACCGGCTGGGCATCGGACTTGCGCACGAAAAAGCGCCCAAGCGGCCCGGTCAGCGTCACTGGGTCGCCGATCTTCAATTGCTGGTGAATGTAGGTCGTGCCCTTGCCGTTGGGCACGTGGCGCACGTTCAACTCCAACAGCGTCTTCGACCCGGGCTGGTTCGACAGCGAGAACGCGCGCGGATGCTCCAGACCGGACAGCTTCAGGTTCACGTACTGCCCGGCCTGGAACTCCATGCCGTCGACCTCGATAAAGACGCCCTTGATCGTCGGCGTCAGATCGACCAGATCGGCCACCTTGCCGGCGTAGTCCTTTAGCGGCAGGTGCCGGGCGTCCGGGTCCTCGTCGATGTCGGCCTCGATGACCATGTCCGACATCGGCACCGCGCAGCACGCCAGGCAGCGCCCCTCTTCGCGCTCCACATCCATCAGCGCAAAGGGCGACGCCGCGCCGTGATCGACCTCACCGTCGACCACCCGCACCTTGCAGGTCGCACACAGGCCGTGGCAACACGCGTGTGGCAGGTAAATGCCCGCGCGCAACGAAGCATCTAGAATCGTCTGGCCTTCCGCCACTTCGATGGTGTGACCGAGCGGTTGGATCGTGACCTGGTAGCTCATGGCAGTGCTTTGTGCGATCTCAGCTGAAACTGCCGGCGATGCCGTTCAGCCCTGGCGTGCGAAAGCGGATCAGCGCCTTGTGGCCGAGGCCGTTGTCGGCCAAGCTCTTTTTCCGGTCGGGCTTGAAAGGCTCGTTCGAGCGCAGCCACTCGACCTTGCTCCATTCGATCTTCGGCCAGTCGGGGTGCGCAGTGAACGACGTGGTCGGCAGCACTTTGTCGATCAAGTCGCCAAACAGCATGGCCGGCGGCAGCGGCAACGCAAACGGCGCCGCAATCATGTTGTGCTGCTCCCAGCCGATATAGAGCAACTGGTTGCCGTGGAACAGTTCGACGCGGTCTTTGACCTCGCCCACGTATTTGGGCCGGATGGCTTGTACGGGCATGTTGATGGCTCCTGGTGGGTGCAGCGGATCTGTGCTTTGTTCAGGCGGCCTTCTCGGCCGGGCCTTC
>JANORP010000218.1:0-2274 GCA_031415375.1 Bacteroidota bacterium | reverse complement strand
TGACCGTGCTGCGCAACGGCGCGTTCGTCGGCGAATACCAGACCGCCGCGCTGCCGCGCCTTGAGCTGCTCGGCAAAATGCTCGGACGCACCGTGGAGACGCCGGTCGCCTCGCACACCACCTCTGCGAAAACTGCGGGCTCGGAAACTCCGTTGCTCGACGCCCGCGGCATCGGACGCCAGAGCAGCGTCGGCCCGATCGATCTGCGCATCGGCGCGGGCGAGGTCGTGGGGCTGGCCGGACTGCTCGGCTCGGGCCGCACCGAGACGGCGCGGATGCTCTTCGGCATCGACCCGCACGAGAGCGGCGAGCTGCGCATCGGCGGCGAGCGGACCGCGCTGCGCACGCCGGGCGAGGCGATCCGGCGCGGCTTCGGCTTCTGCTCGGAGGATCGGAAAGTGGAAGGCATCTTCCCGCATCTTTCCGTGCGCGAAAATCTCGTCTTCGCCATGCAGGCCAGCCGCGGGCCGCTGCGCCGGATTTCCGCCGCCGAGCAGGCGCAACTCGCCGATCACTACATCCGTGCGCTGAACATCAAGACCGCCAGCGCCGAGACACCGATCCGCAACCTCTCCGGCGGCAACCAGCAGAAGGTCCTGCTGGCCCGCTGGCTCGCCATGCAGCCCAAGCTCATCATCCTCGACGAGCCGACGCGCGGCATCGATGTCGGCGCGAAGGAGGAAATCGAGAAGCTCATCGAGTCGCTCCGCGCAAAGGGCATGGCCGTGCTTTTCATCTCCTCCGAACTCGAGGAAGTCGTGCGCGTGAGCAGCCGCGTGGTCGTGCTGCGCGACCGCAAACAGGTCGGCGAACTCGACGGCGATTTCGACGAAAGCCGCGTCCTGCAAATGATTGCCCAGCCCCACGCCAATGAGTGATCCGCTCGCCAAAGTGAAAGGCTGGTTCACCGGCGGCGGCCTGCTCTGGCCGGTGCTGAGCCTAGCCGCGCTGCTCGCGTTCAACCTCGCTTATCAGCCCGCCTTTTTCCGCATCGTCATCCAGGACGGCCATCTCTACGGCACGCTCGTGGACGTGCTCAACCAGGGCTCGAAAGTCATGCTGCTCGCGCTCGGCATGACGCTGGTCATCGGCACCGGCGGCGTGGACCTGTCCGTCGGCTCGGTCATGGCGATCACCGGCGCGCTCGCCGCGCTGCTCGTCACGACCACGGCTCTGCCCTTCGCCGCGGTGCTCGTGCTCTGCGTGCTCGCGGGTGCGGCGCTGGGCGCATGGAATGGGCTTCTTGTCACCCGGCTCCGCATCCAGCCGATCATCGCCACGCTCATCCTCATGGTCGTCGGACGCGGCATCGCCATGCTCATCACCGGCGGGCAGATCGTCACCTTCGAGCACCCCGCGTTCGTCTTCTTCGGCAACGGCCACTTCCTCGGCCTGCCGTTCACCGTCACCATTGTCGCTCTAGTCTTCGCGGCTACCGCACTGCTCACGCGCCGCACGGCCATCGGGCTGTTCATCGAGGCGGCGGGCGACAACGAAACCGCGAGCCATTTCTGTGGCGCTCCGGTGCGGCTGGTGAAAGTGCTCGTCTATGCTTTCTCCGGCGTCTGCGCCGCGCTCGCGGGACTCATCGCCACGTCCAATATCAAGGCCGCCGACTCCTCGCGCGTCGGCGAACTGATGGAACTCGACGCCATCTTCGCCGTGCTCGTCGGCGGCACCGCGCTCACCGGTGGGCGCTTTACGCTCGTCGGCTCCATCGTCGGCGCGCTGCTCATCCAGACGCTCACCACCACGATGTATAACCTCGGCATGCCGCCCGCGATCGCGCCCGTGCCGAAGGCCGTGGTGATCCTCCTCGCCTGCCTGCTGCAATCACCCGTCTTTCGCGCGCAGCTCGGCGGACTCTTCCCCCGGAAAGCCGCCACCACATGAACCGCAAACTCCTCCCGCTGCTCATGACCGCCGGCGTCCTCGTCGCGCTCTTCGTCGCGGCCTCCTCCATGTACCAGGGTTTCGGCTCCGCCCGCGTCTTCGCGAATCTTTTCACCGACAACGCCGCGCTCGGCATCGTGGCCATCGGCATGACGTTTGTGATTCTCTCCGGCGGCATCGATCTCAGCGTGGGCTCCGTCGTCGCCTGCACCACCGTCATCATCGCCACGCTCGTGGGCCGGCACCACTGGCATCCGCTGGCCGCGATCGGCGGCGCGCTTGTGCTCGGCACCGGATTTGGCTGGCTGCAAGGCGGGCTCATCCAGCGTTACGAACTGCCCCCTTTCCTCGTCACACTCGGCGGCATGTTCCACGCGCGCG
>JANORP010000217.1:0-18263 GCA_031415375.1 Bacteroidota bacterium | reverse complement strand
CGGGCCCCCCCCGCCCCACGACTCAACGATTTTAGATGGATAGATTGCCCTATATTGGGGTGCCGGCCTATTGGAAATGGTCGAAAAAACGTGCATCTTTCTCTCAATATGTACAGACTACACAACCATGATTGCGCAATGCTAAAGCGCTTGCTCACTTGTTTGATCTTGCTTTTTGCTGGATCCACTGCCATTTGGGGTCAATCAGAGGCCGAGTCGGCCAACAGCCTCGAAATCCAGAATTTACAAGGCCGAAGAAAGGCCCTGATTTCTGTAGGGAAATTGATCAAGGTCCATCCCGTGCCCAGTGAGGGTCTTGGCACTGTAAAAGGCACTGTCGAGCAGGTGACCGACAGCACCATTGTCGTTTCTGGGACTGCTTTCCCGATCTCAAAGGTCTCCTCATTTACCTTGCGGCACGAGGGGGTTGCGACCATTGGGTGCATATCATTGGTGTTGGGTCTTGCAACCTATGTGTTCTTTGTCTTGCTGAATCGCGGCTTGATCGATCTAGGCTTGCAGATCAATACCGTCGGGAGGGCGATTCTATTTCTCCTTGGTCTGTTGCTTTTATTTGTGATGGCCGTCGCGCTGATCCCTTGGGGCGTGGTGCTCCTGCTGCTCAGCAGAAAGAATTTGCAGATGTCGCGTTCCCTTTGGCGGGTGATCAAGGGGTCACCATCTAGACCTCCACGACCATAGTGCAAATCGTTTTGTACCATCGCACGATGACCATCTGATGCCGCAAAAGCTGTAACTTAGTCGCTGAAAGAATCTAGGCCGCATCATCCCATGAAAAATACTGCGTTGATAATTTGCTTGCTCATACTGGTGGTCACAGTGTGCACGAGCCTTGGTGCGATGGCTCAATCGGAACCCGAGTCTGCAAATGGCACCCTTTACATCCAATCGCAGAATGGCACCCGCGACGTCGAGGTGCCCGTAGGCAGCTCGGTGAATGTGCGCTATCGGCATAACCCGATCAAGTACCGTGGCATGCCCCTCCAAGCTGTGTTCGACAGCTCGGTCGTGTTGGGCCCCGATACAGTCGGGATACAGTTCATCGATGAAATCGGCGTGCGCCGTGAAAAAATACACAAGGCGGGCAACAAGGTCTTTTGGGCCTCTACCATTATCATTGCGGCCTGGATCGCAATCGCTGTGATTGCGACGGTCACTGCCATCTCTGGGCCAGCCCCCATTTACGCATTGTTCATCGTGCTCAGCATACTGTCTATACCTGCTGCACTTGCATTTCCAATTGGCCTCATTGTCGGGATCACTTTGCTGGCGACTTCCGTGAAGAAGTATAGCCTTTACCACGACTACAAGCTCAGTACCACGGCCAGGGAAAAGCCACCGACCAAATGAGAACTTGGCAATGGTTGTGGCTGTTGCTGGTCTGGATGCCCACAACGCTCACAGCACAATCTGAGGCAGAATCGTCCAACGGAGCCTTGGACGTACACCCTCATCGTGGCAAAGATCGCATCAAGCATACTTTTTTTGTTGGTGATCGTGTAGGGGTAGTTGCCCATGAGCCTGCCCAGAAAGTACATGGCCGCATCACTGCTATCCAAGACAGCAGCATTGCCATCGCCTACCAAGTGATTCCTTTGCAGGCGATCAGGTCCATCAAGGGTCCATCCGACAGCATGCCATTCTGGATGGGCAATTTGATGCTGCTCCTGAGTCTGGGTGCAGGATTTGGAGGATGGATCTTTTTGCGGGCCATGTTGCGCAAGTCGCCCAACAATGGTTGGCAATGGACATTGGTGGTGCTAGGATTGCTGTTGGCGATTGTTTTGATGCCCATATTGCTGCTGGCGACAATGTTCTTTTGGGCATTTGCGAGCCACAAATTCTTGATGGGCAAGGAAAATTATTTCCAGGTGCGCCGCTGATCACACCTTCCGGTTGGCAACGATGACGCATCATTTGCGGCAAAGCATCAAAAATCCAAATCCTTCGCCTGCATTTTCCTAAATTGCGCCCCGAATTTTAAAGCCCGAAAATGACCGAAAATCAATACTACATCTTTGACTTTGACTCCACATTTGTGCAGGTCGAGGCACTCGAAGAGCTCGCCGAGATCACTTTGAAAGGTGAGAAGAACCGCGAAAAGGCACTGGAGCAAATCAAACAGCTCACAGATCAAGGCATCGAGGGACAGATTTCCTTTACCGATGGCTTGCGCAAACGCTTGGCGATCCTGGAAGCCCACATCGAAGACATCGACAAGCTGGTGAAGCGGTTGCGCAAAAAAGTCTCGCGCTCTATTTCCCGCAACCATGCCTTCTTTGCCACCAATGCCGAGCGCATCTATGTGATTTCTGCTGGCTTCAGGGAATTTATCGTGCCGATCGTGGCCGAGTATGGCATCCCTGCCGAACGGGTATTCGCCAATACCTTTGTAACGGATAAAAAAGGCAAGATCATCGGCTTTGACCGGGAAAATGTCCTGGCCTCCTCGGGTGGCAAAGTGAGGCAATTGGAGGCGCTCGGCCTCAAGGGCGAGATCTTCGTGGTCGGCGACGGCTACACCGACTACCAGATGAAATTTGGCGGTGAGCATGTGAAGTTCTTCGCCTTCACCGAAAACATCGACCGCGAGAGTGCCAGCTCCAATGCCGACCACATCGCGCCCAGCCTCGACGAATTCCTCTACCACAACAATCTCCCGATGGAGATCAGCTACCCCAAAAACCGCATTCGGGTGCTGCTCTTGGAAAACATCCACCCCAATGCCGAAGCGGCACTGCGCCTAGAAGGCTACCAAGTCGAGCGCATGACACAAGCCCTCGGTGAGGACGAACTCTGCGAGGCCATCAAGGGCGTGAGCATCCTGGGCATCCGGTCCAAGACCCGCGTCACCGCCAAAGTCTTGGCACACGCCGACCGCTTGGCAGCCGTCGGCGCATTTTGCATCGGCACCAACCAAATCGACCTCGACGGTTGCCTAGAAAAAGGAATCGCCGTTTTCAATGCACCCTACAGCAACACGCGCAGTGTCGTCGAGCTGGTGATCGGCGAGATCATCATGCTCATGCGCGGCATTCCCCAAAAAGACATCCTCACCCACAAGGGCGTCTGGGACAAGAGCGCGACCAATAGCAACGAGATCAGAGGCAAGACCCTGGGCATCGTCGGCTATGGCAACATCGGCTCGCAGCTAAGCGTGCTCGCCGAGGGCCTCGGCATGAAGGTCATTTTTTACGACAAGGTCGATAAGCTCGCCCTCGGCAATGCCCATCGTGTCACAGAACTCAAGGTGCTGCTCAAAGCTGCCGACGTGGTGTCGCTGCATGTCGATGGCGACGCGAGCAACAAAGGGTTTTTTGGGGAGAAGGAAATCGGGCAAATGAAGCTGGGGGCTGTGCTCCTGAACCTGAGCCGCGGCTTCGTCGTGGATGTGAAGGCGCTGGCCAAGGCCATGAAAGCGGGCAAGCTGCGCGGCGCAGCTGTCGATGTATTTCCCAAGGAGCCCGCAAGCAACGATGAGCCTTTTGTGACCGAGCTGCAAGGCATCCCCAATGTGATCCTCACGCCCCACGTGGGCGGCAGCACATCAGAGGCGCAAGCCGACATCGCGAGTTATGTCCCCGACAAGCTCATCGGCTACATCAACACTGGCAACAGCTACATGTCCGTGAATTTCCCGCACCTGCAATTGCCCATTCAGCAAGGCATCCATCGCCTGCTGCACATTCACCGCAACGTGCCCGGCATCCTCGCACAGATCAACAATGTCTTGAGCGCCCACGGCTGCAACATCGAGGGCCAATACCTCAAAACCAACGACAAGATCGGCTACGTGATCACGGATATCAACCGCAAGTACGACACCGAGGTGATCAAGGCGCTCAGGGGAATCGAGAATACGATCAAGTTTCGGGTTTTGTATTAGGGCTTGCTGTCTAGCTAGGCCTGCACGGTCTGTGTCGTTTCTGCTTCAAATTCAGGGCAATCGAGCCTGATTTCATGATCCATCAACGGCTTTTGAAGCAGGTTGCAGTAGTGCAGATTGGGGAGTTTTTCATAGAAACGGCAACCGAAGCAGATGCGTTGCACAGTCAAGATACCGCTGCAATTGAGTTGATAGACTATCTTTGTGAGTGTGTTGTAGGTGGCGAGGAGGTCGATGGGGTCTATGTGATCGAGCTGCTGCTGTAGCGGTGAGGCATAATCTTGAAGCTCGCGCACGAGATCGATGCCCTTTGCTGAAAGCTTGAGGAAAAAGCTCCTGTTGTCGCTCGAGGAGTGGTCTTTCTCAACGAGGCCCTTTTCTAGGAGCGCCTTGACAGCATCACTGATCGTAGGCTTGGTCACGTCAAATTCGCGAGCCAAGTGGCTGACGCTGCATAGGGTGGAAGGATGGTTTGAGACGAAAAGGAGAATCTGAATCTGGATGGGGCTCATGCCGTGAAGCTTGGCCTTTTCCCAAAGCAATGTCTTGAATACCTCAGAGACCCGCTCTAGCCCGTAAACGACCTTGTTTTTGAATTCCTGTTCCATGGAAATTGCCCGTATCACATCTGCAATACGGGCAAAGTTAGCAATCCTTACTAATCCTAGTTACTCAATCGCAATTTTCCATTTCGACGATGGCATGGTTTCGCAGCAAGATTTGAGCAACCAATTCAGGAGAGGCCTCCTCGATGTGGCAAAACCTGCATTCTCGCGCCGTCAATCCATCGGTAGCAAACGACTTCGATCCCAAATAATGCCGACCAAGTTCCAGCACCTGGTCAGCCTGCACGTTACTACTGTCCACCAGGATGTCGAAGTGCATCATTTTCCCATCCTCACGCTGTACATAGGTGTCCCAAACTGCAATTTTCATGGTGTTTCAGTAAAGCACAAGTTTCTTTGAACCCTTGATCGCTCCTGTGCTCGACTCGACGATTTTGAGCACATAGGTTCCTGCCGACCCGATGCTGCTCACCGAGATCGTCGTGGTAGCCGAAGAGAGCACACCTTGATACACAGCAGTGCCTGAGAGATTGTAGATTTGTACCTCGTAAACCGAGGTCGGCAATCCAGAGCTCAGCGTGACAGCGACCTCGGTTGCTGCGGGATTTGGATAGACCATCACCGTTTTGGGATTGACCAAGCCGATGCCCGAAGCCGATGAAATATCGATCAGCAACGTGTCGCAGCTGTGATGACCCACCGTGTAGGGCAGTGAAAGGTTGCCAGAGGCGACATCATAGACACTATAGACGCCTAGCATCGGCAGCGACATATTGGAGGTATTCACCTGCATATAGGCCGTGACGCCGTCGTAGTTGAATTGATCGCGGTAATGAATGCGGTACAGGGGCACCATACAGGAGATCGTATGTCCCGAGGTCACGACCGGGAAGCCTGGGCTGTCCATGTACATGGGCATGCCTGGATTGGTGGGTGGCAATACGCTCGTGCCCGTAGTAGCCTTCACCGCGAGACCACCTGGAACGGAAGCATTATTTTCCAGCAACACCCAATGCGGGTGCCAAACGATACCATCATTCGTATAGTTGGCATCGCTGTTTTCGTCCCAGAGCGGGGTGTCATCAAAGTCGGGGTGGGCTGTGAGTGCCAGTGCGACGATGCCAGATGTGGAATCAAAGCCTACATCGGCAGCGTTGAGCGATGTGGGAATTACATAGCCCAAGACAGGTGCTGCATCGAGGGCACCGATGGCGACTGGTACAGAGTCCCCGGCATTGCCTGCTACCTCGATCCTAAAGATAAGTTGATCAAGCTCTGCATCCTTTTGCACCGAGACATTGGTGATGTCAAAACTTTGTGCCCTCAGGCTTGTGGTGCAAGACATGAGTAGCACGATCCAGAAAAATAGATTCTTCATACTGTTTGAATTTAACATTCAGGATAAAAATTTTCGTGATTGAATTAGTTTTCCAGCGCTTCGATTGCAGCCCCAAAGTTGATGTGCAGCACTTGGCCATTGGGGGTAATGAGCGCAGGAACCGAGCGAACGCCAGCATTCTTGGCTTCCAAGACACGGCTTTTCTCTTCCCCGAGGTGCACGACTTCGACCTTGGATGGGTCGATCAATCCCAGTATTTCTTTTTCGGCGCTCATGCAAACCGAGCACCCAGCGTGGTAAAAAATGATGTTTCCCATAACAGATAAGATGATTAAGAGCTGTGACAAAATTGTCGCTACAAATATAGTAAGGATTCCTAACTATTTACAATGCTTTGATAATTTTCTCACTCTTTGGGTCAGGCACTAGTCCTTCGGGAGCTTATGAACCAATTATCGAGAATACGATCAAGTTTCGGGTTTTGTATTGAGTTATTGGCTATATTGATGCTTCAATCATTGCATCTATGAAAAAGCATTTTCTTCTTTTTGTTTTCTTGGTGGCTGCTGTGGCTGGGTTTGCGCAAATGTCAAAAACTGACGCCGCAGGTTTTGTGAGCCGCAATTTGCCGACCGCCGCCTCACTCAACTTTTACAATACAGTGTCGCAAAGCAGCGGCACTGCTTACCGGTCCTGGACGGAGTACACCAAAGAATCGGTCGTATCGCTGACGGCGATGGATTCAGGCTTGTTGCTGGTCATCAAGCACGATTCTGGAAACCGGGAGAAGTTTTTTCCCTACGCGAGCATCTTGTATATGAACGTGTCCTCAGACAACAATTTCAATATTTTCTTGCGGGACTAAGTAGGAGTGCGATAGACACTATCTTTGCCCCGCAATGATCTACTTCACCGCCGGGCCTTCCCAAATCTATCCGACCGTGCCGCAGCACCTGCAAAGGGCTGTCGAGGATGGTATTTTGTCGATTTCGCATCGCAGCTCCAAGTTCACGGACATCTATGCCAAGATGGAGCTGGGCTTGCGGGCCGTCTTGGCGGTGCCGGATGATTACCATGTATTCCTGTTTTCGGGGGCGACCGAGATTTGGGAGCGCATCGCGCTGAATTGTGTGGCGCGGGAGAGCTATCACCTGGTGAATGGCAGCTTCTCGGCGAGTTTTGCAGAGGCCATGAAACGCACTGGCAAAAAAGTCGGCGTGCATCAGGTGGCGGATGGAGATGGCTTTGATGTGGATGCGCTGGAGATTCCCGAGGGCGCCGAGTTCATCGCGGCCATCGCCAACGAGAGCAGCACGGGCGTGATGATGCCCACCGAAGACCTCGCTGCGCTGCGGAAACGCTATCCAGAGAAACTGCTCGTCGTGGACGCGGTTTCTGCCGTACCGACTTGGCGCGCCGATCTCACGCAATTGGATGGCTTGTATTTCTCAGTGCAAAAGGGCTTCGGCTTGCCTGCGGGCCTGGGCGTGCTCGTGCTGAGCCCGCGCCTGCTCGCGCGCGGCATCGAGCTCGAAAAAGCCGGCCAATATGTGGGCACCTACCACCGTTGGAGCCGCCTGCATGAATTCAGCCTCAAGTCGCAGACCCCCGCGACGCCCAATATCCTCGACATTTACCTGCTCGCGCAGGTCTGCGCCGACATGCAGCCGCGCCTAGGCGAGATCCTCGCCACCCATGACGCGAAATATCGCGTGCTCAGCGATTTCATCGCGGCGCATCCAGACCTGGACTTTGCGGTGGAGGATCCACGGTACCGCAGCAATACTGTCGTCGTCGCCAAGCACAATTACCCTGACGGCAAGGCCAAAATCAAGGCCATCGCAGCAGCCGGCTACGAGATTGGCAGCGGTTACGGCAAGTTTGCGGATACGCAGTTTCGCATCTCCAATTTTCCAGCGACGAGCTTGGATGATTTGAATGGGTTGATTCGGGTGATTTGAGGAGGAGTGGATACAAAGATACTTTGCAGTGCCGCTCTTGTTTGGTAGGCCAAAGCAAACTCGATCCTGTTTACCACAGCACTATTGCCTTCCAAGATCAGAAGCAGGTTTTCCCTTTTCCGACTCCATCTAGTACTTCATTTTGAGATTTTTGAAAAATTCGGCGAGCGCATTTTCCTCATCAGCGGACAAGCACTCGGCTTGAACGAATATATCTGGTCATAAGAATCTGATCGAACTATTCTTCATGAGGTTTTGTCACCATACCTTTCCTTCTTCGGCGTTCAGCCTTGACGATCTGTTTCTTGCGAGCCTTGATCCAATCGCTTGTGAGCGCTCGGCTTTCGGCCGTATCAGCGGTGGAAATGACGGAATATGGCACGTCATCTGGCTCGGGCAATCTCTTCTTGTCATTCTGCTTCATAGCCTCCAAAATACCGAATAATGAGCTTTTTTGCAACTTCTTCATCCAAATGAAGGCGTTGGGCGCCTACATAAGTCGCTTCTAACGTTTTGATATAGTGACCAATCAATTTGGTTTTGGAATCGAATGCCACAAAGCCTCCGAAACCCAGCTCAAAGGATCTTTTGCAAGCGTAAGCAAACAAATTCCCTGCTACACCGAAATATTTTTTGGACGTTCCTCGATTTATTTTCGCATTCTCAATCAAGTGCAAAAACACATGATCCCCCCGATCCTCTAAACTCACGAGTCCTTGCATTACCCGAGGCTCCACGACCTTCACCAGTTTGTAAATCTCCCGTTCAGCCTGCTTGATTTCCCAGTGCCAATCAAACAACCAATGCGATTTCTTGATCTCATGCACTTGCCCGGGCAGCACCCGCGGTAAGGCCGTTTCAAAGCGCTCGCCCGTTTGGGCATCCTCGATCGAACGGGTAAGCCGATCGATCTCGATTGTCAGTCCCCTCATATCCTTCTCCTAATATGACTCAAATTTACATAAAATTTAGCATTAATGCAAAGTAAAAGCATAAAAGGTTCGCCATATTAGTTTTTTGGGATGCCATTAGAAGAGGTTTGCAGGCGCGCAGTTTCGCATCTCCAATTTTCCAGCGACGAGCTTGGATGATTTGAATGGGTTGATTCGGGTGATTTGAGGAGGATATTTGCTGTTTCGCCAGCCTCGATACACCAAGTGAGGATTGGGGCTTGTTTGCAGGGATCGGATGGCGCTTGCTTGTGGCGGCTATGCGTAAATGGCTTTGATTCGATAACGGCCCGCTTTCAGGAGCCGCACGATCCACTAGCTTAGCACCAATTCCGGACGCAGCACCTCCACGATCTTGCGCTCGATCGGAAAAGTATAGTTGTCGCGGTTCAGGCGCCAACGCGCGATATGCTTCAACGGCGCAAGTAGATTGCCGCGATGGTTGTGGGCGAGGCGGTTGTAAAATTTGAAATTTTCAAAGAAGGCAAATTTCTCAGGACTTACCCATGGCCCACTTACGCCAAAATCAAATTCGGCCCATTCCCTTGTGGTGGCGGGCATCACAAATCCATCCCGCACGGCATCCTCGGTGATCTTGGACCCTGGATAGGGCTTAAAATAAAAGATGGGCGTGCGAAATCCGGGACTCATGCGGCTCAACTTCTTGACCATCGCTACGGTGGCCGCCACGCTGACATCGGTTTCTTTGGGGAAACCGATGATGAAGGGAAATTGCACGTCGATGCCCAGCGACTTGCATTTCTCAGCGCATTCGATCACCTGCTCGATCTTGATGTCCTTTTTCAAGTAGTCCATCATTTCTTGCGAGCCCGACTCGACACCGATGAGCAGTCGGCGCAATCCAGATTTACGTACCACCTGCCAATCCGAATCATCCATACGGCAGCCTTGGTCGGCCCGCATCGTCGCAGCTCAAGTGATGCGTATGTCGCGGTCGATCAATTCTTGTGCAAATTCACGGCTGCGCTTGGCATAGGTGAAAAATGTCTCGTCCTGGAAATTGAGGTCGGTGAATCGGTAACGTTTGTACAAAGCCTCCAGTTCCGTAGCCATGCGCAATGGGGAGATCGCCGAAAACTTACGGTTGAAGACAAAGGGATCGGCGCAAAAATTGCACCGAAAGAAGCAGCCGGTAGAAGAGATGTAGTCAAACTGCCGCCTTCCCTTTTTGGCAAAATAGGCTTCGACGTCGATGAGGTCATAATTGACGGGGGCTAGATCGTCCATGTTTTCCAGCGTACGCGGCATATTTTGAATGATCTTGCCCTCCTTTCGAAAACAAATGCCATGCAGTCCATCCAACGGAAGCCAATTGTCCAAGCGATCGACGAGTTCCTTGAATGTATTTTCGCCTTGCCCCTGCACCGTCACGGAAATATAGGGTTCGTCGATGAGAGGCTGCTGCGGAAAAAGCGCGGTATGCCAGCCTCCCCAAATGATCGGCACCTCGGGTGCCATTTTGTGTACCTGCTCAGACATCATGAGTGCGTCTTGCACAGGCGTACCTGTGAGCACCGTCACGCCAAAGCAAAGCGCGCCTTTGATATGCCGCTGTACGGCAGCGACTGGGTCGGCCTCTATGCGTGCATCGATGATCACGACCTCGTACCGCTCAGGGTCAAGCATGGATCCAATTGCCAGCAAAGCCAGTGGCATATCAAAAAAGAGTGCCTTGGGATTGTAGAGCACAACTTTTTTCCGATGAATATCCAATTCCATAGACCCTCATGACGCATGGTGATGCCTTAAAGATAAGACGAAAAGCGGCAACCGATCCACCCGGATTGAAATTCCTCTTATTTTCCTGCGACCAAAAACTTGGTCTCAAGCAATACTTTTCTTGGCTACGCGCTTTGCTTTGCGTTTTTCTGCTGCAGCAACTTTTTTCTTGTGGGCAGCGATATGGGCCCTGACCAACACAAGCTCTTCTTCAGTCATCGGCTTTGACTTCACCGGCCCATCAAAGTGATCCAGCCATTCAAAATCTATCTTAAATTTTTTCATTTTCCTCTCGAAAATACTGACCAACGAGCAGATTTGCAACTAATGTATCGAGAAAAAGCCTTGTCCCTGAGAGCTTTTTCGCGCCAAGGGATTTGATGTAATGATCCACGAGTTTGGTCTTCGAGTCAAACATTACGAAACCATCGTACCCCTTTTCAAATGAACATTTGCAAGCAAACGCAAACAAATTTCCCGCAACACCTAGGTACTTTTTAACGCGATGCTGATTGAACTTCGCATCCTCGATCAAATGGAGCTCCATCGGGTTTCCCATATCTTCCAAGCTCACCAAACCCTGGATCACCTTCGGCGCATCCACCCGCACAAGCTTGTACACTTCACGGCCCGGCTGCGTGAGTTCCAACGCCCAATCAAATCCAAATTGCGATTTCTTGATTTGGCCGACCTGCTGAGGCATCACCCGTATCACCTCGGTCTCATGTCGCTCACCCGTCTTTGCATCCTCGATCGAATGGGTCAGCCGATCCACCCGAATTGAAATTCCCCGCATATTCTTTCTCCTTCAAGCACAAAGCTAAATAAATGAACATCAAAATACAAACAGAAATACCCAAAAGCAAATACAGTTTGCAAGTCGAATGGCAAATGCGCCACAGCGCTGATGCCAATCAATTTCCCACTAAATTCAACCCATGGAACTCTTCAATGAACTCAAGGGCAAACAGGAACAAGATGTCAAGGATTTTTTGACCTTCATCCCAATTTACCAAAGCAAGCGCCGCACCCGCACGCTTGGTGCCCTGCTCAAGCGCTACCGCAAACACATCGAAGGGAAGGTCGTCATGGAGGCCGGCGCAGGAAGGGGCATTTTCAGTCGCCAAATGGCCGAGATGGGCGCGAAAGAGGTCATCGCCGTCGAACAAAGCGCAGTGCTGTATGAAATTCTGGGGGGCACCGTCGAAAATCACCCGACCGTGCAATGCCACAACGAGGACATCCGTGATTTTGAGCCGTCGGAACCCGTCTCTTTGCTCTTCCATGAATTCTATGGCTCGCTGGTGCTCGACGAGACCATCCTGGCCTTGCGCGAATTAAAATTTACACCAGGGATGATCCTGCCCGATGGCGGGCGGCTCTGGGCCATGCCGATCTACGAGGCCGATATTTTGGCCAACGATCCCCAGTATGAGCCCCTCTGGGCCGATGCCTTGGAGGGCACGCTCATCAGCCAATTGCTCAAGGGCATTCCCTTTGAGCCAAAATGGCAGGTCTTCGATTGGAATATCTACTCCGATCAGACCACCTTTGAGTTTGATGTGCCCGAGGAATGCGATTTTCTCGCCTTTTGTGGCGAGATCACCCACCAAGGCAAGAATATACTGAACATGTGGTGGACCCACAATTGGCCGATCATCTATACCCCTGTCGCGGGCACCCGTTTTAGACTGCGTTTTTGGTATGCCGGCGGGTACACGAGAGTCTATTTTGATTGGATTTGAGGCAAACATCACCTTTTTGGTTGGAGAAGATGGGAGAAGGGACTGCCGATTGCAGACAAGGCTCGCTATTTACCGCATGCCGAACTCGTGCTCCATTTCCAGTGGGGCGAACAGTTGGAAGAAGGGATAGATCCTAGACCCGGCGTATATGCAGCCTTGGAGGTGCCGTATTATGTCGCGATCAACCCAATCGCAAAAAAAATCACCGTCCGGCAAATTGAAAAAGGTGATTGGCAGATCAAAACAAAAGACCGCGTGGATGAATTCACCTTCAAAATCGATGGACAAGAAATACATATCGATTTCAAATCCATGTGGGCCGACCCCAAATAATTCGTGCGAGCCTTGCAAAAATAGCCCTTGAGACGCCCAATGAACCAAAACCCCATACCACCAACGAATTCAACTCCAAGCCCGATTCTGCAAATTCTGTAAATTCTGCTCTTTTTTGGGTAATTTTGGACGCTTTACAGCATCCATGAAAATATCAGCATCGATTTATTCTAGCAAGGAAAGGCAACTCGAGGCGCTCGTCGCAGAGTTGGAGGCGATCGGCATGGACTATGTCCATGTAGATTGCAATGACGATTTGAGTGTGGAGGATGCCATCTCGCGGGTGCGTGCGATCAGCAGCTTGCCGATCGACCTGCACATCATCAGCACCTATCCCGAGGCATTTTATCCGATGATCGCCCGCCACAAGGTCGATTTTGTGACCTTGCAATACGAGCAAATCGCCGATCGCAAGCTGGAATTGCCCGATTTGGGCTGTCAATGGGGCCTGGCCATCACGACCCACACGCCCAACAGTGCCTTTGAGGCCTACGCATCGGCCTGCGACTTTATCCTATTCATGACGACCACGCCCGGGCAGAGCGGTGGCAAGTTTGATGCCGCCAATTTCCAAAAGATCCGCAGCTTCAGGCGTGCATTCCCCGGCAAGCGCATCCACGTCGATGGCGGCGTCAATGCAGAAATCTCATTCGTCTTGCGCAACCTCGGCGTCTTTTGCTCGGTCTCGGGCTCGTTTTTGGTGAATGCCGAAAGTGTGCCCGTGGCCTTTCTCAAATTGCTCGTGCAAAAAGACCGCAACCACCTCTTCGTGCGCGACGTGATGCAGGGCCTCGATGAATTGCCCGTATTGCCGATCGCCAATTTGGACACCCGACAATTGCTGCAAACCATCGAAGACTATGCCATGGGCTATTGCCTGCTGGTGGATGGGGCAGGCCACCTCGCAGGCTTGGTCACCAATGCCGACCTCAGGCGTGGGCTGCTCAGGCAGCTGGGGCAGCCGGGCGCGCTCGACCCACAAGGACTCGTGAATCCTTGCCCGCAATTCATCGGGCAAGACATCACGATCAGCCAGATGCTGGAACATGTAAAATCGCTGCCTTTTTTGGTGCAGTTCATGCCTGTGGTGGCAGATGACCGTCGCCTCGTCGGCGCTGTGAATTTCAACAACCTTATCCTCGGAGAATTATGATCGTTCACCTACAGCCCGCTGTCGGCGAGGCGCAAGCTCAGCAGATCGCAGCGCAGATTCGCGCCCTCGCCTTTCACGATGGCCAGCGCTTTGTACTCGTGACAGGTGCCAAAGACAATTCACTTGACGGCGTCGATGCCAGCTTGATCGATGGCCATTGGGTCATGGAGAGTGACATACAGCTCGCCAGCCGCACCTATATGCCCGAGACGCGCACGGTGCGCATCGGCGACGACATCGCCATCGGTGGCAAGACCGGCAACACCATGATGATCACCGGCCCATGCAGCGTGGAGAGCCTCGATCAAATCGAGGTCTGCGCCCAACTCTGCGTCGAGCTCGGCGTGAAAATGTTGCGTGCAGGCGCTTACAAGCCCCGCACATCGCCCTACTCTTTCCAAGGCATGGGCTTGGACGGCCTGAAGCTGCTCGACCAGATGCGCGAGAAATATGACCTGAAAGTGATCACCGAGGTGCGCGACGCCACCCATGTCGAGGACGTGATCGCTTTTGCCGATGTGATCCAAATCGGTGCCAAGGCGATGTATGACCAAGGCATTTTGCGCCGCTGCGCCAGCGCAGGCAAGACTGTGTTGCTCAAGCGTGGCTTTGGCGCCACCCTCCAAGAGTTTGTGCAAGCCGCCGAATTCATGCTCTCGGGCGGCAACAGCAATGTCGTGCTCTGCGAGCGCGGCATCCGCACCTTTGAAACCAAGACACGCTTCACACTCGACCTCTGCGGTGTCGCTTACCTCAAGGAATATACCAACCTGCCGATCATCCTCGATCCTAGCCACGCGATGGGCTATGCCTACGGCGTCGCCGACCTCGCGCGTGCCTGCACAGCCATGGGGGTCGATGGCTTGCTCATCGAGTCGCATCCCAATCCCAAAGTTGCCAAGAGCGATGCGAGTCAGCAGCTCGACCATCCGCAGTTCAGGGCGCTCATGCAGAGCCTACACCCGATCGCCGCAGCCGTCGGTCGCCAAATGATCTGATGCCATGCAGCCCTTTGCCGACAACCTCAGCTATTTGTTTGTCCAGCGCGGATTGGATCGCCACATCTTTGCGCCGAGGCTGGGTTGCACCCCTGCCGATATCGTGGCCTGGATGGAGGGTCGCAGCGAGCCCGACCTGCAGCAACTGCTGGTCTTGGCGGCGACCTTTCAGGTGAGCATCGATCGCTTGCTCAAAAACGAATTGCGTCACCGCGCCCAGGTCGGCGACATCAAGCTGCTCGTGCTCGATGTCGATGGCGTGCTCACCGACGGCGGCATCTACCTCACAGAAAAGGGTGACGAATTCAAAAAATTCCATGCCCGCGATGGGCGTGGCATCATGACGGCCCAAAAGCGCGGCATAGAGGTCGCCTTTTTGAGTGGCGGCCAGCACAGCGTCGCGATCCAAGCCCGCGCCGAGCGCCTCGGCGTGCGGCGCTACTATGTCGGCAAGACAGAGAAGACCATCATCCTCGGGCAGTGGCTGGCAGATAGCAAGCTCACTTACGCCCAGGTCGCCTACATAGGCGATGACGCCAACGATCTGGGCGTGATTGCCAAGGCTGGCTTCACGGCATGCCCTGCCGACGCCGCCACCAAAAATCGCGAGGCCGTCGATGTGATCTTGAGCTTGCCGGGCGGCCAAGGCTGCGTGCGCGAATTCATCGAGGAGCACTTGCGGATCGAAGTCGATTGATGGCTTCATGAAAAAAAGGAATGGAAGGAACGCAACGCGTGTCGCGCAGAGACTGGGGGGTTTTCGCTGCGCACCGCTGTGGTTTTTGTTGGTGATGCTAGCGTTCACCCAAGTCCAGGCGCAAGACACCATTTTTCTCTATGGCGATACGATCCGCGTGGGTTCGCTGGAATGGGACATGCAAAAAGACTGGCGCGCCAAAGGCACCCGCATCACGGAGAATCGGCAGCTCTATGGCGACCACGTGCGCATTCTCCTCACCTACCATCGCAACCGCAACGCTGCCGAGATCGCCTTTGGTTACATCGACAAGAAGGCGGGCTTTGTCAAGCATGGTCCGGCGCGCTATTATTATGAATCGGGGCAAACGCTGAGCAGGCGCAAATTTGTCGAAGGACAAATGCAGGGTCTTGCCGAGGATTATTACCGTGATGGCAAGCTCAAGGCGCGCACATTCATGGATCAAGACCAGCTAAGCGGTCCCTATGCATCGTTTTTTCCAGATGGCACGCGCGAGAGTGCTTGCAGCTACGTGCGCGATTCCCTCGATGGCACATTGCGCAGTTACTACTCCAATGGGCAGCCCAAACGCATCGAGCGTTGGGCGATGGATGCGAAGGTGGGTATCGACAGTGCCTTTTATGAAGATGGCAAGTTGGAAAGCACGACGGCATTTGCCCAAGACCTAGAAAGCGGCCCGATGCGCGTCTATCACCGCAATGGACGTCAATGGACTGAATGGATATATGAACAAGGCCGCCTCATCGAGATCGCCTTCACCCAAAGCAAGGAAGGCAATCCTTTGGAGGTGGGCACCTTTCAAAATGGGCTAGGTTGGGTGAATCTGTACAATGACAAGGGCCTGCTCAGCGAGCGGCTCTATTTCAAGGACGGATTTTTGAAAAGACGGAGAAAGTCGAAGGATTGATCCGTTGGGATCACTCGCATCTTTGAGACTTACAGCAATGCTGCGACCCGTGGGCATAACTGCCCTACTTTCCAACAATTTCCGGGTTGCCCAGAAAACCATTGTGCTCAGACAGGTTGTAGCATGGGTATTGAGGGCGCCCGTTTGCGGAAGAGTGCGAAAATCATAACGCCAAAAACCACCAATTGCTGCGTGAGGCTCAAGAATACGGCGACGGTTTGCGCATCAGGTGGTGGGATGAACAACAATATGCAAATAGCGATCACGGTGATCGTTCCAGCTATGGTCTTGACATCGGTGGCAATCACGGTGAGCAGCCAAAATACAGGCATGATCACATATCCCGGAGAAAATGGGCTTTGCAAGGAAGACATTGCAAGCACCGATAGCCAAAAACAGATTTGTTCAAAACGTGCCCTTTTTTGAAGCGCGATGCGCACTGTAAGGCCCAAAATGGCAACGGTGTACAGGGTATTCAAGAGACGTGCTGTCCCCCATAGGTCATCAAATGGTACCCCAAGCAAAGAAAGCTTGAAGGGGAGCGAGAAGGGTCCGGCATTGATCAGGATATTCAGCGTCGAACTATCTAGAAAATCCATGGCCTCCCCTGAAAGAATTCGTGGCAGCTCGTAGGACAAAAAACTACTCAAGGGTTGGATACCCAACACGATTGCCGTGAGCAAGGTGTAGGCAATTCCAAACGCCATGGTCCATGCTGCATCGCGCCAGCGACGCTGTACGAGCAAAATCACGACCAATAGGCCGGGTGAAAGTTTGGAAACGATCGTGAACGCCAGCAAGGCGCCTCCCAAAATGGGTTTTTTGTTTTCGAAGGCAATCATGGCCATGACGGCCAAGGCCATGATCACGTGATGGACGTTTCCAATTTGAAGTGTGATCATGATCAGCAGACTACTCCACAACAGCGGGATCAACCAGAGCGCACGTCGCTTGCCTTTTTCTCCAAGCCACATGGCGACCATCCAAAACCCGATCGCGAGAAGCAAGGCGCAAAACCCAAACCAAATGGCTCGCTGCACCTGAAAATCATCACTGATGGCAAAAATGGTCGCCGGAAGCAACAAAAACTGGGGGGGATACAGATAGGTGTCCAAATAAAAAGGAGCATAGGAGCCAGTCGGCGGCATTTCAGAGTCCCTTTCCACCATCTGCAGCTTCTCGTCTGGCCAAAGCGAAGCATCATACAAATTGTCTTCACCAGCCTTGGCTAGCTTCAGGGCTTGTACATAAGCCGTCAAGCATGAATGCGTCCTGAAAAATGGAACTGCAGGGAGTACAGATAGTTCGGCACGCTTGGAATCGCCCATGAACGTACTGATCTTGGATGTCTGCCAAATCGTGAACACAGCCAACAGAACCCAGAAACCCGCCTGAACCTTGTGCTGCATTGCTGAGCCATCCACATCCCGCGGTAGGCGAGCAATGAGCCAGTGGATCAAGCAAGATACAAACACTGACAGCCCAGCGAACACGATTGCAATGGCCAGAATCGATTGTAGATCCCCAAGCACGATTGCAATGATGAACCCCGTGCATGCCAATACCAATATGCTTTTCGCCAAGATCTGTTGACGAAAGAAAATTTGGCAAATCGCTGCTACAGTTGCCAGCAGCAATGAGCCTACCGTGAGACCGGTGGAATCCGCCTGCGCACCCATTTTCGATGCAACGAGGAGCCACACCGTATGAATGAACACCGGTGCCAATGTAAGTCCAGCCATTGCTGCAAATGCTACCCTTTCAATTGATTTTGGCATGCCTGTGGATCCTTGATTCAGTGCTATTTCCATCGTTGGTAATCGTCGGCTTGAGAGAAAGTGAACAAAATAGGAAACCCCTATCCCCCACTAAGATAGGATTATTTGCTCAACCACAACGACGAAAGGAGCAGGTGCAATCCGTTCGTCGGGCCTCCCCACGACTTG
>JANORP010000216.1:0-1559 GCA_031415375.1 Bacteroidota bacterium | reverse complement strand
GCAGAGGTGCAGTTCTGGAAGCAATCGAACCATCTCGTGCAAGGCCGGAAGATTTGGGACGAACTGCGCGAGCTGAGTGCGGGCTTTACGTGCGCGAAGCTTTTCTGGTGGTACAACATGTACTCCACCGCCGACTGGTCGATTACGCCGCGCCCCGCGTATCCGGCGGATGGCCGGAAGGTTTTCGATATCTACACCGGCCCGATGTCGCTGCGACAGGAGATCAAAAAAGACTTGGGCGAGTTTCCGTTCCCGACATTCTGGGGGCCGGCAGCAGGAGTGAGGACGCCGCAAGGTGGTCCGGACGCGGCGTCGCGCTGGATTGCCGAGTCGGCGAAGTGGATCGAGAACAAACATCGTCCGACGCTGAGTCTCATCTATCTGCCGCATCTCGATTACAACCTGCAACGTCTCGGCCCGAAGCATCCGGAGATTCAGGCCGACCTTCGCGCCATCGACGACATCGTGGGCGGGCTGATTGATTACTTTGATCAGCGCGGCGTCGCCAGCATGGTGCTATCCGAATACGGCATCACGCCGGTCAATACGCAGATTCATTTGAACCGCGTGTTCCGCGAGCAGGGCTGGATTACGATCAAGGAAGAACTCGGTCGCGAACTGCTGGACTGCGGTGCGAGCCGGGCGTTCGCCGTGGCGGATCATCAAGTCGCGCACATTTACGTGAACGACCGCTCGATTGAATCCGCCGTGCGCGCCGTGGTGGAGAAGCAGCCGGGTGTCGCGCGCGTGCTTGGAGGCGCGGAGAAGGCGGAACTGGGGCTGGACCATCCGCGCTCCGGTGACCTCGTCGCGCTGGCGAAAGAGAACGCGTGGTTCACCTATTATTACTGGCTGGACGATGCGCTCGCGCCGGACTTCGCGCGCTGCGTGGATATCCATCGCAAGCCAGGCTACGACCCGGTGGAGCTGTTCCTCGACCCGACGCTGTTCGCGCCGAAGCTGAAGATTGCGTGGCGACTGCTGAAGAAGAAGCTGGGGTTCCGCATGTTGATGGACGTGATCCCGCTGGACGCCTCGCTGGTGAAAGGTTCACACGGAGTGGTGCCGAGCGATCCGAAGGATTATCCGCTGCTCATCGCCGGGGCAGGGGAATGGGCAGCGAACCAGCCGCTCCATCCGACGCAGATTTACGGAATCATCAAGGACTACGTCCTGGGAGTTCCTTCCAACTCCTCGCAGCAGCCAACGTGATTACGTTTTAAGTTTCACGTTTTACGAGGGTTCGTAAAACGTAAAACGTGAAAGCCGCTCTTGGTTACGGCTGCTGTCCTGCCACATCGCCCGCGCTACTTTGCCGCCGCGGTTTTGAGCCCGGCTTCCACGACCTCGGTATCGAACACTCCCGTTTGCACGGTGCCACCGAGCTTCACCTGCACCCAGATCCGGTAACGTCCGGGCTTTGGGAACTCGTAGGGAAACGTCAACGGTTGCTGCGGCATGTTCGCGTCCGGCGGCTGGCAGAGCTTTTCCATCATTTCCGGAGTGATGCGTCTGGGAGGTTTTTCTCCGGCTCGAATTTGGAAAACCTGCTGCGCCGC